>JAESPR010000027.1 GCA_016765685.1 Colwellia sp. | reverse complement strand
TACAGCCCATCGCTCTACCGCTCTTCATTTGTCGCTAACATAAAATGTGGCTCCCCAAACTGGGCTCGAACCAGTGACACATGGATTAACAGTCCATCGCTCTACCAACTGAGCTATTGGGGAATCGTTTACCAAGCAACTTGGCTAACGGGGCGGAATATTAAAGACCTGTTGCCAAAGTGTCAACACAAAAATAAGAAAAAAATCATTTATTAGTTTGTTTGCTTAAATTGCGTTCGCTAAAGTTAGTTTATCGACACTTCTGAGTAGTTTATCTACATGATTGAGTGTTTTTTTCTAAAATATGATGAAAAATCCAGTTATCCACCAAAGCTGTGGATAACTATGTTAGCTAATTTGTAATAACTCGTTACAATCTCGTTTTACTTAGCTTGTAGGTAAGTCAATAGTTAAGTGAGTATTTTAAAATAACCTGTTAAAATAAGGGGTTAGGTTTGTTTTGCTGTTTTATTGACTGTTTGGTTTAATTTTTAATCACAAAAGGCTTTAGTCACATTTACTGTGAATTTCTTTTGGTTTTGATTACAATAGATGCTGTATACTCAAATGAACTCGAGCTATGCATTTCAGGGCGCATATTTTTTATTAATGCTTGCTTAGGACGATATGATCTTGCGTTATCTAATAACCTGCGTCCATAAACCTCCTTAAAAAAGGATGTTTAATTGTAAGCCTTTAACTACCACCTTTATGAAGTTTATTAATGACGTCAGATACAATAGCTAAAAATAAAAAACAACCGGTTAATTTGCTCGAAGATCCCGTTACCAGCACCTTAAAACGAATGACCATTCCGATGATTTACGGCATGATTTTGTTGATGACGTTTAATTTGGTTGATACATTTTTCGTTAGTCTATTGGGCACACAACCATTGGCTGCGATTAGTTTTACCTTTCCGGTTACTTTTACTGTGATCAGCCTAATGATAGGCTTGGGGATAGGTACATCCGCTGTTATTGCGAAATTTCTTGGTCATAACGACCACCAGTCTGCCAAAGACTCTGCCACTGCCGCTTTATATTTAGCCGCGATAGTTGTCATTAGTTTATCTTTTGTAGGTTATTTATTTACCGATGAACTCTTCACTTTACTTGGTGCTGAAGCTTCTTTATTACCGTTAATTCATCAGTATATGGATATTTGGTATATTGGCAGTGTCTGTTTAATTGGCCCTATGATAGGTAATGCGATACTTCGTGCGTCAGGTGATACTAAAACACCCAGTATCGTGATGGGGAGTGCCGGATTGATTAATGCGATACTTGATCCTGTTTTTATTTTCGGCTTTGGCCCTGTTCCTGCGATGGGATTACAAGGCGCAGCAATAGCCACGCTCATTTCTTGGTTTTTTGGTTTTATTTTTGTATTGATTATTTTAACAAAACAAAAAAACTTAATTCACACTCATTTATTACCCATTAAGCAATTACTTGCTTCGTGTCGGGGAATATTAAAGATAGGCTTACCCGCAGCCGGCGCAAATATGTTAACGCCAATAGCTGCAGCTATTATGACGGCTATTGCTGCAGGGTATGGCGAATCTGTGGTTGCGGCTTTTGGTGTTGGCTCTCGAATAGAGTCCATAGCCTGTCTGGTGGTTTTAGCTATGTCAATGAGTCTGCCGCCTTTTATCAGCCAAAACTTCGGCGCCGGCCATATGCACCGTGTTAAACAAGCCTATAAAAGGTCTATTAAGTTTGTCTTACTCTGGCAGGTTTTTATTTATGTCGTTCTTATTATCGCAGCACCTTGGATTGCATCTGCTTTCGCTACGGAACAAAAAGTGGCGGATATCATCGTACTCTTTATTTGGATTTTACCCTTAGGTTATGGTTTGCAAGGGGTTATCATTTTAACTAACTCCTCATTTAACGCTTTACACAAACCTATGATTGCTTTGGTATTAAGTGTGGTGAGGTTATTTATTTGTTATGTGCCCTTAGCTTATTTGGGTAGCTATTATTATGGTTTACATGGTTTTTTTATCGGCGCTTTAATAGGTAATCTTATTATGGCTGCTATTTCTTATCGACTTTTCTCTAATCAGTTTAGTAAAAGTGAGTTTATTGTTAAGGAACCGTTATCTTGAACATAAAAAATTTGAAAGCAAACACCCTGAAAGAAATATCGGTTAAACCTTTTATACTGAAATCAGATTACATTCCAAGTGGTGATCAACCAACAGCTATTAAGCAACTATTAGATGGCATAGAGTCAGGTTTAGCTCACCAAACATTATTGGGGGTCACGGGGTCAGGTAAAACGTTCACGGTTGCCAATGTTATTGAAAAGTTGAATCGCCCGACCATGATGTTGGCGCCAAATAAAACCTTAGCCGCGCAGCTTTATGGTGAAATGAAGGAGTTTTTCCCTAATAATGCCGTTGAGTATTTCGTCTCGTATTACGATTATTACCAACCTGAAGCTTATGTACCAACCACAGACACTTTTATTGAAAAGGATGCTTCGGTCAATGAGCATATTGAACAAATGCGCCTGTCGGCCACTAAAGCATTATTAGAGCGCCGCGATGTTATTATTATCGCCTCTGTGTCCGCTATTTATGGTTTGGGTGATCCAGACTCTTATTTGAAAATGATGTTGCACATCAGTGTTGGCGATATTATTAATCAGCGTGATGTTTTGCGTCGTTTAGCTGAGCTACAATATACTCGCAATGATGTCGCTTTTGCCCGGGCTACGTATCGAGTACGAGGTGATGTGATTGATGTTTTTCCCGCTGAGTCTGACCGATTGGCTTTACGTATTGAATTATTTGATGAGGAAATTGAACGTATTAGTCAATTTGATCCCTTAACCGGGCAAGTTGAGCGTACTTTAGCGCGGGTTACTGTTTATCCTAAAACTCACTACGCCACACCGCGAGAGAAAATTTTAGCCGCAGTAGATAAAGTTAAAATAGAGCTAAAGGAGCGATCTCAATATCTTAAAGATAATAATCGTTTAGTTGAAGAGCAGCGAATTATGCAGCGTACTCAATTTGATATTGAAATGATGACTGAATTGGGTTATTGCTCAGGTATCGAAAATTACTCGCGGTATTTATCAGGTCGTAAGCAGGGAGAGGCACCGCCAACTCTGTTCGATTATTTACCTGACGATGGTTTGCTCATTATTGATGAATCGCATGTCACCGTTCCGCAAATTGGCGCCATGTATAAAGGTGATAGATCTCGTAAAGAAAACTTGGTGCAATATGGTTTTCGTTTGCCATCAGCCCTTGATAACCGACCAATGAAGTTTGATGAATTTGAAGCACTGTCACCACAGACCATTTATGTGTCAGCAACGCCAAGCAATTATGAAATTGAAAAATCAGCTGGGGATATTGCACAGCAAGTGGTTAGGCCTACCGGTTTGTTAGATCCGCAAATTGAAGTGCGCGGTGTTGAAACACAAGTTGATGATTTGTTATCTGAAATTAACAAACGTCTGCCGTTAAATGAGCGTGTGTTAGCGACCACATTAACCAAACGCATGGCGGAAGATTTAACGGATTATTTAGATGAACATGGTATTAAAGCTCGTTATTTACACTCTGATGTTGATACGGTTGAACGTGTCGAGATTATTCGCGATTTTCGTTTAGGAAAATTTGATGTTTTAGTGGGCATTAACTTATTACGTGAAGGGTTAGATATGCCAGAAGTATCACTTGTTGCCATTTTAGATGCGGATAAAGAAGGCTTCTTACGTTCAGAGCGTTCGTTAATTCAAACTATTGGTCGGGCAGCTCGTAATATTAATGGTAGAGCTATTCTTTATGGAAATAAAATCACAAAATCTATGCGCAAAGCCATTGATGAAACGCAGCGCCGAAGAAAAATGCAACATCAGTATAATATTGATAATAATATTACGCCCAAAGGTGTGGTTAGAAAAATCACCGATGTAATGGATGTTGGCGGTTTTAGCCAGTCAAAAGAATTAGATAGGGTGGCTGAACAGCATGCTAATTATCAAACATTAACCACAAAAGAAATAGATAATAAAATTGAGCAACTTGAAAAAACTATGTATAGCCATGCACAAAACTTAGAGTTTGAACAAGCTGCTTCAATTCGCGATGATATTGCTAAATTAAGAACTCAGCAATTAAGCACTTAACCATTTATATATAAATCAACTATTTGAGAACCGTCATTGGAGATCCGTCATTGGAGATCCATAATTGAGTAATGACCAATAATATGAGCAACGGCATCACTACTACAATTGCTTAAATGACTTATTTCTTCAATTATTTTATCTTGTATATCAACAGGAAAAAGTAATAATTGCTCCAGGTAAATATGCGCTTGTGTTTCATTGTTGGCGTCAATCATTGTGTTTAAACGTCGTGCTTGGCATCTGAACATTGCACTCATAAAATATCCTTAATATCTTTGTGGACACTTATTAAGTCTAGACTACCGTGAAATAAGGGTTATATAAATTTTGTCTTAAAAGAAAATCAAAGGAAGATAATATTCTATAGTACTAAAAGAGATTAACATTCAATATATTATTCAAGGTATTATTCAAGGTATTATTCAAGATAGTATTCTTTATGATAAATACTTTTAATAGGGATATTTTTTTTATTTACCGCAATGAGGGCACTTTTCTTTGTGATGACCTTGTTTTAATAGGGTGATGCTTCGTTGTAAATCATTTGGCTCTATTTCAAGTTTGTTGGCAAGTTCTTCTAATGCTTGGTGTTGCTCAGTATCTATGAAACCATTTGATAACGCATCTTTTATATGGGCATTGAGGTTTTTTTTTACGCTCTCTTAATTCTTCACCAAAACGAGCAGCTAACATACCTGCCGGTAGTGCCACTAAACCAACACCAATAAGCATGATAAAAGTTGATATTACTTTTCCTAAGGCAGTTACCGGAACAACATCACCATAACCAACCGTTGTCATGGTAACAACGGCCCACCAAAAGGAATGCATAATACTGCCAAAAGCTTGTGGTTGTATGGTTCCTTCAACAGAGTGCATTAAACTTGCGGCAATAATAATTAAAAACACCATTACCATCATGGCTGCGGTTATACTTTTTAATTCTTTGGCAATAACGGTAATAAAAATATTAAAGCCTTTAAAGTAATGGGTTAGTTTTAACAGCCTTAATACTCTGATCAACCGTAATGTTCGCAAGTCTATTGTAAAAAATAGTGCGATTAAGAAAGGCAAAAAGGCTAATAAATCAATTATAGCGATTGGCGTGAAAAAGTATTTTACTCGGGCATTAAACTTAGTGCTACTTTGATACTCCTTAGCCTCTACACAACACCAAACCCTAAGTAAATATTCAACACAAAATATGGCGATTGAAATCACTTCAAAGGTAATAAATGCTTGTTTATAGTACAGGAAATAGTCTTGCTCTGAAGCAATTATTACCGCAATAACATTGCTAATAATAAGTAAAATTAATAACCAAGTGATAATTTTTGCGGTAATGCTTGTATGCGTCTTACTTTCCAATAACAGGTAAGTTTTACCGCGTAATTCGTCTATTTTATTTGTTTTTAACGATTGCTTAGACATAATATCACTTATTATTTTAGGTCATTGTTGTCGGTTATTATTCGTATGCAATTGGATCAGTAAGTTTATTTTCAGCAAAGGCTTCAAGGCGCTCTTGGCAAGAGCCACATTTACCACAAGCTTTTTCTCTACCATTATAACAAGTCCAAGTATTGCTATAATCTAAACCCATGCTAAGTCCATCTGTTAGAATAGCGGTTTTGTTTACCATTAAATAGGGGCTGAATATTTCAACACTTTCATAATTCGCAATATGGCAAACATCATTCATCTTTTGCACGAATTCTGGACGACAATCAGGATAAATTGCGTGATCGCCACTATGAGCACCATAATAAACCTGCTCGGCGCCAACTGAAACGGCATAACCTACCGCTAATGATAATAAAATCATATTACGGTTGGGCACTATAGTTGATTTCATATTTTCACTTTCGTAATGACCTTCAGGAATATCTATATCATCAGTCAGTGAAGAACCTGCTAATAATTGATTAATAGCTGAAATATCAATAACTTTATGTCTTATGTTTAACGAAATACAAACACTGCTGGCACACTCCAACTCTTTGACATGGCGCTGACCATAATTGAATGAAAGTGCATACACTTCTTTACCATCTTTTAAAGCACGGTTAAGAACGGTAAATGAATCCATGCCACCTGAATAAATAACAACAACTTTTTCAGCCGCTCTTTTATCAGCAAGGACTTTTTCAGTGGATAGTTTTTCTGTCATTGTAAGGTCTCTTAAAAATAAATAGGGTATAATCCATAAGGTATATTTTACTTGATTAACCTAGCAGGCAAAAGCACAAATTAAAATGATTCAATACAAAATTAATGAACTCTTTGAAACTATTCAAGGTGAAGGCTCATTTACCGGTCAACCGTCAATATTTATTCGTTTGCAAGGTTGCCCAGTCGCTTGTTCGTGGTGTGATACTAAACACACGTGGGAAATAGAGTTAGGTGATGAAGTAACACCGGAGGAGGTACTTGCTAAATCACAAGAAACTTCGCAATGGGCTAACTTCTCAATTGAGGAAATACTCGCTTTAGTTTCAGAGCGAGGTTACCAAGCCAAGCATATCGTTATTACGGGAGGAGAGCCTTGTATGGTTGACTTAATGCCGCTGTGCAGCGCTTTTGAGGATTTAGGTTATAGCACTCAAGTTGAAACTTCCGGTACTTTTTCAATCCAGGTATCTACCAAGTGCTGGGTGACGGTTTCGCCTAAAGTAAATATGCGCGGTGGATATCCTATTATCCATTCGGCGATGCTGCGTGCGAATGAAATTAAACACCCTATTGCCACCCAGCAACATGTGGACGATCTTAAAGCGCTGTTAGTTGAGCATGAGATTAAGAATACCCCTATTTATTTACAACCCATTAGTCAAAAAGCACGAGCGACTGAATTAGCTATTGAAACCTGTATTGCTAATAATTGGCGCTTATCTGTGCAAGTGCATAAGTACCTTGGTATTGAGTAAGGTTCGTTTAAATTTAAACTCTACTCTGGGTATTTACAAGGTATACTTTTTAGGAACTCGTGCTGAAACTCGAGTTAGTAACTCATAATTAATAGTATTGCTATACTCTGCCACCGTTTCAATGGCCAAACTTTCTCCCCATAATTCGACTAAATCACCTAGTTCAACCTTGTCAATATCGGTAATGTCAACGGTGATCATATCCATAGAAACACGCCCAACTAATGGAGCCAGCTGACTTTTAAACCACACTGGTGTGCCAACTTTGGCGCTTCTTGGGTAACCATCGGCATAACCAATAGCAATAGTCGCTATAATTGAAGGGCGTTTTGCTTGCCAAGTTTCACCATATCCAACCGACTCCCCAATATTTAACTTTCTGATACTAATAACCGTTGATTGTAAGGTCATCACGGGTATTAATTTAATCGGCAATTTTTTAGCTAATAACGGTGTTGCGCCGTATAAAGCAATGCCAAGGCGATTATAATCACCATGGCTTTCGCGCCAGTTAATTATGCCTGCCGAGTTAGCTAAACTTTTTTTGCAGCCATGTATTTGATTAACTTGTGTTAGTCGTTTTATTTGTAACAAGGTTTTTGGGTTATCTAATTCTTCAGCATTAGAAAAGTGTGTACAAAGTACTAACTTTTTTAATTGCTGACTTGGCAATGTAGCTAAAATATTGCTTACTTGACTGGGCATTAAACCTAAACGGTTCATACCCGTATCCACTTTAAGCCAGAGTTTGCCACTATAAATGGGTGTTTGTTTGATTAACCAATCAATTTGCGCCCCGTTATGGAGCATTAACCAAAAATTATGCTTTGATGCGATCACAAAGTCCTGTTCAGACAATGGCCCCTCTAAAATTAAAATAGGAGAAGTAATGCCCGCTTCACGTAATACTAGCGCTTCATCAATAAAAGCAACGGCTAAAGCGGGCACCATATTATCTAAATGTTTTGCTACTGTTATTGCGCCATGGCCATAAGCATTGGCTTTAATAACTGCGATGGTTTCACTTTGCGGTGCTAAATTAGCGAGACAATGATAATTACTTATTAAAGCGGGTAGGTTGATAATGGCGAGGGTTTTTCTTGAGATATAATTCATTATCGATAATTTACTGGCGAGAAGCCTAACACTTCTTTCCAGTGTACCATGTTTCTTTAGTGATAGAGTTTTTTGAAGTCTAACTTACTTGAATTCCTTGTTTACATGACTTTTGGAATAATATATTCTTAACTGTGTGTTTAGAACTGTGTGTTTGAAATTGCATTTTTAGGACTAGTACACATTAGGCTATTATTCAGATGTAATAGCAAATTTAAAGGTTAACTATGAAGACATCGTTGATGAATAAACAGTTCCAACTCGTTGATGAGTTAGATAAAATTTCTACGGAAGATCAAAATACAGAAACCTTAGATATAGATCTACTCGACGCGCAAGGCGTTTTAGAGAAAATTAATAGTGAGGATCAAAAAGTAGCGGGTGTAGTAAAAGGGATCATTCCAGAAATTGCTCAAGCGGTTGATAAAATTGTTGCCGCTTTTGCAAAGGGAGGACGGTTAATTTACATCGGTGCCGGTACTAGTGGTCGTTTAGGCATTTTAGATGCGGTTGAGTGCCCGCCAACGTTTAGTGTTGGTGATAAACAAGTCATCGGTATTATTGCCGGAGGTGATAAGGCTATTTATAAAGCAGTAGAAGGTGCAGAAGATAACGAATTATTTGCTATTGATGATCTTAAAAACACTGAGTTATCAGCGAACGATGTCTTAGTTGGTATTGCTGCTAGTGGCCGTACTCCTTATGTAATTTCAGCAATGAAGTACGGAAAATCTATTGGTGCAACGGTGATTGGTATTAGCTGTAGTTATAATGAAACATTTAAACAAGCTAATGATATAAATCTTTGCGCGGTTGTTGGCGCAGAAGTGTTAACGGGCTCTACTCGAATGAAATCTGGCACTGCGCAGAAATTAATTTTGAACATGCTCAGTACTGCTAGCATGATCCGCATCGGTAAAAGTTATAAAAACTTAATGATAGATGTCAGTGCTAGCAATGAAAAACTACATGCTCGTGCTGTGAGAATTGTAATGCAAGCTACCGATTGTAACTACGATTGTGCGAAACAAGCTTTAGAACATGCCAAAAACAATGCCAAACACGCGACTTTAATGATATTAACGGGTTTAAATATTGAGCAAGCTAGAGTTTGTTTAGTGAAGAACAAGGGGTTTTTACGACAAGCGGTTCAGCAAGCTGAAAATTAAAAAAGACTTTATTATGGTTTCATGTTTAAAAAAATTATTAACGAGCAGTGTGGTACTTATGTTAGTGAGCTTACCTCTGCTTTCTTGCACACCGACACTGGGCGAAAAAATACCGTCAGCTGGACAGCACCCTGTACCAGTAATCCCCAAACCTTTATCGACCAATAGAATAATCGTTGCGGCTGAGCAAGCACCGCATTATTTGCCTTTGTTGCAAAATAAACGGGTCGGTTTGGTGGTTAATCAAACTTCAATGGTGGGTAACAAGCACTTAGTTGACGTGCTTATTGCGAATAACATTAATGTTCAGGCTATTTTCGCACCAGAGCATGGCTTTCGTGGCTTGCATGATGCCGGTGAAAAATTTAACTCAAGCATAGATAAGAAAACGGGCTTGCCTCTGGTTTCTATTTATGGAAAAAACCGTAAACCATCCGCTGATATTATGGCAAAACTTGATGTGATTATTTTTGATATTCAAGATGTCGGTGTGCGCTTTTATACCTATATCAGTTCAATGCATTATATGATGGAGGCCTCAGCTGATGCGGGTGTGACTTTTATTGTTTTTGATAGGCCAAACCCTAATGGTGGGTTTGTTGATGGGCCAATATTAGAGCCTGAATTCACTTCTTTTGTTGGCTTGCACGAAATACCTTTGCTTCATGGTATGACAGTTGCTGAATTGGCTTTGATGTTTACCGGTGAAAAGTGGCTTGAAATCGAAAAACCATTGAAGTTGACCGTGATCAGCATGAAAAACTATCAACGTACTCTATTTTATTCATTGCCGGTAAAACCAAGCCCTAATTTACCTAATGATACCGCTATTAGTTTATATCCATCACTGGGTTTTTTTGAAGCAACTCCCATTAGCATTGGCCGCGGCACTAGTTTTCCTTTTCAGGTGATCGGTCATGATAAAATTTCGTTAGGTGAGTTTGCTTTTATGCCAGTATCAACTCCCGGCGCTGCATTCAAACCTAAGTTGATGAATGAAAACTTATTAGGACAAGATTTACGTAACAGTAAGGTTCGTGGCTTAGATTTGCATTTTATTATAAATTGGCACAACGCCTTTATCGCGCAAAATGAAGTATTTTTCACTCGTGCTAGTTTTATGGACAAACTCAGCGGCACAGACAAGTTAAGAAAAGCAATTATTGCCGGTAAATCAGCGCAACAAATAAAGCTAAGTTGGCAGCAAAATTTAATAAAATTTAAAACAAGGAGAAAACCCTACTTACTCTATTAAGAAATATCTATTAAGAAATCGCTATTAAAAAATGTGGTGGTTGATTTATCGCTCGGTTGAATTTCTAAAGTTTGCAATAACGGTATTAGTTTTTTCAAGCAGTTTTCTACTTTGTCTCGACGACTGGGTGATAGCAATAAATAAAATATCTATAATATATTCTTGCGCGGTGCGGGCAAGAATAGACGACAAGCGTAATGAATCAGCTTCAGCAATGGAGTAAAGTTTTATCTCAGCATAACTTGATACTTGAGTTTTACCGTATTTGGTTAATGAAATAATACCAGCACCACATTGTTTGGCTTGCTGGCAAATTTCGATAACTTCAAACGTTTGACCAGACTCGCTGATAGCAAAAACAAGGTCGTCTTTAGTAAAAGTTGCCGCTAAAGCAAGTTGTGCATGAGCGTCTGAATTAGCGATGGCGCTATAACCAATTTTTTGTAACTTATACGAGAAGTCATAACCGACCAGAGCTGAACCACCTAGGCCGCAAATAAGAATGCGCTTAGCTGATTTTATTAAATTTACCGCACCTTCAATGGATTTTACTTCGTTAAGACTTTTAGTTTCATTCAGTACAGAAATCTTACTACTCAGTAACTTAGTAGCTAATTGTTCTAAAGAATCAGTTAACGTAATTTTGCCATGTAAGTGGTCATTATTTTGTTCGTTATTTATAGCCTCACTATTAAGGGCATCCATAACGGCAAGTTTAAAAGTAGGGTAACCTTTGTAACCTAGTTTTTGCGTAAATTTAACCACGCTAGATTGGCTTACTCCTGCGACATTGGCTAATTCTTGAGAAGACAGTTCTCGAATAGCGTTGGATGAATTAAGAATAAAATCAGCTAACTTACCTTCACTGTGTGACAGGGAATCTTTGATTGCTTTAATTTTAGTAAATGTAGACATAAAAACCTGTGCTATTAAGTTGATATTAATAATTTATTTTTATTCGCTAGTTTATATCATTAATTTATTAGCTTAATCTAGTATTAACCCATATTTACCATGAAATTTTTGTTTAAATATTTATCAATCAATAGTGATACTGTAATAAAAAATTTACTGTGCTTTGAACCAAGGAATAACCTAGGATGTTAACCACTTTATGAATACTGTTACTGACATTACTCAATTTAGCCATAGTATTCACCATATTCTGGCACCAGAAAATATAATTACGCGCTATATTCAGCGTTTTGCCTATGGAGGGGATGCTAGTTTTTATCGCTTAGTACCTAAAATGGTTATTAGCGTTGAAAACGAACAAGAGTTAGTGCAAATATTGAGGTTAGCATCACAATGTAAAATACCGGTAACTTTTCGTGCTGCGGGCACCAGTTTGTCTGGTCAAGCGATCACAGATTCAGTGCTTATTATTCTTTCACCTCACTGGAATGATATAACCATTCATAATCATGGCAAGCAAATCACTTTGCAGTCGGGTGTGATTGGCGGGCATGCTAATCACGCGTTAGCCCCTTATGCACACAAAATTGGTCCTGATCCAGCATCCATTAATAGCTGTAAAATTGGCGGCATCGCGGCGAATAATGCCTCAGGTATGTGTTGCGGGGTTAAAAACAACAGTTATCATACGTTGGCGAGTATCAATTTGGTTTTTGCTGATGGCAGTCAATTAAATACGGGTGATAAAAACTCATGTCAGCAATTCTTGTCAAATCATGGTGACTTTGTTGCCTCGTTAATGAAAATTGTTGCCGATATTAAAACACAGCCTAGTTTAGTTAAAAAAATTCAGCATAAATATCGATTAAAAAATACCACGGGTTACGGTATTAACGCGTTAGTGGATTATCAAAACCCCATTGATATTATTAGTCATTTAATGATTGGCTCTGAGGGAACCTTAGCTTTTATTAGTGATATTACCTATAACACCGTAGCCATTTTGCCATTTAAAATGGCCGGTTTTTTTATTTTTGATACCATGCAAACAGCGTGTAAATTAGTGGGTGAATTAGCAAATGAGAGCGTAGATGCGGTAGAAATAATGGATGTTAGAGCGCTTAACTCGGTCGTTGAGCAAATTAAGGCGCTAGTTAGCATACCCAATATTTTACCTAAAGGCAGTACCGCTTTGTTAATTGAATTTAGCGCAAACAGTCAACAGCAATTGTCTCAGCTCGAGCAACAGTTAAATTGCCATATCGTTAAACTTGAAGATAAACTTATTGCACAGCAGGCTTTTAGCACGAATGAGCACGTTATCGCTAATTTGTGGAAAATGCGCAAAGGTATGTTTCCTGCCGTAGGTGCAGTGCGCGCTAGTGGCACCACTGTGGTGATTGAAGATGTGGCGGTACCTGTAGCTCAACTAGCCCAAGCGGTTACGCAATTACACTTGTTGTTCAGCCAATTTGGTTACGATGAAGCTATTATTTTTGGTCATGCACTTGCGGGTAACTTGCATTTTGTGTTTACTCAAGGCTTTGATACTCAAATTGAAATAGACCGTTATCATGCTTTTATGGTCGCGGTTGCACACCTGATTGCTGTTGATTATCAAGGTTCATTAAAAGCCGAGCACGGTACTGGGCGAAACATAGCGCCTTTTGTTGAACTAGAGTGGGGTAGTGAACTTTATTTGGTGATGAAAAAGCTGAAAAAATTGTTTGACCCACAAGGTATTTTAAATCCTGGGGTGATCATCAATGAAGACCAGAAAGCCCATCTTAAACATTTAAAAATAATGACAAAAACCGATGATAGATCTTCCAGTTCAATCATTGATAAGTGCATTGAATGTGGTTTTTGTGAGTCAGTTTGTCCATCATTAACATTAACGCTTTCGCCAAGACAACGCATTGCGGTGTGGCGACAAATCTCCTTGTTACAGCAAAAACGTCAAGAGGGCACTATTACTAAAGAGCAACAACAAGAATTAGATAACCTAGAACAAGATTACCAATATTTTGGTGTTGATAGTTGTGCGGCAACCGGCTTATGTGGTCAGCAATGTCCGGTAGGTATTGATACTGGATTATTTATTAAAAACTTACGAGCAAAGGCAAATACCGATGGACGTATAAGTCAACATTTAGCTAAAAACTTCGCTAACCTTAGTCGCATTGCTAGATTTAGTTTGAACGCTATGCAATTAGTGAACAAAGTTGTTGGTGATAAAGTGATGCAGCATACTTTTTCAGCACTTAATAAAGTCTCAGGTAATTTAACTCCTAAATGGCGTCAAACTTGGCCAGCAGGCGCTAAACCAATAGCGGTGACTCATTACAGTAAAAAGTTTATTAATAAAGTGGTTTATATTCCCGCCTGTGGTAATCGAATTTTTGCCGCCGATAATAAAGCACAAGATCAACGGGCTATTCAAGACGTCGTTATTTCACTGTTAAATAAGGCTGATATTGAAGTTATTATTCCTTCGCAAGCGAATAAGCTTTGTTGTGGAATGCCGTGGTTATCTAAAGGTTTGAATGATACCGCTAAGGCAAAAAAGCAAGAGTTGTTCACTACTATTGAGCAATATTCAAAACAAGGTCAGTGGCCAGTAATAACCGATGCTAGTCCTTGTGCGCTAACGTTAACAAGCAATGATTTACAACCTAATATTGGACAAAGCACGATTGATATTAATGAAAAAGTTAACATGTTAGAAGTGACTCAGTTTATTGCTAAATACGTGTTAAATAAGTTAACCATAAAAAAAGCCAATGAAACCTTTATGCTCCATACAACTTGCAGCAGCAAAAAAATGGATGAAGGTCAATATTTACAAGCTATTGCTTACGCTTGCAGTGACAATATTATCATCCCTAACCATATTTATTGTTGCGGTTTTGCGGGTGACAAAGGTTTTTATCACCCGGAATTAAATAAAGCCGCCTTAGCGCCGTTAAAAGCGCAAGTACCAAATAATTGCCATCGGGGTTTAAGTAATAGTCGAACCTGTGAAATTGGCTTATCAGAGCATTCAGGTATTTCTTATCAATCAGTCTTATATTTACTCGATCAATGTAGCCATAAAAAGTTGAAATAAAAAATTGCGATTTATTTGCACAACTTCTTATAAGTAACTGTGTAAACTATTAATTGACGATTAATTTAAAATGAAAATGATATGAGCCAATCGCTGACAAATACACTAAAAGCAATACTTTTTTTAACTGTTTTCTTAATGTTAACCAGTTGCACGTCAGGTAACTTGCCTGTTGAAAAAATGTATTCAAAAAACTATGGTCATCGCATCAAGTTTTTAGTGATGCACTATACTGCGGAAAATTATCAGGGCTCAGTGCGTAAATTAGTCGATAAAAGTGGTGTTAGCGCGCATTATTTATTGCCTGAAAGTCACGACAAAAGCTACCTTGATGATGAGCTTAAAGTATTAAAACTGGTTAATGAAAATGAACGTGCTTGGCATGCCGGCAGTAGTTATTGGCAAGGACGAAAGGCGATAAACGATCAGTCTATCGGCATTGAACTTGTTAATGTGCCACGGTGTTGGGAGTTGCCACAGCAAAAAACTAAGTTATTGGCGGATCAAGACATCAGTTCAAGTCAAATGTGCTTTTTTCCTGATTATGATCCCAAACAAATAGCACTATTGATCAAACTGTCTAAAGACATTTTAAAGAGTAACCCTGGTATATCACCAACAAATATTATTGGGCATAGCGATATAGCTCCGTTACGAAAAAGCGATCCCGGGCCGCAATTTCCTTGGTATCAACTCTATCAGGCAGGTATTGGCGCTTGGTATGAACAAAATACGGTACTTAAATATTGGCAATTATTTAATGGCCAGCTGCCAAATATTGGCTTAGTGCAGCGAGCACTTAATTATTATGGCTATGATCTTAAAGAAACGGGTGAGTTAGATAGCCAAACACAAGCAGTTTTGCATGCTTTTCAAACGCACTTTATGCCATGGAAAGTTACCGATAGAGCAGACGAGCAAACCATAGCAACATTATTTGCACTGTTGGAAAAGTATAGACCCGTAGTAACAAAAACACTGCTAGTTCGTTATCGAAATGAATTATTACCACTAAAGCAAGCGCCAATGGTACTTAGTAAAAAAGGTCAAATAGATGATGTTTACCCTCAAAAAACGCGTAGTGATCGCAAACTAGTTAACGATCGGGCTACTTTTAAAAGTTACCAAGGACGAGGTGAAATAATCATTGATAATCAAGATGCAGAATCTGCAGATATTTATGTTAATGGTGAGAAGCTCAATATTGCCCAACCATTGCAAGCTTATAATAGTTATCGCTACAGTTTACGAAAACGCACCAAAAATGGAGATAATACTTTTAAAATTGAAAATATATTACCATTGGGGGCAAACTTAAGCGTTACTATTCCTTATCCTACCCTTGAAGATAACAGCCAAAAGCATAAAAAGTTGTTCACCAAGGTTGATGCCTTAATTAAAGGTGACGTTGAAAACGGCTTCCCCGGCGCTGTTTTGGTGGTGGTTAAAGACGGAAAAATAATTAAAAATAGTGCTTATGGTTATGCTAGAAAATTTGCTGATGGCGGAGAACTGCTGACTACTCCGGTAAAAATGACCACAGAAACCATTTTTGATCTTGCTTCTAACACCAAAATGTTTGCCACTAATTTTGCCCTGATGAAATTAGTGAGTGAGGGGAAATTAGATGTAAGCTTGCCAATTAATCATTATTTACCCACTTATCGTGGTGCCGGGCGTGATTTGCGCACGGTAAAAGATATTCTTACCCATAATGCAGGTTACTCACCACAGGTTAAGTTTTTTACTCGAGACAATCATTTAGGCGCTGCTTTTTTCTCACAAAATGTTGAGCGTACTAAAGAACTAATTTTAACTAAAATCCCTTTTGCCGTAGGGCGATCAACCAAACGCATGTACAGTGATACTGATTACATGTTGTTAGGTATGATTATTGAAAACATTAGCGACATGTCGCTCGATAAGTATGTTGAATATGATATTTATCACCCGTTAGGATTAAATAATACGGTATTTAATCCATTGCAAAAAGGTTTTAGGACAAATCAATTTGCCGCTACCGAAATACACGGCACTACTCGTGGCAATCGAGTTATTTTTGATAATGTACGTACTTACGTGTTGCAAGGAGAGGTGCACGATGAAAAAGCCTATCATTCGTTTGCGGGTATAGCCGGTCATGCGGGTTTGTTTTCTACAGCACAAGAACTGGCAGTATTAGCACAAACCCTATTAAATCGAGGTGGCTATGGGGATAAGGAAATGTTTTCAGGTAAAGTAATTGACCAATTCATTAAACCAGATGATGGCAATGGCACCTATGGCTTAGGCTGGCGTCGAGCTAATAACGGTGATAGAAAATGGCACTTCGGCCCTTATGCAAGTGCAAGCGCGTTCGGACACACCGGTTGGACGGGCACTGTTACTGTTATTGATCCTGAGCATGATTTAGCCATTATTTTATTAACCAATGCTCGTCACAGTGAAATTGAAGGTGATGACAAAAACTATCAATTTAAAGGTAAAGAATTTGAAACAGGTAAATATGGCAGTGTTATTTCTCTTGTTTATGAAGCGGTTTTAGATAATAAACCTTAATGGTGTGCACAGTCAGGAAACATTGTGTAACCAATAGCTAGCATTGAGAAAGGTTATTTAGCGTACGTTTAAATTTTTTGTTTGGTATTTTTACATATCGCCATTATTACGGGCATACTGCTCTTTGAGCTTTGCATTACAAAGGGAAACTTTATTTTAATATCACTGAACTCACTTTGTAATAACGCTTTTTTAATGGTTTCTTCAGTTAAACCTATCTCTGCATTATCGCTATTTGTTAGCCAATCCCATTGTATATAGATACCACTAGATTTAAGCATGCCTTTTAATAAATTTAGCGTTGAAGCATAGTCGGGTAAAAATGAACAAATAGATGATGCGATAATAAGATCAAATTTTTGGCTTAACGCTTGATTTTTATTAATAAGCTCTGTAGTTAAATAATCAGTAATGGTCAAAACATTGCTCAAGTTTTTAGCATTTAATAAATCAATCATTTTTGTAGATGCGTCTAGTGCTACGACTTGTTTAACTTTTGAGCTAATCATTTCAGTAAGTGCGCCTGTGCCGCTACCAAAGTCAAAAACAGACAAGCTATTCAAATCGACTTCTGCGGTAAGTGATTTAAAGGCATTGTTTGCATATTTCATTACTGAGGGGTCTGTATTCCAGCTCTCAGCATATTCATCCCACTCGTTGCCCAAAACATTATCCAGTATTAATTAAATGCCAAACCCCAATAATAGGTAGGTCATTGTTTAGATTGGCATAACCCATATATGGGTATAAGGTATATTCATTACCGTTAGTTTTAAGTTGATTTACTAGCGGTAATATTATTTTTTAAAAGTAAAATAATTAAATAAACAATATTTAGTGGTGGTGTAATACATAAAACCACACCTATTAGGGTTGCTATTTTAGGGTTTGTTGTTTTACGTTTGGCTAGATAATAACTAAGACCACCAACGATAAACATTGATAAAAAAACCAGTTGACCAAATAGTGTTGCATTTATATTCATGTACAAATCTCCTTTTTCATTTGGTTCTTTAATATTAACTATTGCGGACGTATCTCATATAAATTTTGCACAAATATATCCTTGACTTTCTTACTGCCATACAAACTCAATGTTTTCACCCAAATATTTCTGAGTCTGTTTAAAATACGAATTTACTTTACATTTTTATGCCGCTATTAACAATGTTTTAACAGAACGCGGCTAAATATTGTCAAAAAACACTTTGTTATTTACCCTTGAAAATTTAATTTACAATAAAAAGAGAAACCCATAAAAATAATGCCCTAAGTAAAATCTAATAATGCAATAATGCAATATCTCAAAATATAATTGGAGAAAAAATGTTTACAGTCAACAATAATGTCTTAGCCTTTTTATTGTTATTACTCATTGGTTTGTCAGCTCAGCTGCAGGCTAGTGATAATACTATACAAGTAAATAAAGCTGAGCAGGGTAGTTTAAAATCAGTAATGCAAGGTTTATTAACAGCCACTCAAGCGTTAACAGCCGCCGTGTTAACTGAAGATTTTGTTATGATTGAGAAAGCAGCTAAAAATATTGCCGATCACCCAAAACCCAGTATGGCAACCAGAATGAAGTTAATGAAAGCGATGGCAGCGGACATGACTAAATTTAAAGCTAACGATGATGTTGTTCACCATGCGGCTGTAAATATGGTCAAAAATGCACAACAACAAAATATTAAATTAATCACAGATGACTTTCAAAAAATGATCGGCGGTTGCATTGCTTGTCATAGTGAGTTTAAAAGTAAAGTTTCTGTTATTTTAAAATAGTTATTCTTGTAGTGAACAGCTTAGTAATAAAATGTTCTTAAGTTTTTTATTACTAAGCTTAATTTGCCGAGCAAACATCAAAGTTGTCATGATATACTCGATCTCTATTTTATTTATAGTGTCACTGCTTTATGTTACCCCGTATTGATCACCAAGCACACTTGCCTGCTATTTTTGAAAATTTCTCTAACGCACTAAACGCTAAAGGTTTTACTGGCGATATTGATGCTAGCTACAGCGCTCGTTTAGCGGTAGCCACCGATAACAGTATTTATCAACAGTTGCCACAATTGGTGCTTCATCCGCGTACCCAGCAAGACATTGTTTTATTAAGTCAAACCTCAAGTGAAGAGGCTTTTAAAGAGATTAAATTTAGTGCTCGTGGTGGTGGTACGGGAACTAATGGCCAAAGTTTAACGCCAGGTATTATTGTTGATTTGTCTAAGTACATGAATAAGGTCTTAGCCATTAATGTTGAAGAAAAATGGGTTAAAGTGGAAGCGGGTGTAATTAAAGATCAATTAAATGACTTTTTACGGCCCCACGGTTTTTTCTTTGCGCCGGACTTATCAACTAGTAATCGCGCTACCATTGGCGGCATGGTCAGTACTGATGCATCAGGGCAGGGCTCATTGATTTATGGTAAAACTTCCAATCATGTTTTAGCGCTGACCTCGGTACTCGCTAACGGTGAGGTATTAAATACTGAGCCGATGACCATTGCTCAAGCGCAAGGTTTAGCGAAAGAAGATACCAACTATGGCAACATTATCGCACAAGTGTTAGCGTCTTGTTTAGACAACCGAGAGCTAATACTAACTAAATTTCCACGCTTGAATCGTTTTCTAACCGGTTATGACTTAGAAAATGTACTACAAGGCGATAGTGAGCACAATTTAGATACTTTTGATTTATCAAGGATAATTACCGGCTCTGAAGGCTCGTTAGCTTTTGTTTGCGCAGCCAAATTAAACATTACCCCAATTAGTCCAGCTAAAACTTTAATCAATATTAAATATGACAGTTTTGATTCTGCCTTGCGCCATTCGCCTTTTTTAGTGGCAGCAAAAGCGACCTCAGTAGAAACTATCGACAGCAAAGTATTAAATTTAGCCAAGCAAGATACCGTTTGGCATAGCGTTAGTGATTTAATTACTGATGTGCCAGATAAAGTGATGGACGGCATTAATATTGTTGAATTTAATGGTGAAAGCATTGAAGCCTTGGCTGAGCAAGTAGCGGTATTAACTAAAGGCTTAAATGAAACCATTGCCAACGAGCAAAGTGGCGTCATTGGCTATCAAGTCACCTCAGATTTAAGCAGTATTAATAAACTTTATGCGATGCGTAAAAAAGCAGTTGGTTTATTAGGCGCCGGTTTTGCAGGTGAAAAAAAGGGCAATCCTAAACCGTTAGCTTTTGCTGAAGATACTGCAGTACCGCCGGAAAATTTAGCTGATTTTATTGTTGAGTTTCGTGCTTTGCTTGATGGTTATAACTTACATTATGGCATGTTTGGTCATGTTGACGCAGGGGTGTTACATGTTCGTCCAGCACTTGATATGTGTGATCCTGAACAAGAAAAACTATTACGCACCTTATCAGATAAAGTAGTCAAACTTACCGCTAAATATCGCGGTTTAATGTGGGGTGAGCATGGACGAGGTTACCGCTCAGAATACGGGCCTGAATTTTTTGGTGAGGTGTTATTTACCGAGCTTAGAAAAATAAAGACGGTATTTGACCCTTTGAATAAAATGAATCCCGGAAAAATATGTACACCTATTAATTCAACCGAGTTATTAGTTAGCGTTGATGATACCAAACGTGGCTTTTATGACCGTCAAATTCCAGTACAAGTAAAAGAGTCTTTTACTGCTGCAATGGATTGTAACGGTAACGGTTTGTGTTTCAATTATGATGCCAATAGCCCGATGTGCCCGTCGAGCAAAATCACCTCTGATCGACGCCATTCGCCTAAAGGTCGAGCCGGTTTGATGCGAGAATGGCTACGATTATTAGAAAAACAAGGTGTTGATGTATTAGCGCTTGAGCAAGATATTAACAATTGGTCGGTGAAAAAATTGTTGGATAGCAGTATCTCAAAGTTTAAAATTACCTTCTTAACAAAAGAAGAAAACAAAGCTGATTTCTCTCATGAAGTAATGGAAGCTATGCAGGGTTGTTTAGCGTGTAAAGCGTGTGCGAGCCAATGTCCGATAAAAGTAGATGTGCCCGACTTTAGAAGCCGTTTTATTAATTTGTATCATTCACGCTACCCTAGGCCACTTAAAGATCACCTTGTTGCTAACGTTGAGATCTTAGCGCCATTAATGGCGAAAGCGCCAAAACTAGTCAATAGCATTCTCAGTTTGAAGGCATATGATAAATTATCAGAAAAAACTATCGGTTATGTCAATACACCATTGCTTAGTGTACCTACTTTGAAAAAACAAATAAAAAAAACCGGCTATTCAGGTTTTGATTTAGCTAAATTGCAAGGTTTAACTGCGGAACAGTGCAAAGGTTATGTGTTGATTGTACAAGACCCATTCACTTCATTTTATGATGCCAATACCGTGCAAAGCATGATGGCGTTAATAAAGGTATTAGGCAAAGAGCCTATTTTGTTGCCCTTTAAACCCAATGGTAAAGCGCAACATGTGAAAGGTTTTTTAAGCCGTTTTGCTAAAACAGCAAAATCAGCCAGTGATTTTTTAAATCAGTTAGCAAAATTAACTATACCGATGTTAGGGTTGGATGCCTCTATGGTGCTTTGTTATCGTGATGAATACGTGAAAACCTTAGGCGAAAAACGCGGTGATTTTACCGTGTTATTAGCCCATGAGTGGCTAATGTCATTTATTAAAAGTGATAATTACTTTAAAGCAGCAACCGTTAATAATGAAAAAGTGTTTAAACTCTTTGCTCATTGTACTGAAAAAACTGCTTTGGTGAATAGCGAAAATGAATGGCTGATCATTTTTAATCATTTTGGTTTAGCGCTAGACAAAGTCAGTGTTGGTTGCTGCGGTATGGCGGGTACTTATGGTCATGAAAAATCTAATTTAGCCAACTCGAAAGGTTTGTTTGACTTAAGCTGGCAACCAAAATTGGTTGGCTTAGCGCAAGAGCAAATATTAGCCACCGGTTTTTCATGCCGTTCGCAAGTAAAGCGCTTAACTGAACTTAATGCCGTACACCCAGCAACGGCACTACTTGCAGCCGTTACTACTATAAGTGAATAATGGGTGGTGACATGGCAATATATGAGCAGTATTTGATTTTATTATTTAAACTGTATTTACCCGACATAAACATTGATTTTCGTGTAAAATCATCCCCATTTTTTACGTTCTCACTTTTACGATCCCATTTTACGATCGAAAGTACCATCCCGTTGTAGAGGAAATCATGAGTTTAGACACGACCACCATAGATGGCATAGTAGCGCAGGCGATAAGTGCCATTAGTGACGCTAGCGATCCCAATGCGCTTGATCAAGTACGTATTAGCTTTTTAGGTAAAAAGGGCTTGTTTACTGAGCAAATGAAAGGCTTAGGAAAATTACCGAAAGAAGAAAAGCCTAAAATGGGGCAAGTCATTAATATTGCCAAACAGAAAGTGCAAAAATTATTAACTGATCGTGGCGAAGTTTTACGCGCACAGGAAATTGCCCAACAGCTTGCCAGCGAATCTATTGATGTCACTTTACCGGGGCGCGGTACTAAGCTCGGTGGCTTGCATCCGGTATCTCGTACTATTGCTCGTATTGAAAGTTTTTTTGGTGATTTGGGTTTTGAAGTTAAAGCCGGGCCTGAAGTGGAAGATGATTATCACAACTTTGATGCCTTGAATATTCCTGAGCATCACCCAGCTCGTCAAGATCACGATACTTTTTATTTTAACCCTAAGTTAGTGTTGCGCACTCAAACGTCGGGCGTGCAAATTCGCACCATGGAAGTTGAAAAGCCGCCACTGAGAATTATTTCTCCGGGTAAAGTTTATCGTAATGATTATGATCAAACCCATACGCCCATGTTCCATCAGGTTGAAGGTTTGATGGTTGATAAAGATGTCAGTTTTACCCATCTTAAGGGTATTTTGCATGACTTCTTGCATCATTTCTTTGAAGAAGACGTTGAAATTCGTTTCCGTCCCTCGTATTTCCCTTTTACCGAGCCGTCGGCAGAAGTCGATATTATGGGTAAAAATGGTAAATGGTTAGAAGTTTTAGGCTGCGGTATGGTGCACCCTAATGTACTTAAAAGTGTTGGCATAGACCCTGAAGTTTATACTGGCTTTGCTTTTGGTATGGGTGTAGAGCGTTTAACCATGCTACGTTATGGCGTAAACGATTTACGTGCATTCTTTGAAAATGATCTTCGCTTCTTAAAACAGTTCAAGTAGGACACCCCAAATGAAATTTAGTGAATCTTGGTTACGTGAGTGGGTAAATCCTGCACTTTCATCTGAAGAATTAGCGCATCAAATTACTATGGCTGGTCTTGAAGTAGACGGCGTAGAGCCTGTTGCGGGCGAATTTACCGGTGTTATTGTAGGCGAAGTGGTTGAATGTGGCCCTCATCCTGATGCGGATAAGTTACAAGTAACAAAAATTAGCTTAGGTGATTACAGCTCAGAATATATCGAGCAAGGTGAGTTGGTTGATATTGTTTGTGGCGCTAAAAATTGTCGTTTAGGTTTAAAAGTAGCAGTAGCAACGGTAGGCGCGGTATTACCGGGTAACTTTAGCATTAAAAAAGCTAAACTACGTGGTGTGGTTTCAAATGGCATGTTGTGTAGTGAGTCAGAAATAGGGCTAGCGGATGAGTCGTCTGCTGGTATCATGGATCTAGCGCAAGACGCTCCCGTTGGCACTTGCTTGCGTGAATACTTAGACTTAAACGATGTCACTATTGATGTTGATTTAACGGCTAACCGTGGTGACTGTTTAGGTATTAAAGGTTTAGCGCGCGAAGTTGGTGTGCTTAATTCACAAACTGTTAATGAAGTCGCCATTATTGCCGTTGCACCAAGCATTGATGATGTTCGTGATATCACTGTCGAAGCGGGTGAAGCTTGTCCGCGTTATTTAGGCCGTGTTATTAAAGGCATTAATCCAAAAGCACAAACGCCACTTTGGATGATTGAAAAGCTTCGTCGCTGTGGCACACGTGCTATAGACCCTGTGGTTGATGTCACTAACTATCTTTTATTAGAGTTAGGTCATCCAATGCATGCTTTTGATTTAGCTAAAATTGATGGCGGCATTAATATTCGTTTTGCTAATAAAGAAGAAAAATTAACACTTCTCGATGGCAATGAAGTGACCTTAAAAGATAAAACTTTAGTCATTGCCGATGCCCCTACAAACGGTCAAGGGAAAGTGTTAGCCATGGCAGGTATCTTTGGTGGTTTACACTCAGGTGTAACCAGCGAAACAACAAATATTTTTTTAGAAAGTGCCTTTTTTTCTCCGTTAGCTATTTTAGGCAAAGCACGTCAATACGGTTTACACACCGATTCTTCGCATCGTTATGAGCGCGGTATTGACCCAACATTACAACGTGAAGCTATGGAACGTGCTACGCAATTGTTGTTAGATATTGTGGGAGGTCAAGCCGGTCCTATCGTTGAAGCAAAGTCAGATGAAAACATTCCGCAAACTAAAGCCGTTAGCTTGCGCCGTGAAAAGTTAGACGGTCGCATAGGGCATCATATTATTGATGCAAAAGTCACTGAAATATTAACTCGCCTTGGTTTTGAGGTAAAAGAACAGGGTCACAGTAAAGATAAAGTTTGGCAAGTGGTGGTGCCTGCTTATCGTTTTGATATTAAAATTGAAGTCGATTTAATTGAAGAAGTTGCGCGTATTTTTGGTTATAACAATATTCCGAATATATCGCCAAAAGCCAGTTTGAACATGGTAGCGCAAAAAGAAGTCGCTATTTCGTTAACTAAACTTAAACAAACCTTGGTTAACCGTGACTATCAAGAAGCAATTACCTATAGCTTTGTTGACCCGAAAGTACAGTCATTAATTCATCCTGAAGAAGAAGTGATGATATTACCTCATCCAATTTCTTCTGAAATGTCAGTAATGCGCTTAAGTTTATGGACAGGTTTGTTGCAATCAGTGGTATACAATCAAAACCGTCAACAAACTCGCGTACGCTTATTTGAAAGCGGGTTACGTTTTGTGCCGGACCAAACAGCAGAAAATGGTGTTCGTCAACAAAATATGATTGCCGGTGTTATTGGCGGTAACCGTGTTGATGAGCATTGGGATATGGAAAAAGCGGCAACAGACTTTTATGATGTTAAAGGTGATGTTGAAGCCTTGTTATCTTTGACCTGTGATGTAAATGGTTATGAATTTTCAACCGCTGAAATAGCGGCATTACACCCAGGACAAACCGCTAAAATCACTAAAAATGATCAGTTAGTGGGTTTTGTTGGCGCCTTACATCCTGAATTAACAAGAAAATTAGGATTAAATGGTCGAACTTTAATTTTTGAGCTATTGTTAACAGAAGTTTTAGATCAAAAAATCCCTGAAGCCCGCGAGATATCTCGCTTTCCTGCAAATAGAAGAGACCTTGCAGTAGTGGTAAAAGAAGATATTGATGCAAAAAAAGTGTTACAACTTATTGAAAAGGTTGGCGGAAATTATTTAATTGATCTAAACTTGTTTGATGTATACCAAGGTCAGGGTATTGAAGAGGGTTTTAAAAGCCTTGCCATCTCCTTAGTATTACAAGATACAAACAAAACGCTTGAAGAAAAAGACATCACCGATGTTATTGATCGAGTAGTTGATTCCTTACAAACAGAGTTGAATGCATCACTGAGGGACTAAGCAATGGCGCTTACCAAAGCAGAAGTAGCAGAACATTTATTTGAAAAAGTTGGGCTGAGCAAGCGCGACGCAAAAGATATGGTTGAAATATTTTTTGAAGAAATTCGCGAAACCCTTGAAAGTGGCGAACAAGTTAAGCTTTCTGGTTTTGGTAATTTCGATTTACGTCAAAAGAGCGAACGTCCGGGTCGCAACCCTAAAACGGGCGAAGATATTCCAATTTCAGCCCGAAAAGTTGTTACTTTTAGACCGGGTCAAAAATTAAAGAGTCGTGTTGAAGATGGTAATAGCGACTAGTTGACGGATATTAGTTCCGATTTGATAAAACTTTGACCTCTGGTTAGGCTTTGGCCAGTCGAACAGGTTATAGTTAACCTTTTATAAAACACATTATCGCAACGCGTTAATGTGTTTTTTATGTTCAAAATTACACAGATTTAACTGTTTGTGCTAGTTTTTCATCAACATATTTCTGAAATTATTTATGCGTCGTTCAAGTTACCCAGAACAAGAAGTTACCAGCATTAATTGGCAAGCTTTTAAGCTTATTTTGCCTTATTTATTTGAGTATAAAAAGCGTATTGCTTTTGCCATGTTGTGTTTGGTTTTTACTAAAGTCGCGAGTGTTTACCTACCTTTCATTCTAAAAGATATTGTTGATACTTTAGATGCAAACACTGCAGATAATTTAAAGCCTTTAGTTGTGCCTTTGGGCTTAGTGGCTGCCTATGGCCTGGTGCGCTTGTCTATTGTTGTTTTGGCTGAAATTC
Organism: Colwellia sp.; assembly: GCA_016765685.1. Taxonomy (GTDB): domain Bacteria; phylum Pseudomonadota; class Gammaproteobacteria; order Enterobacterales; family Alteromonadaceae; genus Colwellia. Next base: position 19,385 of record JAESPR010000027.1, on the reverse strand, counting down.
GAGATACCTTATTTGGCCGTGTTACTGAACGTGCTATTCGCCGCATTGGCTTAAACGTTTTTCGTCATTTGCACCAGCTTGATTTAGATTTTCATTTGAATCGGCAAACCGGTGGCTTGTCGCGCGATATTGACCGAGGTACTTCCGGTATCAGTTTTTTAATGCGTTTTATGATTTTTAATATTGTGCCGACTTTGCTTGAAATTGTGATGGTAGTCACTATTTTATTTGTTAATTACGGTGTTTGGTTTGCATTAATCACTTTAGGCTCTATTTCGTTTTATATTGCGTATTCAGTTTATGCAACCGAGTTAAGAACACGTTATGTACGTGCAGCAAACCAAGCAGACTCTTCTAGTAATACTCGTGCTATTGATAGTTTGCTTAACTATGAAACGGTCAAATATTTCACTAATGAAGAGTATGAAGCACAAGCTTATGATCAACAGCTAAGTACTTGGGAGCAGGCGAAAATTAAAAATAGACTTTCATTATTTGCTTTAAATGGCGGCCAAGCATTTATTATTGCAATAGCAATGACCGCTATGTTGGCACTAGCAGCAATTGAAGTTAGCAATGGTAATATGACGTTAGGTGATTTTGTGTTGATTAATGCTTTTATGATGCAACTTTTTATGCCGCTTAACTTTTTAGGTTTTGTTTACCGTGAAATAAAAGGCTCATTAGCTAATATTGAAAATTTATTTGCTTTGTTAAAAAAACGCCCGAAAGTGCAAGATGCCGATAATGCGAGTGAATTAAACTTATCAAAAGCCGATATCACTTTTGACAATGTGCATTTTGCTTATGATAAAAAAAGGCCAATCATTAAAGGCATTTCTTTTAAGATTCACAGTGGTAAAAAAGTAGCAGTGGTTGGCACCAGTGGCTCGGGGAAGTCTACGTTAGTGAAGTTATTGTTTCGTTTTTATGATGTTAATTCAGGTAATATAACCATTAATGGACAAAATATTAATCAGATCACCCAACATTCGCTTCGATTACACATTGGCATAGTGCCGCAAGATACAGTGTTATTTAACGATACTTTATTTGCCAATGTTAATTATGGTAACCCTGATGCTAGTATCGAGCAAGTAATGCAAGCAATAACGATGGCACACTTAACCACGTTTGTTGAAAGTTTGCCTGACGGTATTAATACTATGGTGGGAGAGCGGGGGTTAAAACTCTCTGGTGGCGAAAAGCAGCGGGTTGCTATTGCACGCACTATTTTAAAAAACCCACAAATATTGGTATTTGATGAAGCAACATCATCTCTTGATAGTCACTCTGAACAAGCCATTTTAAGTGCTATTAACCAAGTGGCAAAAAACCGTACTAGTTTAGTAATAGCGCACCGACTTTCAACTATTGTTGATAGTGATAATATTATTGTTATGAGTGAAGGTGAAATTGTTGAGCAGGGTAATCACCAGCAATTGTTAGCGCTGCAAGGGAAGTACAGTAAAATGTGGCAATTACAACAATCAAAAACCTTAGATACGATAATAAAAAGCACATAAAACCATGAATTCCAATAAACCTACGCCTGCCGTTGTTGAGGCAACCAAACAATGGTTGCATGAAATAGTTATTGGTCTCAATTTTTGTCCTTTTGCAAAAAAAGAATTTGTTAATAATACTATTTATTACTACGAATCTGCGCAAAACCAAGTGAAAAGTGCATTACATGAATTGATTGAACAGTGTCGTTATTTACAAGCACATCCTGAGTTAGAAACCACACTCATTATTTATAACGATGGCTTTCGAGGTTTTGACCGTTATCTAGACTTAGTTGATTATGCTGATGATTTGTTGGTTGATTCAGACTTTGAAGGCGTTTTTCAACTTGCTACTATGCATCCAGAGTATTGTTTTGAGGGGGCTGACTTTGACGATGCTAGTAATTTCACTAATCGCTCACCTTATCCCATTATTCATATTATTCGTGAAGCGAGTATGGCAAGGGTTTTGTCTGTGTATAATGAACCGGAAAAAATTCCTGACCATAATATTGTTTTAGCTCAGGTAAAAGGTGCTGATTTTTTTCAACAAACCTTAACGCGTATTCACCAGCAACATTTTCCCACACCTTCACAAGAAAAGGACGTAGAATAATTTAATGTCTTATTTAGAACAGTTTTTTCTTATTGCGGCGGTGCATCTATTAGCGGTTGCAAGCCCAGGCCCTGACTTTGCTATTATTTTAAAACAAAGTATTCGTTATGACCGCCGAACTGCGGTTTTTACCAGTTTTGGTATCGCAACGGGTATTTTACTGCATGTAACCTATTCTTTAGTGGGAGTAGGGTTGATCATTGCTAGTGATGAACGTTTATTTACCGGGTTGAAGTATATTGCCGCCAGCTACTTTTGTTATATTGCTTGGCATGGTTTGCGAGCGAAAAAACCAGAACAATATAGTAACGAGTTACTACTCTCAAATAGTGAACAAAAATATGATAATGTGCCTTCAGTTAAAAAAGCATTTTTTACGGGTTTTCTGATCAACGGTTTAAATGTCAAAGCAACCTTGTTTTTTGTTAGTTTGTTTTCGGTGATTATTGCCCCTGAAACGCCTTTTGTTATTAAGTTAAGTTATGGCTTATACATGATCTTAGCTACGGCTGTTTGGTTTGTTTCCTTATCGTATTTATTAACCCATCATAAAGTGAGCGTTTTTTTGCAAATAAAAGGTTACCTGCTCGATAGAATAATGGGCGGCGTTTTATTGTTATTAGCGGTGCAATTAGTGTTAAGTGATTTTAATTAGCTTTTGTTGCGCATTAAACATTCTTCTTTTTTTTCGGGTATAATATCCGCTCTATTTCAATCTTTACTTTTTGATTAAATATAAAAGGGTCATTGCTTTGCCGGAAAAAATAACTGTTGTACAAGTTGGTGGGAATATTGAAAGCGCGCTGAAAGGTGACTATCAAATTGATGTTAAAGCTATTTTATCTGAATCTTGGCAACAAACACTAAAATCTAGGTTGGCAATTAATTTAGGATTGCTATTTGCACTAGTACTTGGCGTATTGGTTTCTTTTTTAGTGAGTCATTACCTTGGTGGCATTGAAGTTGTATTAGCCGACCCAGAAGCGAGCATGTTACTCAATGTTATTGTTACCATTGCAGTATGGCCTTTTGTTGGTGGTGTTGAAATGATGGGGGTGCTGCACGCCGTTGGCATGAAAACTGATGTTAAAATGACGTTTGCTTTTTTGCAACGAGCAAGCTGGGTGGTATTGTGTGCTTTGTTTACTTCGGTGTTAATTAGTTTAGGCTTCCAGTTGTTAGTATTACCGGGTGTTTTTCTTGCGGTAACCTTGTCTTTGACTATACCGTTGGTTATTGAGAAGAAGATGACACCCATGAAAGCTATTATTTTATCAATTAAAGCTTTACGTTTTAAATTTTTATCTTTATTTTTTTTGTATTTTATTTTATTTCTATCACTGGTTATTTTATTTATCCCGATTGCTTTGTTGCTTGAATCAAACTTTGCCCCTTTGGGTGTTATGATTTTTTTATTCGGTATGACCTTTCTCACACCAATGTTTTACAATGTAAAAGGCATTTTGTATCGAGAAATTTTTGGTGTGAATTTAGCAACTAATAACCCAGCTGATATTCCTTTAAGCTTAACAGCAGCAAACACTGAAAAGCTTAATTCTGATTCAGATGATACTTTTTCAGCTTAAGTTTGATAAAGTTTTGGACTCTTTATGAAAAGCTCAACATTGATTAAAATTAAATTATTGTTAATTTTGGTGGTGTTTTTACTAGCACCTTTTACCTTTTTGAAACCACCGGTTACAATGGAAAAATTTGCTCAATCATCAAAAATCCCAGTGGAAAAAAGTGATGAAAAAGCAGTTGTGCCGCAGGTGATTGAACAACCATTACATTCAGTGATTTTGCCAGATTTTGCCGCAATACGAAATATAAGTGAGAAAAAACAGCTGTTTTTTGATTTTATGAAACCGGCCGTTATTAAACAAAATAATTTACTCTTAACGACAAGAACAAAACTTAACGCTTGGCTTGAACATATCTCACTTGAATTGCCTTTATCGATACAAGAGCATCAAGAGTTAACGCTCCTAGTCAAAAAATATCGTGTTAATAAGGACGCTTCTACGTTAGCACAATTAAACGAGCTGTTATTGCGTGTTGATATTGTGCCAATGCCACTTGTGCTGGTTCAAGCGGCTAATGAGTCAGCTTGGGGCACTTCACGTTTTTCTCGTATTGGTTTGAATTTTTTTGGTATTTGGTGTTATCGACAAGGTTGTGGCATGGTACCTAATGGTAGAGATACAGGAGCAAAACATGAAGTTGCTGCTTTTGCCAGTTTAGATGAAGCCGTAGAACGCTATTTTTATAATATTAATTCTCATAATGCTTATCGAGTTTTTAGAACGATACGTTTTGAATTGCGTGCTCAAAATCAGCCTTTAAACCCACAAATATTAGCCACCGGTTTATTACCTTATTCCGAACGAGGTGCTGATTATGTTATTGATATTACTGCAATGCTTAGGCATAACAAGCAATATTTAGTTGAAAAAACAGTGAGTAAAATGACTGTTGGCGATTGAACTGCTCTGAATAGCGAGTGACGAGCTTTGAGTTAATTGTAGCGAACTAAGTATTATCGTAATTTATTACTCTCAACTTACTATCTGTTATTTTATTTCAACTACATTCAACTCATTGTTGACCTTGTTTTTTCCGATAGCCTCATGGTTTATTTCAAACTCGTCAAACGCTAAATCACCACCATTAATGATTCCTGAAGTACTATTAATATTTTTGAAATCAAATAAATTGTTATCACAAAGGTGCGAAGGCACAATGTTACGCATGGCGGTAAACATTGACTCTATTCTACCGGGAGATTGTTGATGCCACTCATTCAACATACGTTTAATGTTTTGACGTTGTAAATTGGGCTGAGAGCCACATAAATTACACGGAATAATAGGGAACTGCTTAAATTCAGCGTATTGAATTAATTCACTTTCTTTACAAAAGGCTAAAGGACGAATAACCACATGCTCGCCATTGTCTGAAACGAGCTTTGCTGGCATTGCTTTCATCTTGCCACCATAAAACATATTAAGCATTAACGTTTCTATCATGTCATCGCGATGATGGCCTAAAGCAATTTTAGTAACCCCTAGCTTTTTAGCGGTTTTGTAAAGCACGGCGCGGCGCAGTCGTGAACATAAACTACAAGTGGTTTTTCCTTCGGGGATTACATCTTTGACAATCGCGTAGGTATCTTCTTCGATGATGTGGTACTCGATACCTAAGTTGTCTAAATATTCTGGCAAAATATGCTCAGGAAATCCGGGTTGCTTTTGATCTAAATTTACCGCAATCAATTCGAAGTTGATGGGGGCAGACTTTTTTAATTTCATCAAAATACTGAGCAGGGCATAACTATCTTTACCACCGGATAAACACACCATTATTTTATCGCCATCTTCAATCATATTGTACTCAGCAATGGCTTGACCAACATGTCGTCTGAGACGTTTTTCTAGTTTAGATAATTGGGTTTGTTGTATTGAAGTTAGCGTGGCAGTGTTCATGTTTCAGTGTTTCTTAAGGTGGTGAGTTTAAGGAGCTTGGTTTTGTTGCGTATTATAGGGCTTTCAAAAAATTTAGGCTATAAAGTTTTATGGCTATAAAGGGCTTACCGCCTTATAACTTCATAATATTATTGTTTTTAATAAGTATCGCGAATAAATGAACCTTTTCATTGTGCCTAACGTCTTTATACTATAAACAAAAATAAAACACTAACAATAGAGGAAACTGTCGATGTTACAAGCCGAAGAAGACTTATTGGTAATCGCTGCGCAAAGTGGTAATCATAAAGCCTTTAATGTACTTGTTTTGAAGTATCAAAAAAGCTTGTTACGATTTGCTTACCAATTAAGTAATGATGCTGAAATGGCGCATGATGCGGTACAAGATTGTTGGATTAAATCAACTAAAAACTTACATCAATTAAATGATCCTAGGGCTTTTAAAAGTTGGTTATACCGTCTAGTTAAATGGCGAGTTACCGATTTAATAAGAATAAAAGTTAAACATCAAATGAGGATTACCAATGAGTTTGATGAACAATTGTCGCCTTACAATGAAGTAAATAAAGATAATCAATATGAAGATGGGGTAGGAAAGCTAACGAAGGTAATTAGACAATTGCCAACAATAGAAAAACAAATAATTCACCTTTTTTATTTAGATGAAATGAGTTTAGCAGAAGTTGCTATTGTTTTAGCAATACCAGTAGGAACAGTGAAATCAAGGCTTAACCGAGCAAGAAAGTTATTAAAGCAAAAACTTGCTTTAGCATGATTTTAATTATGAATTTTAATGGAGAAATATAATGAACATTGATAAAGAAATCAAAACAGAATTAGAAAAGGAAACAGAAAAGCTAGACAAAATTTTAGTCGATAATGAGGGCTTGTTTGATTTAGTTAAAGGCTCTTACCAAGGTGGGCTAGGACGCTGGATGGTCGCTATCAATGTGGTTATTCTTATTGTTAGTGCTGTCATGGTATGGCTGGGTTATCAATTTTTTACCACTGATAATTTAGAAGGTCACACTTTTTGGGGAATTTGTTTATTGTTATCTGTATTTGCACAAGTATCGATGAAACAGTGGGTGTGGATGGAAATGGGCCGAAGTTCTATTATGCGTGAAGTTAAGCGAATTGAGCTTGAAGTCGCTAAATTATCAGCTCGTTTTTAAAGACAGTTATAAACAGCGTTTAGGTTTAGGTAAACCTGCATATTTGGTCGCTTGCTTGGCTGGGCCATCAGGAAATAAGCGAAACAGATAACGGCTACTGGCTTTTTCTTCGCCAAATTCTGCTTTCATCGCTTTGGTTAATGCCCTAATAGCCGGTGATGTGTTGTAGCTTAAGTAAAACTGACGAACAAAGTTGACCACCTCCCAATGAGCCGCTGTTAACTCAAAGGCATCATTGTTAGCCATTATCGTGGCTAAGTCTTCATGCCATTGGTGGTAATCTAATAAATAGCCTTGTTTGTCAGTGGCAATTTGCTCACCATTAAAATCTATTGCCATTTTCTTACCTTGAAAATCATTGCCACGTGATTACTCGATCATTTTCAAAAGTGAGGGAAACTAAATCATCCATAGTGATTTTAGTGAAAATAGCGTCATTAATGCTTACGGCTCTGGCGCTTGCATGCTGTGTTATTACTTGTAATTGAATATTTTTACTGCTCTCAATAGTATTGAGCAAGCTGTGCTGTAAATTATAACAACCGTCGTCAATAAAGACGATCACATCGTTAGTATTGAGTACTTGCAAGCACTGAGCAAAGTCATCGGTGTTATAAGCGCTTTGACGAACAATGTGTAATGTAGCCATTTTTATGGTGCCTTAGTGCTAAAATCGTAAAATTGTTTGGTGTAATGTTAATTGCTGGGCAAAGGCTTGTTGGTTTAATACTTGTACTTGTTCAATATGAAAGTTAGCCGGTAAGTTGCGCTGTGTGAGGGAAGTTTGGCACACATAAATAGTGTCAATATCGTAAAATTCAAAAGCGGCAAAGGTTTTAAGGTAATCTTTTACTGAAATTATAGAGCCATTTTGTCCTGCCATTAATTGCCATACACCGTCACCTTGAAAAAACAAAGATACTTTTTGCTCAAAAGAGCCAAAGATCAACGCGATGTCTAACGCATCTTTTCCTGCTGTATTTGAATAAGGCGCTTTTGTATTAAGCAGTGCTAATGATTTTATTAACGTATCAGCCATTAAAATTGTACCAACCGATCGGCCATTGTTGAAAGTTCAACGAGCTCCCCTAAACCAGATATCGTAAATATAGGACTAATGTTTTGTGTTTGTTCATCGCTAATGCCACGTTTTTCTGCGGCGGTTATGCACAAGTACAACGGTAACTTATAGGCTTGATGTAATTTGCGCCAGTGTGAAATCGCTTGAAATTCATCACTGGCAATTTGCACATGTGCATCGGCATGTAATACCCCGTCTTGATAAAAAAACACCCCGATAAGCTCAACGCCGTTTTTAAGCGCGGTCTCAATGTAATCAAGCGCGGTAACACTTAAATTACTATAAGGTGGTGTGGTGATCATTACAGCAAGTTTATTCACGGTTTTATTCCGAAATATCGTACATGAAAAATTGTACATAATCGCTCTTTCACATCCATGTGATCGCGAAATACCGTACATCCTGTACATAATCGCTTTTTGACATCCTGTCATCGCGAAATACCGTACATCCTGTACATAAAAAAGCCCCGCAAATGCGAGGCTTAATATTATAGCGTTTTTTATATAGAAACAAAAAGTAGAAACAAAAAATAACGACTAAAAACTAATTAATTTGCAAACTAATCGTCGCTGCCGAAAACACCTAAAAGGTGAAGTAGGTGTACGAAGATATTATAAATGCTTAAATATAATGAAACGGTTGCTCTAATGTAGTTACGCTCACCGCCATTGATAATGCGGCTAGTATCAAACAAAATCAAACCAGACATAATCATTATAACACCCGCACTAATGGCTAACGAAAGTGCCGGAATTTGGAAGAAGAAGTTGGCAACCATCGCAACCAACATGACAATTAAACCTGTCATTAAAAAACCGCCCAAAAAGGAGAAGTCTTTTTTACTGGTTAACGCGTAACCGGATAAAGCAAAAAATATTAATGCTGTACCACCAAAGGCTTGCATAATCATTGATGGACCACCTGGCATGGCAGCATAAGCACTCAACATTGGCCCTAAAGATGCGCCCATTAAACCGGTAAAGGCAAAAATCCAGTAAATACCGCTAGCAGAGTCTGCTTTTTTATTAACCACAAACATTAAACCAAAGGCAACTAACATCATTACCAGTGCTGCCATGTGTGGCAAGTTCATCGCCATTGAAATGCTTGCTGTTACCGCACTAAAGGCTAGCGTCATTGATAAAAGCATGTAAGTATTTTTTAATACTTTATTAATTTCAATAGCAGAGCTTTGACTCGCCGTTTGAACATTCATATTAGATTGCATAAAACTTCCTTTAAGGTTTAATTATAATTACTTTTACTTACTACATGTTATAACTAAGATGAGGGCATTTTCGTAAAGTTCAAGTTGTTTTTGACCTTGTTTAATGACCTTTTGACATATTATGACATGCTGTTTTTTAAAAAGCTAGCTTAGCTCTGTTGATAGTTATCTATAATTTGTTTCCGTTTGTAACATTGCATACTATGGTCATTAACCATACCACAGGCTTGCATATAGGCGTAACAGATAGTTGAGCCGACAAACTTAAAACCGCGTTTTTTTAAATCTTTACTCCACGCATCTGATTCGGCGCTAGTAGCAGGATAGTCACTTAATTTATGGTATTTATTAACGATGGTTTTGTTGTTAACAAAGCCCCACATATAATTACTGAAGCTACCGAATTCTTGCTGAGTTTCAATAAATAATTGCGCGTTATTAATCGTAGCATTAATTTTGCCACGGTTTCTAATAATAGCTGAATTTAGCATCAACGCTTCAACTTTGTCTTGACTGTATTTAGCAATAATTTCAACATCAAAATTTGAAAAAGCATCACGGTAACCTTGTCTGCGTTTTAATATTGTGTACCAACTTAAGCCAGCTTGAGCTGATTCAAGTGTTAAAAACTCAAACAGTTTTTGATCATCATAAACAGGGATGCCCCATTCTTCATCATGATATTTAACGTAATCAGGTTTTGAGGTATCTAACCACGGGCAGCGACATAACTCAGTATTGTTTAAGCTTTCTTTCATATTAACGCTTCTTTTTGTGTAAAATAAAGGCAGGCTGATTAATTTTTTAGCAATTAAAGTTAAAACTAACATAAATACTAAAATAGTACTTTACAACAGCTAAGGGAGACTTTAATATTCGCCTCGTTCTCAAGCAAGCATTGTTTTATGAGCTTATTGTTAACTTCAGGTGAGATGGCTGAGTGGTCGAAAGCACCGGTCTTGAAAACCGGCAAGGGTTTGTAGCCCTTCTAGAGTTCAAATCTCTATCTCACCGCCATATTTTAAAGGGCTGTAGCCAATCGGGATCATATTAGGATCATTTTTGCTACATCTCGGCGTTAGAAAAACTCAAACAGTCACTTATTTAAGTGACTTTTTTTGTTTTTGATAATTAAAAAAAATATTTTTTGACCTGCTTATTAATTTTAAAACCTACTGATTTTTATACTTGATACGATCGCCATTCTTGATCATTTATTATTTATAAATATCGCACAATATTTTAAACGACTATTCCGAAATTTAGCAAAAAATTATTTTTATAATTTCAAAATATATCAAGAAAAAAGTGACACTTTTAATTACAGTAAAAAACTTTGTTATTGAAAAATACAAGTTGATCTATAAAGAAGAAGCTAACTGAATAATAAGTTTTTGCTCTCTCTCGGAAATGACACTAAATATAAACATCGTTTAACATGATCCCTTGGATCATTTAAGTAACCTTTTAATACCTTTGAATAACCTTTAATGATATTTTTGTGCTTTATTAAATATATGTAAAACAATATTTTACCGGTTATTTAAGGTTTATATCGGTTATTTGATTTATCCAAAAACAGGGTTCAAATCTCTATCTCACCGCCACATTTAGTAAAAAGGCTAGCAGCAATGCTAGCCTTTTTACGTTTACAAGCTAGCGCAATACCTTCGAGTAGGGTTCACATTTCACCACACTGCTACATTACGAAAAACGGTTGCTCTTACTCATTTTTTTACTTATCTTAGTGAGCCATGTTTAGCCCGTTATGGGCTATTTCATTAAGCCCATAGAAGAGTTTTATGTTTAAAGTATTATTGTTTTCTGTTTTGCTATTTCCTTTTGCATTGTTGGCAAAAGATAGCGTATTAATTGAAGATGTCACCATTATTTCATCTCACCATCACGAACCACAACAGCATATGAATGTATTGATTGATAATGGTCGAATAGTGAACATAACGAGAAATAAAGTCACCTCGTATGGTTTGAAAATAAATGGTTCAGGAAAATTTTTAACCCCAGGTATTATGGATAGCCATGCTCATGTTTCATCAATTCCTGGCATGGGATTTGGTGTCGATCCTATGTCTGTTAAACATCCAAAGCTCACCAAATCATACTTCAAGCAGCAGCCTCGAAGCTTTTTGTATTATGGCGTAACTCAAGTTCTTGACCCTAACCCTGGTCTCAATTGGCATCACTTTACATCGGCTGAAAACCATCCTGATTATTTTCGATGTGAAGTTATTACCTCAACACACACTTTTCCTTATGTAGAGAAGCAGGACGATAAATCTAGATCAATGTTTACTTATTTGATTGATGAAAAGGCACCAAGAAATGGGGCAAATTCGGCAGAAGATATCGTACAAAAAATTGCTAATTCTGGAGCGTCATGCATAAAGATCTACTTTGAAGACGGATATGGTAATGCTAGTCAATGGCCAACGTTTTCTCCTAAAACACTTGATAGAATTAAAGTATCTGCTAAAAAAGTTAAATTACCCATTTTGGCTCATGCTAATGCCTTAGATATGCAGCAACTAGCGCTTTCCGCAAGGGTTGATGTTATAGTTCATGGAATGTGGAACTGGGGTGAGCATAGCCATGCAAAGGATATACCGGCACAAATTTCTAACGTTTTAGAGAATATTATTGTTAATAAAATAGGTTACATGCCAACACAAAGAGTTATTGCCGGTTTAGGTGAAGTCATGCTGCCCAACATAGGTGATTCACCTGAATTTTCACTTATCACGCCAAAACCACTGTTGAATTGGTATAAAACGCCTGAAGCACAGTGGTTTAAAGAAGAACTTCGAATTGGTTTTGATGGTATGCCTGATAAATCAATTGCTGGTGTGTTTCTGTATGGTCGAATAGGGAAAGGTAATAAAGTCATTAATTACCTCAATAAATCGAAACATCCCATCTTGTTAGCCTCTGATTTTCCAGGAAGCCCTAGTTTCGCTAACCAACCGGGACTGACTACTTACCAAGAAATGAAAGCCATGGTTGATGCAGGATTAACCCTTAACGAAGTATTGGCGGCGGCAACGATTAATAATGCTAAACAATTCAAAATTCAGGATGATTATGGCACCGTAGAGGTTGGAAAAATTGCTAATCTATTACTATTAAAAAAGAACCCGTTAAGTTCTATTGAAGCATGGGATAGTATCGATACAATTATTTTGAATGGTCAACCGATAGCAAGACATACATTGTCGGTTAAACAATAATTAACAAGACCCTTCAATGCGGTTGATTTGTATAACTTCTATATTGGTAGCCGCTAACATTTGCCATTGAATATTCAGGTTATACAAAATCATGCCATAAATTTTCTTATCCGTTTTATTTTGTTTATAAGCAGGGCGGGGATCTTGCGACAACACTTGTTTAATAAATAAAGCTAATTCGGGTAACTCTTGTTTCAACGTCAGCAATGTTGACTGTGCTTGTTTAGAAAATTCTACCGTTAAATTTAATTGTGGCTCTGTTTGCGCAAACCCAGCATTAGCGTTAGGCACTGAATCTGAATAGGGAACATAGGGTTTTATATCAATGATTGGGGTTTTATCTAATAAATCCAGTCCTGAAATATGTAAAATAACCTCTTGTTTAATCACTTGCACTTTATCAAGTTTCACCACCGACATGCCTATGGGGTTGGGTCTAAAGGTTGATCGTGTTGCTAATACACCTATCTTTTTATTGCCGCCTAATCTAGGTGGTTTAACTAAGGGCTTCCAGCCGTGTTCTTGGCTGCCATGAAAAACAAATAACAGCCAAATATGGCTAAACTGCGTTAAGCCTCGAACCGATTCAATATTATTGACATCACCTAAAAGTTTTATGGTGCCTTTGGCTGAGTTTACTAAACCCGGTTGACGAGGGATGGCAAACTTTTCTTTATAAGGCGAGTTAACTACGCCTATAGGGCTTAATGTCAGTTCGCTTATGACCTCAGTCATTTGCAGATGATTTAGTTTCAATGGCGTATGCTTTGGCATAACAAATAACGATAGCATGGCATTGTTGGGCATCGTTACTATTGCTCTGTTGTGCTAATTGTTCTTGAGCAAGCACAGCACAGCCGGAAAATACCACCCCATTAGCATGCTGATCAAATGCTTGTCGCCGAGCTTGTGTTCGGGCATTAATTTCATTGGGAGCTGCGTGGTGAGGTTTTATTTGACAATCTTGCCCTTCAACACCACTAATGAACTGATAACGAGCATTAATGTCTTTTTCGCTGTGATAAATCTTAACTTTTGAGGCTGAAAAGTACTGATTGAAATTTACCTTATCTAGATTGGTTGAGACATAATTATTGCTACAAGCAGTTATGATTACTAGTATAACTACCATAAGGAAAAGTAATAAAAATTTTTTGGTTAGCATTTTGCACCTGTTTTAATCAAAAAAAAGGTATCGCGTTACAGTGAAGGCGTATACCTTTTATTCGTTATGAGCCGTTCTTACTTAAAACTTAAGCTAAGTATAAACATAAAGTTCTATTTACTTTACGCGCATGCCAGCTTTTGCACCATCATCAGGGTTTAATACCCACAAGTCTTGACCTCCAGGGCCTGCAGCCAGCACCATACCTTCTGACATGCCAAAACGCATTTTACGTGGCGCTAAGTTAGCAACCATCACGGTATGTTTGCCTATTAGATCTTCGGGTTGGTAAGCCGACTTTATGCCAGCGAATACTTGGCGAGTCTCAACACCGTTGTTATCAAGTGCGAGTGTTAATTTAAGCAGTTTATCAGCTTTTTCAACATGTTCGGCGTTAATTATTTTGACAATACGTAAATCAATTTTTGCAAAATCATCAAACTGTATTTCTTCACTAATAGGATCGGCTGCCAATGGGTTTGCAAGCGCGGCAGAATTATCGACAGCTTTTACCTTTTTCTTATTCTTGATTTTTTTATCTTCAGTGGTCACCGCGCCAACTAAACTATCTTTTGATGCTTCTGTCATCGCGTTAACTTTGTCCATGTCTACACGTTGTAATAAGGCTTTAAATTTATTTATTTTGTGATCTGTTAACAGCGTTTTATGACCTTCCCAAACCAGTTCATCATTTAAAAATGCTGCTGTGCTGTCTGCTAGTACAGGTAAAACAGGTTTTAAATAAATCATCAAAGTGCGGAACATATTAATGCCTAGCGAGCAAATGTCGTGTACTTCGGCTTGCTTGCTTTCGTCTTTAATTAACTGCCACGGCTCTTTTATCGCGATATATTCATTCACTTTATCGGCAAGTGCCATAATTTCTCGCATGCCACGGCCAAAATCGCGACTTTCATAATGCGCGGCAATGCTATCACCGGCGTTCATCACGTCATCAGCAAGTGCTTGATCGTCAATATTAGCGGATAACATGCCATCAAAGCGTTTAGTGATAAAACTTGCACAACGAGAAGCGATATTAACCACTTTGCCTACTAGGTCAGAGTTAACCCGCTGAGCAAAATCTTCAAGATTAAGATCTAAATCATCAATACGGTTAGTTAATTTAGCTGCGTAATAATAACGTAGATATTCGGGGTTTAAATGTTCTAAATAAGTACGTCCTTTAATAAACGTGCCTTTAGATTTAGACATTTTTGCGCCATTAACAGTTACAAAGCCATGGGCAAATACAGAGGTAGGCTTACGGTATCCTGCGCCTTCTAACATTGCCGGCCAAAACAAGCTGTGGAAATAGATAATATCTTTACCAATAAAGTGATAAAGCTCTGCGGTTGAGTTTTCGTTCCAAAAACTATCAAAATCAATAGCAGGGTTTTTATCACACAAGTTTTTAAAGCTGCCCATGTAGCCAATGGGTGCGTCTAACCAAACATAGAAAAATTTACCCGGCGCATTAGGAATTTCAAAACCAAAGTAGGGCGCATCACGGCTTATATCCCATTGCCTTAAACCTTGATCGAACCACTCTGCTAGTTTATTAGCCATTTCTTCTTGCAAAGCGCCACTGCGAGTCCAGTTTTTTAACATTTCTTCAAATGCAGGTAAGTCAAAGAAGTAATGCTCTGAATCTTTTAATATCGGTGTTGCGCCTGATACTACCGAACGGGGGTTTAATACTTCTGTAGGCGAATATGTTGCCCCACAGTCATCACAGTTATCACCATTTTGATCTTCCGCTTTACACTTAGGACAAGTACCTTTAACAAAACGATCGGGTAAAAACATGCCTTTTTCGGGATCATACAACTGTGAAATAATACGGGTTTTTATATGGCCATTAGCATGCAAACGATTATAAATTTCTGTGGCGAAGGCTTTGTTTTCATCACTGTGAGTTGAATGATAATTATCAAAACTGATATAAAAATCGCTAAAATCAGCCATGTGCTCTTCACGCACGGCATTGATCATTTCTTCAGGGCTAATGCCTAACTCTTGTGCTTTAAGCATTATCGGCGTGCCATGAGCATCATCAGCACAAACAAAATAAGTTTCATGACCACGCATTCGTTGAAACCTTACCCAAATATCTGTTTGAATGTGCTCAAGTAAATGGCCTAAATGAATTGAGCCATTGGCATAAGGTAAGGCGCAAGTCACTAATATTTTGCGTTTTTTGGCTGATGTCGGCGATGGTGTTTGTGAAGAGATTGCTGTAGACATGAATTAATCGAGTTTTTTGATGGTAATAATGGCTGCAATAGTACAGAATTTAACGTTTATACTCAAATGATTAATGTCACATTATGTTCGGTAAACTTTTCGCTAAGAGCAATTCTCAGAAAACACAAAACACGGAGCAAACAGCTTCTCACTCTGAAATTAATTCATCAACGGTAACTGATTTATCTATAACAGAAAAAACGCAAGTTATCGAAGAAGCGTTAAGCGCTTATCGTTCGGTTAATTTTCCACAAGGTGTGCTTGCGGTTTGTTTGAATTTTAATCTTGATGGCGGTCAAGAAGCTGATCTCTTAGTTAATCTGACCATGCCTTTTCCTTGCCAAGGTGAACTAGAGGTTATAGCCCAAACGTTAATAGAATCATTAAAGCAAAGTGTTAGTTTCAACATTGAACTGAAAATTAACGCGGTACGCTCATTTTCGCTTAATGGCAGTGACAATAAAATAAAAAATATTATTGCCATCGCCTCTGGCAAAGGTGGTGTTGGCAAATCAACCACAGCCGTCAACCTTGCCTACGCTTTGATTGCTGAAGGTGCTCGTGTTGGCATTTTAGATGCCGACATTTACGGCCCTTCAATTCCGACACTGCTTGGTTTGAAAAATGCCAAACCGAGTTCACATGACGGTAAGTTGATGACACCATTAAAGGCTCATGGCTTAAGCGCTATGTCGATAGGTTTTCTGGTTGATGAAAATGACGCCACAGTTTGGCGTGGCCCAATGGCTAGTGGAGCCTTTAATCAATTACTGAATGAAACCGATTGGCCAGATCTGGATTATTTATTAATTGATATGCCGCCGGGAACAGGGGATATTCAATTAACATTGGCGCAAAAAGTACCTGTAGCGGCTGCGGTTATTGTCACTACGCCACAAGATATTGCCTTAATTGATGCCGCCAAAGGCGTTGCTATGTTCGATAAAGTCAAAGTACCCGTGCTAGGTATCATTGAAAACATGAGTTATCACTTATGTGAAAACTGTGGTCATAAAAGCCATATTTTTGGTGAGTCCGGAGGGGTAAAAATGGCTGACACTAAGCAGACTCAGTTATTGGGTCAGTTGCCATTGAATATTAACATTCGCCAAGATGCTGACTTTGGTGAATCAGATATTATTGGAAATAGCACTGGCGATATAGCGTGTTTGTACCGTAGAATAGCGCGTAACATAGCTGGGCAATTATACTTACAACTTGATAATGCTAGTCCAATTACACCCACTGTTGAAATAACCCAGTAGTTATTTTAAAAACAACTTCAACATCAACTTCAAAAGAATAAGCTCCAGATTATGAGATTAAGTGATAAAGACATTGAACAACACCTTGATGAAGATAAAATAATTATCTCGCCAAAGCCAGATAGATCGATGATTTCAGGGGTCAGTGTTGACATTCGATTAGGCAATGAGTTTCGTGTTTTTCAAGATCATACCGCGCCTTTTATTGATTTAAGTGGCCCTAAAGCTGAAATGCAACAAGCAATGAATGCAGTGATGAGTGATGAAATTGTTATTGCCGATGGCGATGCTTTCTTTTTACATCCCGGTGAATTAGCATTGGCAGTTACCTATGAATCGGTAACTTTGCCAGATAATATCGTTGGTTGGTTAGATGGGCGTTCTTCTTTAGCACGGTTAGGTTTAATGGTGCATGTAACTGCGCACAGAATTGATCCCGGCTGGTCAGGCCAAATTGTTCTAGAGTTTTATAATTCGGGTAAACTGCCGTTGGCACTGCGCCCTAAAATGAAAATAGCGGCATTGAATTTTGAAACCATGTCATCAAGCGCTGCACGCCCATACAATAAACGTAGTGATGCTAAATATAAAGATCAAAAAGGTGCCGTTGCTAGTCGCATTAGTGAAGATGAAGAGTGAAAATCAGTATTATGAAAAGCGTTTAACTTCTATGGCGCTAACGCCCCCAGAGTGAGATAAAACTCAAGGCTCTGCAGTTCCTTCTATTGCTTGTGCGGCTTTATCAAAGGTATAAATAGGATGCACCTTTATATTGTTTACTTGACCATAACGCTTTGCTTTATTGACAATTAACGCATCAGAAAAATCGGCTTGCTTGGTTTTACCTTTCACTTTTATTGATGGTGCATTAACATAATCTTTTAAGGCACACCAAACAGCCTGAGGATCTTCAAACTGAATGTTTTTCTCTGCGAACAAGGCATGAATAACATCAATAATTTTATCTTTAGGTAGCTGATAGCGCTTTCCTGTTAAGACCCATATAGTTTCGGTGATCACTACATCGGTGATCAATACTTTTTGGCTACCATTAATAAGCTTTTGTGATTTTTCTGCTTGTACTTGGTCATCTTTGATTAAATAACGAAGTAAAACGTTAGTATCTACAGCAATCATAAACTTATAGAACTTTGTAATGACTCTTCTTCAGTGATATCAGCATTAATTGCTATGCCACTTAACATACCACTAGCTGCCCCCGTTGATTTTTTAACGATAGAAATAATACCCTGTCTATCGACAAAGCTCTCAACTTCATCACCTTTATTAATATGAGCAACAACACATTGATCTATTGGCAGTGTAATCTGTCTTTTAGAACTAACTTTCATAACCACTTCCTTTACTTTATCCATTTTAGTAAAGAATACCATATCTTTACTTTTAATAAAATGTAAAGATGAAAGGTAAGAGTACAATTTACCATGGAGATATCTCGGAATCGTCATCCAGATAATTACGTAAAATCAATTTTTTTATTTCTATTTTTTGATATTGTGTGATATTAATGTGAATTAAATTATGGTTATGGATCAGGTATTACTGAGGGTTATCCGTTAGCTTTCTCTGGAGGTTTAGGTAATTAATTCACGTATAAATATTTTTAAGTATTCATTGTTAACCTTGATATTACTTATTATAGTGGTTGTTCAAGTGTTATATCAAAATACATATCAAGTCAGCAAAGCTTTGATTATGAAAATATCAACAGCGATGAAAATCTGTTTCTTCAAGGATATGTAAAGTCGCAATATTGCTCTGAGATAAATTTTATTTGTATTAGTTACCTTGAAGCAAAACCCCTTATCAACAAAAACTTTTTGCGCTACGATGTTGCCATTGATGTAGGTAACAAAATAGAAAATATCAATTTAAAAATAACAAAAAAAGAGTTATCTACAACTTTTCGTGGAGCCGTTGTATTGCTACCAACATTAGCTTGCCGTTAACTAACTTAAGTGTCTTTGCCCAAGCTGATTTTTCATTGATAGATGACCATTCACTTTATGACTATCAAGTTAGCTTAAGTTACAACCTAGTTGATAACAGAATGGTGGATTTTAATCTAACCTTAGGATATAGAGCCGTGAAAATGGAATTTTCAGATTTAGCAAATTTATATACCGATCTTGACATTAAAGGTGCTTTTGTTGGCGTGATTGTACACTTCTAAAGGCTAAAGACTCCATGGTGTTTTTACGCCAATAAGTAAATACAAGTAGGGCAATCGCATTAAAATATTTGTAATATTTTTAGTAGGTAATCGCTATCCCATCCTGCCATTTGCCGCTTAATTTTAATGCCTACTTTATGCGCTGTTTCTGATTTTAGTAGGTTTAAAGATAT
>JAESPR010000026.1 GCA_016765685.1 Colwellia sp. | reverse complement strand
GAAACCGTTTTAGAAAACTGCGCTAGCCAATCACTATCATGCTTGCTGGTTTTTACTTGCACAAATACCGATACACTTAAGTCTAATAATTTCGCATCAAGCAAAGCAACCTTGCGTTTAATAATGCCACTTTTCTCTAGTTTTTGTAGACGACGCCAGCATGGGGTTTTGGTTAATCCAACCCGCTTGGCCAACTCGTCAATCGCAATACTAACATCACGCTGTAAAATAGCAATAAGATGCATATCTATGTCATTTAAGTGCATTTTGTTTTATTTTTTAAAATTAATTTAGAATAAAATACTTAAAATCAATTTAAAAAGCAAGTAATGAGAAAGTTTATGTTAAAAATGAACTGATGAGGGAATTTAGTTTCAGGAAAAAGAAAGAAATAATTAAAAATAATGATCATAAAACTCTGTTAGTGCACTCGTTGAGTCACAAGTTTCATAAACCATCATAAGAAAACTGAACGAATAACAAACAGAAAAAACCGTAAAACATTGCTTTACGGTTTTTTGAAAAATGCAGAATTGCTCTTATTGAGGAGCTATTAAATCCTTAGCAGCATACAGGCCGTACAGAAACCAGTCGGTATAATACTGTGCGCTGAAATTATCGTTGTCCCAGGAATCTTCAGACCGTAGGCTGATCACCCCCTCAAAAGGCTCGTCGTATGCATTATTAACAGCAGGCCGTATGAAACTTGCCACCAAATCATCTACGCTTTGCACTCTTGCTACAATAAACGTAACACCCGGCGCGTCATTAGCTGTGATGTTATTGCGCTCTATAACTAGTTGCTGTGCATCTAAGCCAGTTTCCTCACTAAACTCACGAATAGCCGCGGCTTCGGGAGTTTCTCCGTAGTTTATTGTTCCGCCAGGCAGATGATAGCCGCCGCGAATATTTCTCTTTTTTCCTGAACGCCCGCCTACGCCTATTAGTACGTCTGCTCCGTCGTGAACGATGATATATGCTTTGGCCATAATATAGATCCTCTTAGGTTAATTTTAATTTTTCTGTCAAATTTAAAATAAATAACGTATTACCTGAACTTGTTTTTTTCAGGTGCATTGTTAATTCGAATTGTTCATATCAACTTATTGGATTAAAGTGTGATTTTGCTTAAGCGTTTCAAATTCTCTCATAGCATTACCTGCAACTTGATAACTGGAGTTACTCAATGACACAGAAACATCACAGCTTTGGTTGGAGCAACTAAAGTTCCCCCCTTGTATTAAAAGTTTGGCATCAATGAGTATTTTTCCACTACAACTTGGGCATTGTATTTCGCTGTAATTCTGCATAGTAAATTCTCTTAAAGTTATTCAAAGTGATGATTAAAATTGCTCGACCTATATACCCGAGCGACTTCAAAATGCATGATTCAGTTTGAAGTCGCTTGATATAAACCGAGCGTACATTAGTTGGTATTTATAACGTTTTTTGATTATAAATACCTTCAATATTACCTACTTGCCATACTAAGGAGGTGGCGGCGTAGTGCCTGTTGGTTTTAATTGAATGGGGGCAATACATTGAGAAAATGCTTGTATGATTGTTGTTACACCTTCAGGCAAAGGCAATTGACCTGCATGGGCATTAATTTCATATTTCGCTGAATTAGATTTCTCATAATGTGATTTTTCTGATGAAGCAGATTTACTTGATGAAGAAACAGAGCCACTAACTTCAGCGGAAAAACAGCCAAAGCCAACTTTTGCGCTAAAGCTTCCTTCAGCAGCAGACTCCGACTCTGACGATGTTTCTTTATCATTTGAAAAGGAGCTTTTCACTTCCATTTCAAAATTAACCGTTATGCTATCAACCGCTAACGAGTTAAGTGGCATAATAGTTAATAATGGTAAATCAAACTTAGTTTCAACAGGGTCTCCGGCTGAGCCATCAGGTTTAATCACAGAACGCGTTAACGTCATATTGATCATGATAGGTTTATATTCTTCTGAGCCGGAACTGCCCGTCACATTAAAACATGTGCTTAATAAAAATTGTGTTTGGGTTATCGCCATTTTGCTGTTTGCTTCTGCACCAGCAAGTAAAGGCGCACTGATCAGCGCTTTAATAGGTAAACCGCTAAATTGTTGTGCCATAGAGACTAAAGCTCGATTGTTATCAGGCATTGTTGTTTCCTCATTAAATGTAAAATTAATTTATATCAGGAATGCTATAGATTTTTTAAGCGTCCTTGTTATAAACGGTGTCCCTGCTTATTTGTTAAAATCAGTAAGCATTTCAATAAAAATAAATAGGGGTTTTAGCAAGCATCATTCATCCTGAACTATTGCTTTTGCTTATCAACTGAGCACAACAAAGCCTCTTCACATTTTTTTGAAGATATTTTGATGAGCCAGATTAAGTTCCATCTTAATTTCAAGAAAAACAAAGTATCAATAAAAAATCGATATCATTTGTTTATAGTATTTGAGTAAAGGCGTTGCTTTTTAACAATGAATATTTCACTATTTATAAAGCAATTTCCCTCGATAGAGCATTAATTTTCTGAAACCTTACTGCTCTTATCATTGGCTTTTAAATGAATTGGGGTAATTGACTTACTAAACGTTTCAATAATGGTTAACACGCCAATAGGCAAAGGTATTTGTCCCGCGTGTGCGGTTATTTCATACTTTGCCGAATTTGATTTTTTAAATGATGAGGAATCATTCGATTTTTCTGAGGCTGCCACAACACCGGTTAATTCTGTTGATACATTGCTATCACCAATTTTTCGGCTAATAGAATGATCATCTTTATTATTTTTTGCCGAATCAGTCGACTTGTTGGTAGAGAAAGAGCTTTTAACCTCCATTTCAAACATGACACTCACTTCATCTACCGCCAGAGAATTCAATGGAATAATGGTTAGTAAGGGTAAGTTGAAATCAGTTTCTATTGGCTCTGCTGCTGAGCCATCAGCATTAATCACCGGCCTAGTGAGTGTCATGTTAATCATGATGGGTTTGTATATTTCTTTTTCACCTTGTTTTTTCAAAGAGAAACAAGTTTCTAATAAAAATTTAGTTTGAGTAACTGCCATCATGTTGTTTGCTTGCGCGGCGGCAACGAGTGGTGCGCCAATAAGTTCCTTCATAGGTAAGCCACTAAATTGCTTCGCCATAGAAACCAGATTTTTATTTTGATCTACCATTTTATTTCTCCTAGATTCCAAAACTCTTTAGCTGCAAATTAACCCGGAATTTGTGCTCTTAAGGCTTTTTCATAACCTTCAATTATTTTTTGTAAACCTTCAGGTGGCTCATGTCCCACTAACGATATTTCAATATGGGTATTTGTAGAGTCTTTGGTAATAGTGTTTTCACCACCGGTAACTTGCGGTGCTCTAAAGGCAACATAGAGCTCGTCACTATCATTCGCGGTTACTTCTAAATCAGCAGAGAACTTTACTTCCTTAATTCTTGGGCTACTAATAGGGCATAGCGTGATTAATGGTACATTAACAATGGTTGAATCCACCCCGTCAGCACTTTGGCTAGGAAAAGCCATCGCCACCATTTTAGGGCGATAAATAGCATCACTTTCTATTGTCATATCGTCATTACTGGGCAGTTCACTTATCTCTTTCAATAACGCGTCAGCTTTAACTCGGTCATTATTATTAATGGCTTCACTGAGCTCTTTAGATTTATCTTTTTTTTCTTGAGAATCTTCATTCACAATTTTGTCAAAAAACTTGTCTATATGTTTAAAACCTTCTGACTCAACTGCCTGCGCTGCGCTATGTATGCTTTTCTGAACAACGTGCATTAATGCTTGAAAACTAATCATGATATTTCCTTCCTATTGATTATTCTGTTTTAGCGTTTTATATGTGTTTAGTTTGAACGTAATAATTGTTCATAGTGCGTAATCACATCGTTTAACTCTGCTTTGCTTTGCTCGGGGCTAATTAAAATTTTTATCTCGGTAACATTTTCGCTCTTTACTTTTTTCTTTTTACTCTTCTTCTTACTATTATTTGCCGCATGTCCATCTTGAAGAAGTCGAACATAAACATCGTCGCCTTCATGTTGAATATTTTGCAAAGTCGAGGTAAAGGTTAATTCTTTAATTTTAGGCATCGACACGGG
Source organism: Colwellia sp. (assembly GCA_016765685.1). Lineage (GTDB taxonomy): Bacteria > Pseudomonadota > Gammaproteobacteria > Enterobacterales > Alteromonadaceae > Colwellia. The sequence continues at coordinate 1,154 of JAESPR010000026.1, read as the reverse complement.
TGACAAAGCCAATAAAGGAATAGTCATTACTTTTGCAGTCCAAACACCATTTTTTAAAACCGGTATTTCAAATGAGGTCATTTTCGGTCGATAATTGGTTGCTTTTCCTGCCCCACTGCTATTTAAAGCATTCACATCAGCTTTCAAGTCCAACAATAATTTATTCGCGGTACGAGCATCGCCAGCATCAAGCACTTTTTCTATCGCCTGAAATTTATGATTAATCACCTTAACCCTATTAGGCTCAGGCTCTTTATCAAAAAATTGTTCTATATATTTTATACCTACACATTCAAGTGACTGATTAGCTTCAATAATGTTATGTTGAATGCTTTTAATCAATGCTGAAAATTTAATATCACTTTTATGAAGTGTTTGTTTTTTCTCAGTTTTACCACTAAAAAACCGAAATATTTCATTAAAAAAACTCATCTTATTTCCTTATTGAGATAAAGGGCAACCTTTCAACAATATTTCCTTCAGTGACATTGTTTTATATGAGCACCACATCAGTTACAGCTACTTGCACATTGAGACATAACTGCAAACTTTTAACCTCAATCGCCAAAGTATTATTACTTTTATTTTCTAATAAAATTCCTTCTACCCCAGCTAAAGCACCACAACAAACTTTAACTTTTTTACCTTTAATTAACTTGCTAGCTTGGCAATATTCACCTGTTGGGTGATCAACTACCTTTTTAATAATGTCCATTTGTTGATGCGGAATTGTCGAAGGTGTTGAACCACATCGAATATAATTACAAAATCCCTTCATTGTTTTTATTTTATAAAAGGCATTGTCATCATGTTTAACAAACAGATAATTTCTAAAATAAGGGACTTTTTTAATTTTTATTCTATCTCGCCATTTTTTTACTTCTTCATAAAGTGGTAGGTAGGTTTCATAATTTAAAGCATTACGTTGGCTATAATTTAAAATACATGCCTGCAAAGCTTGCTCTGCATTATGTTTTGTATAGATTGCATACCAATGTAGGTTCATTTTCTGCTCTCCGACTAGCAATACCAATCTCACTAAATATGTGATCATTTCTACTTGTTAAAATCACCAATTACTACGTTATTTATTTAATAATTAGAACAACTAGTTATTGAAATAAATGCCTTGTATTTGGCAATTTTTCCTACAT
>JAESPR010000025.1 GCA_016765685.1 Colwellia sp. | reverse complement strand
TATAGGAGCTCGGCAGTTTTTTCGCTAAGTTACCATGGATAACAATAATCGGCGGATTATAACCACCGGCGTGAGCGTATTTAAGTTTAATACGACGGCCATTATGCATAGGCGGCTGGTGATCAAATACCGCCATATCTAGTATTTTAGTCACCATGGCGGTAGAAATTCGCTTAGTGGCACTTACGAAAGCTTCTTCTACTGATTCATATAAATGACCAACACCCGTGCCATGCAATGCTGAAATAAAGTGAATTTTGGCAAAATCAATAAAACCTAAACGTCGGTCTAGCTCAGTTTTGATCCTATCTTTAACATGATCCTCTAAACCGTCCCACTTATTAACGGCCAACACAAGTGAACGACCCGACTCCAGAATAAAGCCTAACAAGCTTAAATCTTGATCGGTAATACCTTCACGGGCATCAATAATCAGTAAACAAACATTCGAGTCTTCAATTGCACGTAAGGTTTTAATCACTGAAAATTTTTCAACCACATCCGTCACATTTTTACGACGACGAATACCGGCGGTATCAATTAAGGTGTAACTACGACCTTTGTGCTCCATCGGAATATAAACACTATCGCGGGTGGTGCCGGGAGCATCAAACACGACTACACGCTCTTCACCGAGTATACGGTTAGTAAGCGTTGACTTACCAACATTAGGCTTACCAATAATGGCTAATTTTATCGTGTCGTTTTCTTTCGGCGCATCTTCTATTTGTTGCGCTAGCTCTACTTCCGACAGCTCATATTCGCCATCAAACTCGCCGGTATTTTCTTGGTTTTTGTCGGCTTTTTCTTGCCCTAAACCTTCAATATGCGGGGTCAGTGCTAAGGTCAATAATTGCGTAACACCACGACCATGCGCCGCTGCAATTTTATGAACCTCTTCTCCTAAACTTAATGAGTAGAATTCTGCAATCGCTGAGTCGGCATCAATACCGTCTACTTTGTTGGCAACTAAGAATATTTTTTTATCTTGTTTACGTAAATAATCGGCAATGCCGTAATCGGCTGACGTTAATCCATCACGAGCATCTACTAAAAAAAGTACTGCATCCGCTTCTTCAATGGCCATTAATGATTGCTCAGCCATTAATACATCAATACCCTCTTCATCACCATTAATACCACCCGTATCAATAACAATAAAAGGATGTTCTTCAACTTCTGCTTTACCATATTGACGATCTCGGGTTAAACCGGGGTAATCGGCAACTAAGGCATTTCTAGAGCGCGTTAAGCGATTAAATAACGTTGATTTACCAACATTTGGACGGCCAACAAGGGCAACGACAGGAAGCATGACAACCTCAATTTTCTATATTCATTAACAAATAACGGCTCCAATACGCTAAATTAGCACTTGGAGCCGTATCACTTTTTCACTTACAGATTTTTACTTATTACTTAACCGGTGTTTCAATAGCCTGTAAATCACCATCACGAGATTGACTATATAAAATATTACCCACTACGGTAGGTGTTACATGAATGCCACTACCATCAACTTCATGACGAGCCACAATTTCACCTGTGTCTTGGTTTAACCAATGTAAATAACCTTCAAAATCACCAACCACCACATAATCATCAACCACGGCAGGACCAGTAACTCCACGATTTGTTAAAGACAAATTACTCCAACGCTCAATACCATTAACTCGGTCAATGGCATAAACATGGCCACGTAAATTTGTTAAGAAAATAGTATTACGATAAATGGCAATTTGCCGATAAGATGAATATTGGCGTTTCCAAAGAATTCGGCCACTTTGCAATTCAATCGAGGCTAAATTACCACGAGATGATATTGCATAAACTTTATCACCAAAAACAACTGGCGCAGAATCAACATCAATTACCCGCTCAAGCTCTGTTGAGCCGGTTGTTTCACCTATTTCAGTTGACCAACCCTGCTGCCCTTTATCTAACAGGTAAACATTAACATCGCCTTTGCCCGTCCCCACAATAACACCACCTGAAGCGATGACAGGTTTACTAATACCACGTAATGTTAACGCGGGCACATCTTGTTCTATTTTCCATAACTCTTCGCCATTGTCAGCATTAAAGGCTTTCATAATACCCGAAGCGGAATTAACCACGACAATACCAGAGTCTATGGCAGGTGCATTAATAATTTCACCTTTAATGCTTGCTTGCCATACTAGCTCACCAGTTTGGGCATCAAGAGCATAAATTGTACCATTTTCACTGCCAATAAAAACTTTATCTACACCTGCAACTGGCCCACCGGCAAGTAAGGCAGAAACTCGGCCGTCCCAAAAACTACGCTCACCTTTAATATCGCTTAAATCAGTTTGCCAAAGTTTTTCGCCTGTTTTTTCATCAAAAGCAATAACATCACCAGCTCGGCTTGCGCTATACACTTTATTATAAGCGGCGATAGGCTTTAGACGCGAGAAGTAATCTTCACTACCATCGCCAACACTTTTATCCCATAAAACCTTGGGTTCAAATTGCTCTTCAAGGTCGGTTAACTCAGCAACGAAATCAGCGTTCTCTTCTTCGTTATCTTCCGTTGATGAACAGGCAAATAAAATACCAGAAAGCAAAAGTACAGCGAACATTTTAAGGTGTTTGCCTTGAAAGCCTTTGCTTGTTTGTTTATTAGAAAAAAGCATTAAATAACCTTATTTACTTCACAACAGAAACAGTAGTGTTTAAATTAACCGCAATCGCTAGGTCATCTAACTTCATTTGCAAACTTGGACTGTTGGCTAGGCCGTCAGCGGCAATAGCGGCTTGATACGCATTACGCGCTAATTCTTTTTTACCTTGCAACAAATAAACATCACCTCTTATTTCTTCAACGGCTGCGATGAAAGCTTCAGGTAACGGCTTAGCTAACGTTGCTAAGGCTTTTTGGTATTGTTCTTGCTGAATTTGCACACGTGCTAAGCGCATGCTCGCTATACCTTTAATGCCTCCACTTGGCGCACTTGTTAGTGCTGCCGTTAATTGCGTTGCTGCAGTTGACCAATCTTTATTAGCGGCGGCTTCTTTTGCTAAAGCTAACGCCGTTAATGATGCATAACTAGTTTGTGCATTTTCACTAATGAATTTTTCAGCGTTTTGACTAAAAGCTGCTTTGTCTGTTTCGCTTGTTTCTATTAGTGTTTGATAGCTATCTGAAACCGCTAATTCATTATCAAGTTTGTTGTCTTTATATAGATTAAAGCCAATAAAACCGCTAAAGCCCAATACGACACCGGCAATGATCATATTGCCATTTTCTTCCCAATAACTTTTAATCGCTTCTACTTGCTGTTCTTCTGTTTGATAAATTTCCACTTTTTCACCTTCGACTAAAAGCCTTAAATTAATTCATTTAATAGATTTGGTATTTGTTCAAATGCCAAACTTTGTTGTTCTTGTTGCCCACGCAGATATTTAACCATCACTTGTTGCTCTGCAATTTCGTTATCACCGACAATTAGCGCTATTTGCGCACCCGACTTGTCAGCGCGTTTTAACTGTTTTTTCATATTGCCGCCACCGCAATGACATTGCAAACGAATATTAGGTACTTGATCACGCCATTGCTCGGCAAGTTCATTCGCCTTAATCTGTGCATCTTCACCTAAAATCACTACATATGCATCGACTTGTGGACGCACATTAGTCACTTTATCTAACTCTGTTAGCATTAATACTAAACGTTCAATACCTAAAGCAAACCCAAATGCCGGTGTTGCTTTACCGCCTAACTGTTCAACTAAACCGTCATAACGACCACCAGCACAGACAGTACCTTGCGCCCCTAAACTCGTAGTAACCCATTCAAATACCGTTCGATTATAGTAATCTAAACCACGTACTAAACGCTCATTAAGTACATATTGTACTCCCGCAGCATCTAAACGTGCGCACAAATTATCAAAATGTTGTTGCGTTTCTTCACCAAAATAATCAGATAACTTAGGCGCGTCTGCTAATGCGGCTTGTACCTGAGGATTTTTACTGTCTAAAACCCGCAACGGATTAGTGTGCATGCGACGTTTAGAATCTTCGTCTAATAATTCTTCACGTTCAGTTAAATAAGCAATTAACGCATCACGATAATTTGTGCGTTCTTCGTTCGACCCTAACGAATTCAACTCTAGTGTGACAAATTCATTGATGCCAAGTTCCCGCCAAATGCGAGAAGTTAACAAAATAATTTCAGCATCTATATCAGGTGTCGCTATGCCAAAGGCTTCTAGACCAAATTGATGAAATTGGCGATAACGACCTTTTTGTGGTCTTTCATGGCGAAACATCGGCCCCATATACCAAAGGCGCTGCTCTTGATTATACAAAAGGCCGTGTTGATTTCCTGCCCGTACACAACTTGCCGTACCTTCTGGGCGCAAAGTTAAACTATCACCATTACGATCTTCAAAAGTATACATTTCTTTTTCAACAATATCGGTTACTTCACCAATACCACGTTTGAATAACGCTGTTGGCTCAACAATAGGCATGCGAATTTCAGCAAAACCATAATTACTGGCAACTCGGCGCAGTACAGCTTCAACCATTTGCCAAACACTGGTTTCACTTGGCAGACAATCGTTCATACCTCGTATAGCTTGCAGCGCTTTATTCTTAGCCACTTTTTTAGTTCTCTCTTTTTATCTTTAAGGTTTGTCTTTACAATGCTTTAATTTTTAGCCGCGCGCATTATACCTAATATATAGCCATTCTCAAACGAGAGAATAATAACGTTTAAAGCAACTAGTCTAGTGCTTTAAAATCAATATGATTTTCTCGTGCCATCCGCTCTTCAATAGCATGCGCTTTTAGTCGAATTCTCTGTTCGAGTTGCTCAACCAAGTCGGTATTATCAAAACGCTCTTTTTGGCGAATGCCATCTAAATAGTAACCACTTTTTTTATTGCTGCCGGTCAACCCTAAATCAGACACCATGGCTTCACCGGGGCCATTAACGATACAACCAATAATAGAAACATCCATAGGGGTCATAATATCTTCAATACGTTGCTCAAGCGCATTAACCGTGGCAACCACATCAAACTCTTGACGAGAACAGCTTGGACAGGCGATCAAGTTAATACCACGACTGCGCAGTTTTAACGATTTTAAAATATCAAAACCCACTTTAATTTCTTCAATAGGGTCTGCCGCTAAGGAAATACGTATAGTATCGCCAATACCTTCAGCCAGTAATATACCTAAACCCACCGAAGATTTAACCGAGCCAGAGCGTAAACCGCCTGCTTCAGTGATACCTAAATGTAGTGGATTATCGATTTGTTTGGCTAGTAATCGGTATGATTCAACCGCTAAAAATACGTCTGAGGCTTTAACACTGACTTTAAATTGATCAAAGTTAAGGCGATCAAGTATATCAACATGGCGCATCGCTGATTCAAACAAAGCCGCTGGTGTTGGCTCAGTATATTTTTCTTGAATATCTTTTTCTAAAGAGCCGCCATTGACGCCAATACGAATAGGAATATTCATATCGCGTGCACATTCAACCACGCTGCGTACTCTATCTTCACGACCAATATTGCCCGGATTAATACGTAAACAGTCAGCACCATATTCGGCAACTTTTAAGGCAATGCGATAATCAAAATGAATGTCCGTTACTAACGGTACACTGACTTGTTTTTTTATTTCACGAAAAGCTTCAGCAGCGTCCATGGTTGGTACACTAACGCGTACAATATCTGCGCCAACAGCTTCTAGTGCTTTTATTTGAGCAACGGTCGCCGCCACATCGGTGGTTAAAGTGTTAGTCATTGATTGCACAGTAATAGGTGCACCACCACCCACAGGCACATTACCTACCATGATTTGGCGTGATTTCCGACGAATAATTGGAGATTCTTTAAACATTACATATATCGAAAACACCTTTAAAAGGCATTCCCTCCTACAAGTTAATAGGTAAGGTAAACTTAGCAATATTGCCAACATCAAATGCTGACATATCAATAGGCTGACCGTTAAATACAATGGCGGCTAATTCAGGTTTTCCCAACGTGACTTTTAAAGGCGCTTTACCTGTAATGGTCATCACATAACCTGATTTTTTAACACCCCAAGCAATTCTTTCACCGGTGGCATCATAAATATTTACCCAGCAGTCACCTGAGAAGGTAAATATTGCGGAGCTTAATTCGGCAACAGGTTTTTGGCTCGTTTCATGAGTCGATTTTTCTGAAATTATAACATTGGCTGTAATATTTTTTGGCTGAATAGTTTCTGGTGCCGTAGATGTTTGCTCTGATTGTTCGCCTGTTAAGGAGATATTTTCTAATGGAGCCTTATTTAACTTAAGGCTGCTTAGTTTTGCATTTTCAACTGATTTTATTGGTGCAGAGACACTCTTTCCATCACTAATAATGACTTGTTGCACTTCCGTGTTTTTTTCAGCTGATAATTGTTTTGGCTCTTGTAACCACCATAGCACCATCAAGCCAAACAAAATGGTAACAATCAAGTAGCTAAACCACATTATTCGGCTATGTTCCGCCTGCTTTTCAGTGAGATTGGAAAAACTTTGCATTTCACTACGCTGTACCTCTGCAACACCCAGCATGTCGTAAGCGCTAAGCACTTCATCAATATCAACATGCACGAGTTTTGCATAATTACGTAAATAACCACGATTAAAAGTTGCCGGTAATTTTTGATCAAAAATATCTTGTTCAATATTTTGCACTAAACCTTTTTTAAATTTTAATTTATCCGTAACATCTTCAACACTCAGAGATAACTTACTTCTCGCCTCGCTTAACATTTGACCGGGGCCAACAACTTCCATGTCTTCACTCAGTTCATCAACGGTTTTGTTATGTTGAACCGTTATTGTTTTACTACTCATCTACTGATTCACCGATTTAGGATTTTCTAAGAATATAATTTCTTTAATATGAATTCTTTTATTTTTAACAATTTTATTCCATCGGCGTAATGCTTTGATTTTTATATTATACTTAACTGAAATGTTATACAAAGTATCACCCGACTCTACCACATGAAAGTCAGGAAAATTCTTAGTTGCTGCGGGCTTTTTATTGACTGGTATTAATGCGGGTGAAACAACTTCGCTGATTTGTTCTTTTGCCATTGTTGCATCAATGGCACTGTCAACACTTTCTTCTACTATAGGTATCGGCTTTTTCGCTATATGAAAAATTTCAGTATCTTCTAACGGAATTTCTTTTTTGACTACTTCGATAGTTTCCGTAGTAGCTTTTTCTGATGCGATTGGCATTGGCTCAGTTTGAGGTGAGCTTAACACCACAATTTTTTTATTTTTAACCGCTGGTTTAGTCGATGCTTGGGCTACGGTTAAGTTTTCTGTTGCAGCACTCGCTCGTTTAGCATTAATTAATGCTGTATTTTGCAACTCATTCTCGGTCATAGTCAATGCAGCATTGATAGATGCCGAGCTGGCTGTTGGTATTGAGGTTATTGCTGTCAAAACTATGGCTGTCGAGGCTGTGGTTGCCGAAGCAACGGGTACCAAGGCAGTTTTAGTTGTGAGTAATAAAGCTTTGTTACTTTCTTTTTCTACCCTATTGACCTGTGTTTGTGTCTCAACACTAGTAAGTGGCTTGGTTTTAACGGGTAAATGCTGTTTTGGTGACAGTTTAACAGTACGTTTTTTTGACTTCGCAGGCTTATCAGTCTTTTGTGTTAGTCGATATCTTTTCGCTAGATTGTCAGCTTCTATTAGCTCAAGTTCATTGAGTAAGTATTGCTGAGTTTCCCATGATTGTGGATACATTTTCACTAACATGGTGCCGTAATTTTTGGCGGTGCGACGTTGTCCAAGTTTCAAGTATACCTTGTAAGCTAAAGCTAATGACTGCGGGGTAAAACGGCGAGTTATTTTTTCAAAACGTTGCTGAAAAAATTTGGCTTGCTTATAGTCTGACATGGCATATTGTAACCGTACCATTTGCAGCAATATTGAGCCGCTACTCGGGTTGTGTGAAACGGCTTTACTTAAATACCTTTCTGCTTTAACAAAATTATCTTTTTTCAAAAAACAAGAGGATAAATTTTCATAACTTTTCGATACTAAAATATAACTGGGCACTGCAATTGCTTTTAAAAACTGCGCTTCTGCTGCAGCAACTTTATTTTGGCGACATAAATAAACGCCATAATTATTTAAAGTATCCGCATCATCACTTTTCATCGACAATGCTTTTTCATATGCAGTCACGGTTAATTTGTGCTCGCCAACGGTTTCATAATAATGCGCAAAAGCAGTGTAAACCTGAACCATATTGGGTGCAAAATTTTTCGCTGTTTCTAAATTTTTCTTAGCTTGGGGCATATCGCCCATATTCAAATAACCTAAACCTAATGAAATACGCGTGGCGGCCATATCATCTCGGTTAGCTTGGTTTTGTACTACCGGTGTTTTGCCATTTTCAAAACTTTGAGTGACACAGCCTGACAATGCCACCGATAACAAGGTAGCTATAACAACGGTAAATTGATTTTTTTTCAAAGATTTATCCATAATACACTTAAGGTTGGGCAAGTTTTATTATTGTAAAGATAGTAACGCGATCAAACTATCTTTACCGAAATTTCGTCAGCTTTCACCTGTTTTTTTTCTATTTGGCTATGTTGTTGCGTTTGCGTACGTTTAGTTCGGTCTAAAACATCTCCGGCGAGCTGCCCGCAAGCAGCATCAATATCTCCACCACGGGTTCTGCGGGTAATGACTGTCAAACCATAACTTTGTAAAACTTTATCAAATCGGTCAATGCGCGAATTGCTCGAACGTTGATAAGGTGAACCCGGATATGGATTAAAAGGAATTAAATTTATTTTACTAGGCAAGTCTTTTAGTACATGGGCTAACGCATGAGCTTGCTCGGTAGAGTCATTAACATGATCTAACATGACATATTCGATGGTGGCTTGTTTATTTGCTTTAGAGCCATCGATATAACGTCCTGCGGCGGCTAAAAACTCTTCTAACGGATATTTTTTATTAATAGGTACTAATTCATCACGTAAAGTATTGTCTGGGGCATGGATGGAAATAGCTAACGCGCAATCAATTTTTTCTTTCAACATATCTAACGCGGGCACTACTCCTGAAGTACTAACCGTAACCCGACGTTTAGACAGGCCATAACCCAAATCATTTAACATGGTATCAAGGGCTGGAATTAAGTTTTTCATATTGAGCAACGGTTCACCCATGCCCATCATCACGATATTAGTAATAGGCCGTTTGCCGGTGATACGAGTGGCACCAATGTCATTAGCAACTCGCCATACTTGGCCAATAATTTCAGCCATGGTCAAATTGCGATTAAAACCTTGCTGAGCGGTTGCGCAAAAGGTACATTCAAGGGCACAACCTACTTGAGATGATACACACAAAGTCGCACGATCATTTTCAGGTATCCATACCGTTTCAATTTCCTGTCCGCCCTCTAAAACTAAAGCGTATTTGATAGTGCCATCTTCTGAAACTTGTTTTTTTGAAATTTCTGGCGCAGTAATTTCACAATTGCGTTGCAGTTTTTCTCGCAATTTTTTATTCAAGTTAGTCATTTGCTCAAAATCGCTATAACCAAAGTGATAAATCCATTTCATGATTTGATCGGCTCGAAAGGGCTTTTCACCGATTTCATCGAAGTACTCACGCATGCCTTGATGATCAAAATTTAATAAATTTACCTTGGCACCTTTTTTGGTGATAGCTTTGGTAATAATTTTAGCGTTTGCTTTAGCAACAGGTTCGCTCATACAACTAACTCTCAAAATTCATACAGAAAAACAGGGAAAACACAGTCACGAATTGTACGCTTTTCACGCAAAACTCGCAATTTTACTATAAAGACAAAAACACACGCTCTTTGCCCTCAGGACAATCTGCTCCTGCATTGTCTAATTGGTTACTTCCCTGTAACGACATGGCACCGTGACATACGACCGCCAAGGACGGCGGAAGTGCAGTTTTTGCAGGAGCAAAAAGCTGCACGTCATCCTGAACATAAAAAGGATTTTACTGATTATTCAGTAAAACCCTTTTCATCACTTCAATTTAATTTATGTTTTAAACAGAGCAAACGATATGAATTCTAGAAGGCTGCACGGAGTTGACGCCAGTCAATGAGTACAGCCGACAACGAAGTCATGAGCTTTGTTAAGTTTAAAAATGAATTAACGAGTACGAGTACAAATCTCTTCATCTGAGAAGAAATATGCAATTTCACGAGCAGCAGATTCTAACGCGTCTGAGCCGTGAGCAGCATTTTCGTCAATGCTTTGTGCAAGATCAGCACGGATAGTACCTGCAAGAGCTTCTGCAGGGTTAGTAGCGCCCATGATTTCACGGTTTTTTAGAACAGCATTTTCGCCTTCTAACACTTGCACCATTACAGGACCTGAAGTCATGAATTCAACTAACGCGCCAAAAAAAGGGCGTTCGCTATGTTCAGCGTAGAAACCTTCAGCCTTTTCTTTGCTTAGGTGTAACATTTTTGAAGCAACGATTTTAAGACCGGCAGTTTCAAAACGGTTGTAGATTTGTCCAATAACATTTTTTGCTACTGCGTCAGGTTTTACGATAGAAAAAGTACGTTCGATAGCCATGATAAGCCCTCTTTAATATAAAACAAAAGTAAGAAAAGTAAGATTAATTAAATTTATGAATAGTTGACATTGTCAAAATTGGCGCGATTATAGACGAATATTAGTCAAAAGACTAACATTATCCGAAGTAGGAAAATTCAGGAGAAAAATAGCACGACCATGTATTGCAAAAGGCGTTGAAAAGCTTACTTTTCCTTTTTTAATTTAATGATCAAATCAATATGTGGGATCAATATTTCTATCTCTCTTAGGTGTTCCCTTAAAGTTTGCCATTGTTCAAGCTCTAACTTGCCAGAATCTAAAATAGCTTGCTTTAGCTCTTCAACCAGAGAGTTGTTGTCATCTGGCTCAATAAACTCATTGATGCGAAATAAGCTATCAATGTCATCTTGACTGATTATCTCGTCGTTTTTGCCTGCTTTAGCCATAATTTATGACACCTTATTTTTAGTGAAATTTACAAACTGATACGTTTATACTGACGATACTGTGGTTGCCAAAAATTTCGCTCAATTTTAGCTTTCAATTCTTCATCTGAACGAGGCAGCGCTACTTTTTCTTCAAAAGCAACTTTAGCAATAACAAAAGCAATGTCTTTACTTAATTGGGCAATGGCTGTTAATGGAGGTAATAGCTCACCTTCACCCGTATTTGCTAAAGGAGAAGCCGCCGCTAATGTTTCACTAGCCACTTGCAACATTTTTATCGGTAATACGACTAATATTAGCTGAAATAACCGCTAAACCAATACCGGGGAAAATATAACTGTTGTTACACTGAGCTACCGGATACATTTTCCCTTGGTATTCAACGGTTTCAAACGGGCTACCGGTGGCAATGATAACTTGGCCATCGGTCCAATTAATGACTTGGTTTGGCGTAGCTTCAACTTGTCTGGATGGATTACTAAGGGGGAGAATAATAGGCATGTCACAATGTTGTTTCATCGCTCTGACAATGTTTTCACTAAATAATCCTGCTTGGCCTGAAACCCCAATTAAAATATCGGGCTTAGCACCATGCATTACTTCTAACAAAGATGCATAATCGCCAGAAATTCGCCATGAATCTAAAGTAATTTTACTTTGCACTAGTTTTTGCTGAAAATCTCTCAAACCGTCCATATTTTGAGTAAGCAGACCAAAACGGTCAACCATAAAAATTTGGCTGCGCGCTTGCATGGGAGAAATGCCTTCACTGACCATTTGAGTAATGATTTGTTCTGCAATACCACACCCTGCTGAACCCGCACCAGCAAAAGCAACGTTAAGCTGTGATAATTTAACGCCTTTACTTCGACAAGCCGCCAATAAAGTACCTACGGTTACTGAAGCGGTACCTTGAATATCATCATTAAAACAACAAATTTCATCGCGATATCGTCTCAATAGTGGCATAGCATTAGACTGAGCAAAATCCTCAAATTGCAATAGAACATGAGGCCAACGACGTTTTACCGCGTTAATAAATAAATCTAAAAATTCATCATATTCTGCTTGAGCAATACGCTTATGACGAGTGCCCATGTACATAGGATCGTCTAATAGCTTTTGATTATTGGTGCCAACATCTAACATGACGGGCAAAGTATAAGCAGGACTAATTCCCCCACAAGCGGTATATAAAGACAGCTTACCAATAGGTATGCCCATGCCACCAATACCTTGATCGCCCAAGCCGAGAATACGTTCGCCATCGGTAACCACTATCACTTTCACTTTGTTTTTAGTGGCATTACGTAAAATGTCATCGATATTATATCGATCTTCATAGGAAATAAATAACCCACGTGAACTGCGATAAATATCTGAAAACTGTTCACAGGCATCACCCACGGTAGGTGTGTAAATAATCGGCATCATTTCTGCTAAATGACTTTGTACTAATTTAAAGAATAACGTTTCATTATTGTCATGAATTGCACGAAGATAAATATGCTTGTTAATATCATTTTGGAAACTACAATACTGACGGTACGCTCTTGCCACTTGTTCATCTATACTTTCAAACCGCGGTGGCAATAACCCCGTTAAGTTAAAGTTGATACGTTCTTGTTGATCGAAAGCACTGCCTTTATTTAACAAAGGTGTTTCAAGTAAAGTTGGCCCAGCGTAAGGTATGTATAAAGAGCGTTTGCTTTGAGTCATTTTTATTTACTGCTTCTGTTGAGGTTTATTACTTTAATAAATACTTGCGGTGAATACTTGCGGTGAATATTGAAAATACGCTGGTTTTATAGGTAATTAGAGTATAGATGATATTCTCTATTCAGCAAAGACTATAATAGCAGAAATACGAAGAACGGTGTACTTTGAAGTTGAACGATGACTTCAAAGCTTATTCAACCTCATCAATCCAAGCTAATTGAATCGCTTCAAGCACCCGTTCACCACAATGATTGGGCTCATCGTTAAAGCGCTCTAACTCTAATACCCATTGTCTTAATTCAGTAAAGTGCAGTTTTAGTGGATCAATATCTGGATGTTGCTCAATTAAATCAAGTGCTATCTCTAATGAATCAACCCATTTTAATCCTGAAGCAGAGTTCATAATTTATCCCGTAAATGATTAACGCTCAAAAAACTCAAACTAAAATGATAAGTGAAACCAAAAATAATCTACCGTTAACATTAGACTAAGCCACAGTAATAGCAACCTTGCCTTTTTGCAAAAAGGACAATCGGTATGCCACCACTGTTTAAGTTGATTATATAAAGTCATTTTATCTACTATTTTTAGGGTCTTAACTAAATAGCTTACTTAACATAGATTTATTTTCCTCAACTTTAACAGGCATTACAAGCTTGCGATGAGAATTTAACGGTTTAAAACCTTCAAGACCGACATAATTGACGTTCGATAGTTGTTTTTCAAAGTCGCCTGTGGCCGGATTAAAACGATATTCTTTTGACCACTGGACAATATTATCAGTTAGTGTCTTAATAGCATCGACGACAAACTTTGCCTCGCTATCAGTGGTAGTTGGATGAAAAGAAGCGCGGATCCAACCGGGCTTTTCACAATAGTCACCTTCATCAATTTGTTGAGTAATTTGTTGTGAAGTATCGTGATCAACATTTAATAAAATATGCCCATAAGTACCCGCACATGAACAGCCGCCACGGGTTTGAATGCCAAATTTGTCGTTAAGTAAACGTACCACTAAGTTGTAATGCACATTAGTAATATAAAAAGACACAATAGCGAGACGATCTGTTATTGAAGGCTCAAGCATCTTCACTTGCTCGTTTTTACTCAGCTCACCCATAATGTAATCAGTCAGTTCTTGTTCACGAGCAGCGATATTATCGGTGCCCATGGCATCTTTTACTTTAATGGCTAACGCGGTACGAATACATTGTAAAAATCCAGGCGTACCACCATCTTCACGCACTTCAATATTATTATAAAAGCTGTGTTCACCCCAAGGGTTAGTCCAAGTAACTGTGCCACCACCGGGGTGATCAGGCACTTTATTTTTAT
>JAESPR010000024.1 GCA_016765685.1 Colwellia sp. | reverse complement strand
TAGACATTTGAGTACTCCAAAATTAATTTTAGCTCGAGCTTATTTTTCTAAGGGCATTTCCCCAAGACCGTCGCCTCAGGATCCCGAAAAAGGTGGCATATTATAGAGAAACTGAATTATGAATGCTAGTCCTAAGTCTAAAAAGCTAACAAAAAGGCAAAATGACTGCTTTAATTTATATTAATCAAACGACTACATACTAACCAGCCAATAAAAAATCACCCTACTAGGTGAGTTTTGGTGGTTTTTTGATACTTTTTGTTTAATCTATCAACAAATCTAGCTAAAAATGCGCTGAATTTTAATCAACATCTGATTCAAACAGCTTTCTAATTTGATCTTCTTGCTCTTTATTTGATAACTCATCAATTAAAATGCGAATAATATGAGATTTGGCGAGATCGGTACCTTCAGACAAATGTTGTAACTGTGTTATGGTATTTTCACTTAGCGTAAAAGTGGCGCGTCGAAATGGCTTGCTCTGAACATGCTCTGTTTTTCTGCGTTCAATCAGCAGTTTGGCATCATGAATTGCTTGTTTAAGATTCATTTTACCATGATTTTCATTGCTCACTATTTGCGGAGAGCCTTTAGCATAATTGTCCGCATCAGCAATAAATTCATCAATAGTAAATTGCTCTTTTACATTTTCCTTCGAATGAGATCTGTCCTTGCTTTTCTTGAGATCAGTTAAACTCATGGGCATTATCCGGTTTCATTGCCATTAACTCTTCAGCTATAGCTATCATTTCGGCGGCGGCTTTACCATTAGGATCAAGTTCAATAACCGACGAACCTTGTTCTTCACTATCATCATAAATATTACGGTTAAACGTTACCGCATTTAGTACATTAATACCAAAAGAACGACAGACATCTTTCGCTTCTAATATCCGCCCTGCTTGATTGGGCAACGATGGGCATTGGGTGATCACAAAAGACGCTATCATTTTTGGGTTAACCATCTTACAAGTGCTCAGCATATCTTCCATATGCGGCACTGTTTTTAAATCACGTCGTTTAGGCCTTAATGGAATAATAACATGGTCGGCCACTGACATTGCCGCGCGTAAAGCTAAGTTATCTTGACCACCACAATCAACAATTACATAGTCGTAATGTTGACCTAAACTAAGTAAATCATTACGAATTTTACCGTATAACTGAATGCAATTTATGGCAGGAAGTGACGGGTCGCTATTGCGGGCTTGTATCCAATCTGACGTTGTGCGCTGGGGATCACAGTCAACCATTAATACTATAGCTTTTTTATTTCGGGCAAAGTGTACTGCTAAATTTTGTGCAAGGCAGCTTTTACCACTACCCCCTTTTTCACCACCCACTAATATCATCATATTTTTTCTTCCTAAAAACTACCTAGTTATCAAATTAACCCTAAACCGCTAGGTTAAGTGTTAATTATAGTCCAATTTCAACCAATGCTTTTTATACTAATATCACTAACCGGTATTACTTATCTTTGTCTAATACTAAAGCGATTTCAAACCAACCATTATCTTGTTTAATACAACGCAGCACTTTGCCATATAACTTTTGATTATTAGGTCTAGCAGATCTAAATAATACCGTAACAGCCGTTTGCAATGGCAACGCGATGTCACAATCTAATTTCAAGCCACCACGAGCAAAATCTAAGCAAGCTATTTTTTTAATTCTTTCCTGAGCCTTTTCGTCTGTCCAGGTGATATCAACTAATTCTTTTTCCATATCAAGACGAAAAGAACTTCGACGTTCTAAGTCATCATCATTACTATCAGTCATAAGAGGATCCTTTAATATCAACTCGATTAAATGCATACAATAACCTAAAAATAACTGGCCTTGCGCTATTTATCAAGTTAAATCATGCAGTTTAAATTGGTTTTAGCGATAAACTATCTCGCCATGTTCAGCAAACGAATAACACTGGTGCCCCGCAATGATCATATGATCTAAAACCCGCACATCAATTAGCTGCAATGCCTGTTCAAGCTTTTTAGTAATGTCTTTGTCGGCAAAGCTTGCTTCGGCGATACCAGAGGGATGGTTATGCGCTAAAATAACGGCTGCCGCCTGATGTTTTAATGCTTGTTCTACTACAACTCTTGGATAAACGGTAGCCGCGTTAAGTGTGCCAAAAAATAATCGTTCAAATTTCAACACTTGATGTTGATTGTCGAGAAAAAGTACCGCAAATACTTCTCGCGTTTCCTGACGAAGTTCGCTAATTAAGTAATTTTTTGTTGCTTGAGATGAAGTTAACGCACTGCCTTGTTGAATTAATTGTTCTGCTAAGTAGCGCTTTGACATTTCTAAACAGGCTTGCAGCTGCACATATTTAGCGCTGCCTAAGCCATGTTGCTGACAAAATTCCTGCTGATTAGCACGAAATACATTGGCTAAACTGCCAAAATTTAATAGCAAGTTTCTTGATAAATCAACAACATTGCAGCCTTTCACCCCTGTTCTTAAAAAAATAGCGAGCAGTTCGGCATCACTCAGACTGGCTGAGCCAAGGCTGAGTAATTTTTCTCTCGGCCGCTCTGCACTGGGCCAACTTTTTAATGTTTGTTTATTTGATTGATATTGCTGTGCTCTTTCAGGTTTACACATTAGCGGCTTCCTTGCGTTTTGTTAGTGACTATTTCTCAACTCTTTTTTCAAATTAGGCGAATAAATGCTATCGTATTAGCATAATTTCTACGTTTAAGATTAGCAGGTTATGCAAATTCTTCAGGACAAAAAAATTGTTCTTGGTATTAGTGGCGGTATTGCTGCTTATAAAACCCCTGAATTAGTACGTCGACTAAAAGAGCATGGTGCTGATGTTCGTGTGGTGATGACCGATGGCGCCAAAGCCTTCATTACCCCGTTAACCCTACAAGCGGTATCAGGCAATGCGGTTGCCGACAGTTTACTTGATACCCAAGCTGAGTTGGCTATGGGGCATATAGAACTGGCAAAATGGGCTGACTTAATCATCATTGCGCCAGCAACTGCCGATATTATTGCGCGAATTGCTGCTGGCATGGCCAATGATTTACTGACCACACTTTGTTTAGCAACCAGTGCGTCTATAGCACTTGCACCGGCGATGAATCAGCAAATGTGGCACGCGCTAGCAACCCAAGCCAATGTAAAAACACTTAACGAACGTGGTTACCTTTTATGGGGGCCCGGTTGTGGTGAGCAAGCCTGTGGCGATGTTGGTTTAGGGCGTATGTTAGAAGTAGAAGAACTCGTCAGTTTAGGTAGCGATTATTTTTCAGACAAATACTTACAAGATCAGCATTGGGTGATTACCGCAGGACCAACACGAGAGGCCATTGATCCCGTGCGTTACATCTCAAATTACAGCTCAGGTAAAATGGGTTATGCTATTGCACATGCGGCTGTGCGTGCTGGCGCTAAAGTTACCTTGATTTCAGGTCCGGTAACCCTTAACGCACCAGTTGGTTGTCAATTAATAAGCGTTAATAGCGCGGAAGAAATGCACCTGCAAGCCTTATTGTTTGCCCCGCAATGTACTATTTTTGTTGCTTGTGCCGCCGTTGCTGACTATAAAGTGGCTAACATTGCTGCTCAAAAAATAAAAAAAACCAATGATGTTATGCAGCTTGAATTAGTAAGAAACCACGACATTGTTGCCGATGTTGCCAACTTAGCGGACAAACCTTTTATGGTGGGTTTTGCTGCTGAGACGCAAAACGTTGAACAGTATGCTCGCGGCAAATTAGTACGAAAAAATTTAGATTTAATTGCCGCAAACGATGTCGCTAAATCAGGCCAAGGGTTTAATAGCGATGATAATGCGTTAACCTTATTTAGTGCCATTGATAAAACAGATATTCCCTTGGCCAATAAACAAATTGTTGCCCAACAGTTGGTTTCTTTGATTAATCAACATTATCTAGCCAAACAAAGCTAACAAGCGTTCAACAACTAAAAACAAATTAAATATAACAACAAATTAAATATAACAACAAAAAATCAAAATAGAGAATAACTTACTATGCCAGTTAGCCCAAAAAGCACGCAAAAAATTAGTCGCAAGCAACAAATATTAGAATGCTTAGCATTAATGTTGCAATCTTGTCCTGGTCAACGCATTACCACCGCAAAGTTAGCGGCAGAGGTTGGCGTATCAGAGGCAGCCTTATATCGCCATTTTCCTTCAAAAGCGCGTATGTTTGAAGGGTTAATCGACTTTATCGAAGAGTCGGTTTTTTCTCGTATTAATCTAATTTTAACCGATCACAAAGAAACCTTAGTGCGCTGTCATCATGTATTGCATGTTTTGTTGGTTTTTGCTGAACGTAATCCGGGCATGTGCCGAATATTATCTGGTGATGCGCTCATGGGTGAACATGAACGTTTGCGTATTCGTATTCATCAATTTTTTGAAAAGCTTGAATCACAATTTAAGCAAATATTGCGTGAACGAAAATTACGTGAAGGCAAAACATTTACCATTAATGAACAAGCCCTTGCTAACATTTTAGTGGCCTTTGCTGAAGGAAAAATTAGCCAATATGTACGTTCTGGATTTGAGAGAAAACCCAGTAGCGACTTTAATGAACAATGGCAATTTTTAATGGCAAGCAAATAAAGCAGAGACAAGCTAAAAGCTTTAAGAAGTGCTCCTACAACGGATAACTTCTTACTTAATATTTTCCGAAGGAAACCTTATGAACACTTTATCACAACTCAAACCGACTCGTTTATGGCAACTATTTGAAAAGATTTGTAGCATTCCACACCCATCAAAACATGAACAAAAAATATCATTATGGATCCAAGCTTGGGCAAAAGATTTAGGGCTAACCATTAAAGAAGATGCAGTGGGTAATTTGTTTATTAAAAAGCCAGCTACTCAAGGTATGGAAGATCGCAAGGGCATTATTTTACAAGCTCACATGGACATGGTGCCACAAAAAAATAATGATACTGAACACGACTTTTTAACTGACCCTATTCGCCCTCATATTGTCAATGAAGCTGATGGTGACTGGGTAACGGCCGACGGCACTACGTTAGGTGCCGATAATGGCGTAGGTTTAGCCTCAGCTTTAGCCGTGTTGGCCAGTGATGATCTTATTCACGGCCCGTTAGAAGTACTGGTCACTATTGACGAAGAAGCGGGCATGAGTGGCGCTTTTGGTTTAGAAGCCGGTTGGCTTGACGGTGATATTTTAATTAATACCGACTCAGAACAAGAAGGTGAAGTTTATATGGGCTGTGCTGGCGGTATTGATGGCTCAGCCACGTTTTCATTAAATTTTGATAACGTGCCCGCTAATTACCAAGCGTTTAATTTATCCATTTCCGGCTTAAAAGGCGGCCATTCTGGTGTTGATATTCACACCGGTCGTGCTAATGCCAACAAGCTACTCATTCGTTTTTTACTTACCGCCAGTAATGCTTTTGATATTCGCTTAACTGAACTAAACGGTGGTAGTTTACGCAATGCTATACCACGCGAAGCCAATGCTAGTTTTGTGGTTGCCAAGGAGCATGTTGAATCATTAAAGGCGGCTTTAGCTTTGTATGTATCAACCATCAAAAGCAATTTAAGCGCGATTGAAACTGACCTTGATATGTTGCTGATTTCGCCAGAAGACTTTGAGCAATGTTGGGACAAAAATACTCAAAGCAATATTTTGCGCGCACTCAATGCTTGCCCTAATGGCGTTATTCGCATGAGTGATGACATTGAAGGCATCGTCGAAAGTTCATTAAATCTTGGCGTTATTCATACCCGCGGTAAAAAACTTAATGCCTTAGTGCTTATTCGCAGCTTGCATGACGATGGCAGTTTAGAAACGCAGCGTATGGTGCAGTCGGTATTTGAATTAGCCGGTGCTGATATTGAATTTAGCGGCGAATACCCTGGTTGGAAACCGGATACTAACTCAGCCATTATGAAAACAGTAAGAGATACTTATCAAGAATTGTTTGATAAAACTCCGGCAGTAATGGTCATTCATGCGGGCTTAGAATGTGGTTTATTTAAAAATGCTTATCCCCATTGGGATATGGTTTCGATAGGACCTACTATTAAGTTTCCGCACTCTCCCGATGAAAAAATTGAAATTGCCACGGTAGCGCAATACTGGCAGTTATTAGTGGCGGTATTAGCAAAAGCGCCAAAGAAATAACTGAGCATTACCCTGAGAAGTTTGCTAGAATCCGCCCCGAACCAAGGAGTGCGGTTTTATGTGTTCGTTTTATTAATGAAAATAAACAACATAATTAACTGCTGAGATGTTGATGATATCAACAAACCCTTTGAACCTGGACGGGAATTAGTCACTGACTTAATCGTTAGCAACTAATATAACCGGCGTAGGAATGGTTAGTGATCACATCACAGTCTATATACGATATAAGATAACCTCCCAGTGCCGGATCCCTTTGTATAATTATCATTAATACATAGAGATCTTTATGAATTTTACCAAATCACCCCTTACTTTAGCCGTAACTTCGGCGCTACTTTTCAGCTTTACTACTCATGTTAACGCCAATGCCAATGACGAAAACTCCGCTGCAACCGCTGATATTGAAATCATCACCGTTACTGGTGGTTTTAGGCAACAAAACTTATTAAAAACCGCCAGTGCTTTATCCGTTTTAACTGATATTGAAATAAAACAACGTAATGCTCAGCACCTTGAAGAGTTAATTGCTGCTAGTCCTAATGTTAATTTTGCTAGTGGCTCACAACGGGCCCGTTATTATCAAATTCGTGGTATTGGCGAGCGTAGTCAATTTAATGAGCCGATTAATCCATCCGTGGGCATGATTATCGACGGCATTGATTTTACCGGCATTGGCAGCATTGCTACGCTTTTTGATGTGCAACAAGCTGAAATTTTTCGTGGCCCACAAGGCACACGTTTTGGAGCCAATGCGCTCGCTGGTATGATCAATATTACCACCAATGCCCCTACCGATGAATTTGAAGGAGCACTGCAAGTAAATGCCGGTAATTATGATAGCTACGGTTTAGGCTTGGCACTTTCGGGGCCTGTTTCAGACACAATTAATTATCGTGTGGCTGCTAATAAATATACCAGCGATGGTTTTATTGAAAACACCTATTTAAAAAAAGATGATACCAACAATCGAGATGAAACAAGCATCAGAGGAAAGTTGTCTATACAAGCAAGTGAGCGTTTAACCATAGATTTGTCGGCTTTTTATTTTGATTTCGACAATGGTTATGATGCCTTTTCACTTAATACAACACCACAGGGAAAGCGCGAAACGCTGTCAGATCAACCGGGATTTGATAACCAAAAAACAGCGGCTTTCGCGGCTAAATTTACCTATCAAGGTTTTGAAAAGTTCACGCTAGTGACATTATTAAGCAGTGCGGATTCTGATCTTGCTTATGGTTATGATGAAGACTGGGCTTATGTCGGTATTTCTGCCCCTGAAAACATTGATAATCAAGATTATGCTTATTGGGAATATTCATCTACTGATTATTACTTTCGCGATAAATCAACCCAAACCGTTGAACTGCGCGCTTTATCAAACCACAGTAGCAAATTATTTAACCACTCAACCGCTTGGGTTGTCGGACTTTATTTTAAACAAGATGATGAAGATTTACAGCGCCAGTACACTTATTTAGCTAACGATTTCACCTCAACATTTGATACTCAATCAATGGCCATTTATGGGCAACTGGATAGCCAGTTAAATGAAAAGTGGCTATTAACGACAGGCCTTAGAGTTGAACAACGCAATGCCGATTATAGTAACTCGGATGGCTTTAATGATAACCTCAAAGACACCATGGTCGGCGGTAAAGTCGTGCTGAGCTACCAGCAAAACGATAACAGCTTTTGGTATGGCTCAATCAACCGAGGTTATAAAACCGGTGGCGCTAATACCGATGGCACTTTACCTGATGAATTACGCACTTTTGAGCCAGAGTACTTAATCAACTATGAATTAGGCTATAAAGTGACTCTACTTGATAATACGGCGTTTGTCCGCACGGCAGTTTTTTATATGGACCGAACCGATATGCAGGTTAAAAGCTCTAAAATTATAGTACGCGATAATGGTAGTTCAGAGTTTATTCCCTACCTTGGTAATGCCGCAACTGGTTCAAATAAGGGTATCGAGATTGAAGCTAACTGGCAGCTAAATGATTCAATTGAAATATATGGTTCATTAGGTTTACTTGATACTGAGTTTAATGAATATATTGATGTGGGCAACAACTCATTAAATGGTGAAGAGCAAGCCCATGCGCCTAATTATCAATTTAACTTAGGGCTAAACATACAGCCAAGTGAACAGTGGTTGATTAACTTGTCTGTTGACGGTAAAGATGAATTCTATTTTTCTGATACCCGCTATTATGATGGAAAAGCCATTCTTGCAGACGATATAAAATCAGAAACCGTCACTTTACTTAATGCTTCCATTTCGTATTTAGCAGACAGTTATCAAGTCAAAGTGTGGGCGCGTAACTTAACCGATGAAAACTATGCCAACCGCGGTTTCTATTTTGGCAATGACCCTAGAGATGGTTATACTGCTAAACAGTATACTCAATTGGCCGAACCGCAAGTATTTGGTGTAACGGTTGATTATCAGTTTTAATTTTCCTGTGTAGGTCGTAGGGAACCCACGACCTACACAATGCGAGGAGTTTTTGATGAAAATATCAATTGAATTAAGTTTATACCCGCTAGCTAAAGAACAATACAAAAGCGAAATTTGGGCGTTCATCAAACGTCTACGTAATGTTGACGGCTTAACCGTGGTTACTAACGGTATGAGCACGCAAGTATTTGGTGAGTACGACTTAGCGGTTAGCAAGGTGATGAGTGAGATAAAACAGGTGCATAGCAGCATTTACCAAAATACAGGTGAAGAAGGTGCCGCGGTATTTGTTTGTAAATTTATCAATGGTGATCGCTCGCAAGTAGAAGCAGAAAGTTAGTGACTGAATTTTATCTTAGTTTTACCTCCTATTTTGCCAACTTACCTTGGTTAGAACTTATTGCCATGGTATTGGCCCTTACTTATGTCATTCTAGCGGCTCAAGGCTCGTTATGGTGCTGGCCAGCAGCGTTTATTAGTACCGCTCTTTATACAGTTATTTTTTATGATGTTTTACTGTTAATGGACAGTGCCCTGAATGTCTATTATTTACTTATGGCGCTCTACGGTTATTGGGCTTGGCAAAAAAATTCGGCAAATAACAATGAACAACAATTTTCGGGGTTAGCAATAGTATCATGGCAGTTAAGTTGGCATGTAAAAGCTTGCCTTATGTTAGCCGTATTGTCATTGCTATTGGGTTATATCATGGCCAATTACACCCCAGCAGTGTTTCCTTATTTAGATACATTCACCACAGTGTTTGCTGTTTTCGCTACTTATTTAGTGACGCAAAAGGTATTAGAAAATTGGCTTTACTGGTTAGTTATTGATACGGTTTCTATTTATTTATACATAGAAAAAGATTTAATGCCTACCGTGATCTTATTTGTTATTTATGTTTTTATTGCTGCTTATGGATATATAAAATGGCAAGCTCTCTATAAAGCCTCACCCACAAAACACGTTAATTTATCACAAAAAGTCGCGGGCTAATTGTTGTGCAAAACGCTTTATATACCTTGCCTTGTTTTTCTAAAGTCGAGAGTATTTCAGTAATCAACGCAGGTTTAAGCCAAAAATGTTATAAGGTGTATGCCGATAACAAGTTCTATTTTGCTAAAACAGTCAGCGGCAATGCCGAAGCTAAAATGGCTGTACCTGCAGACACAGCCGGATTTAGTCCCTCTGTATTTTATCATGATCAACAATGGTTAGTGACTGACTTTATTGATGCTGAAAATTTAGCGTTAAATATTAGTAACACCAAGGGTAAAATAAATCACGCTATCCGTTTAATGGTGCAATGCCATCAACTAAACTATCAACCAGCCAAACTTTCCGCTCAAACCATCACCAATGAACTGATTAATAAACCGCATTTCTCAGCGCTAAAAAAAACTGAACTACAGCAATATGCTGAGTTAGTATTAGCCCCGCTTAACAACTCTAAAAACCTCGTTTGCTGTCATGGTGATTTGAACTTTAGCAATGTTTTAATAGATCAACAAAAGCACACTTGGTTAGTAGATTTTGAATGCGCTTGTCTTGCGCCAGCTGAATTCGATTTAGCAATGTTTATTGCGGTAAATAATATCTCTGAAAATAAAATATCTGGGATCATTACACAATATCAACACCACTTTTTTGCGGCTAAAATTGATCATAAACTGCTCTACGCATACCTTACTTTCTCTTATTTCATCAATAGCCTATGGTTCACTAACAGCTATAACAAACGCCATGAAATAGCCCTACTTAAATTACACCAACAGCAATGGAAAAAATTCACTTTGTCCGTTAGACAATAAGCAAGCGCCCACGAACATATTGCAAAGCTGTTTTAGTTCTAGTAGTTTACTTATAATTCTTATCACAAAAAACAATAAAAATAGGTTTATTTATGTCTGTGGAAACTATTTACAAAGTTACTTTGCATCCTTTTATCAATGAATCAATTGCGAGCTTAAAAGCAATGACCCATCTTACCGGCTCTGCTGGTGATGCCTTTATGGATCAAGTTGACGATTTTCGTTTCAAAGGTTACGCAATTTGCTCCGAAGTTACGGGTTGTATAAATGGTGTGATCATGATGCATCATTACCCTGAAACGGCTATCGCCATTGGTAACTCTGTTTGTGAAACTATGTTTGATGAAAAATATAATTACACTGAAATTAATGAAGAATTAAGTAACGCGTTAGCAGAATGGGGTAATACCATTGTTGGTCGTTCTACCGATTTATTGAGTCGCCATAATTTAGAGTTTAATTTTTCTAGCCCCTATTTTGTCCATAACTTCGACGATATGGAAAAATACTTAAAAGGCGTTAAAGAAATTGTTACCGTACCAATTACTGTTGACGGTGTTGGGCGTTATTATTTTAATTTGTTAGTACGTGATGTTAATTTTCAAACAGGTAGTGCAAAACGCGAAGAAAGTATTGGCATTGCCAATCCTCACAGCAAACCATTACCGACAAGCTGCAAGATACTACTTGTTGATGATAGTGCGATGATACGTAAAGCCTTGAAACGTTTTTTAAATGGTCTAGGCTACGATAATATTATTGAAGCCGATGATGGTTCTTCAGCAGTCGCTATGGTTGAAAGTGAAGCCCCTGATTTTATGTTTATGGATGTGATTATGGGTGAAATGAACGGCGATGAAGCCTTAAAAACCATCCGTGCTAAAGGCCATAACGTGCCGGTAGTGATGTTATCGTCAGTCACCGATCAGGCTTTAGTGGATCAATGCCAAGAAAGCGGCGTTTCTGGCTTTATCTTTAAACCAATTCAAGCAGACAATGGCGCTGAAATAATTAAGTCTTATTTGAAAATTGCTTAAAATAAAATATGCACAATTCTCAGTTATGCCTGTTCAAATAATACTTTTGAGCAAGCATAACTAGTAAATACTCATAAATGAGTTGTTATAGAAGGACCTAAAATGAAAACTATATCAATGTTGCTCTTATTTATCATAAGTGGCTGCTCAATATCTCCGGTAATAAATATTCCTTTAGACAGAAATAAGGGAATTATTTATGGGTACGGTGATGCCTCTTGTCGCAATGTTGAGCTTTCTTGCTCAGTTAATAATAATCGCGGCAATCCAAATTTATACAGAGAATACACAGAATGGAAAGATGAAAATGGAAATACCATGTGTAGTTGCAAATAAAATTATATGCCTATGTAATTTAGTCAGGAAGAATCAAAAGTATTGTCATAAATTGCTATAGATAGAGCGTTTCTAAACCAACCCGCAGGTGATTTAAAGTAATCGATAGTTTGGATGAACTGTATGTCAAGCCATTCCAGCAATGCTTTTGACTGTTGGTGCCGATGCACCGCCTGTTTTAACAAATTATTAAACGACGCGACTAATAGTATTTTTTCTAAATGTCAGCAACAAAAGGAAATATTGAGAGCGCGTGAAGCTAAAAAAGAAAATACTCATTTATGGATAGATTTTTTTATTGATTTGTTCTCCTCCAAAAAAAATTGAGAATTATTTAATTGTTTGCGTATAAAACTCACTGATATATTGACCGCCTTTAATTTTAGCAATCAAACGTAATTTATAACTATCACCTTTTTGACCAATCAAACTATGTAACTCAGTATTACTACGCCAATAATACGGGCTTTTTTGCATCCCTAATGGATACGGTGTCATCTGGTCGTGTTTATCCACTAAAAACAAGGTCGCACTATCAAGAGGAAAGGTCGAATTAATCCCAGTAATTCCATTTTCATCCGAAATCTCAACCTTGAAGTCACCTGATTTAAGCACACAACTTTGGTTGATTATATCGCAGTGCCCCTCTGGCACTAATTGCACTATTTTTGTTTTCGCCGCTTCATTTTCATGGTGAAAATCTGCGCCAATATAACCTAACACCACCAAAAAAGGGGCGACCATAAACGCAATTTTAAGGTGTCTATTCATAATAGTTTTGTTTCAAAAAGTTTAAAGCTACAAGTTTCAAGCGCCAAGAAAGTAACCTACCCTTTTTGAAGCTTGCCACTTATAGCTTAATACTTATAACTAATCTAGCGCTTAGTGAGCGTGTGCCGCACTAACTTTTCCAGGTATACGCATGTTCTCAACTAGCGCTTGAATATGCGCAGGAGCTGGGCCGGTTACTTTAAGCATAATAAACGCTACCCCAAAATTCACTAAGGCACCCACCGCACCGAACGCGTTCGGTGAAATACCAAAGAACCAGTTAGGCTCCATATCACCTAAGAACGAAGTTTCTGGGATAAACATAATGCCCTTATGTTGGAACACATATAACATAGTGACACCAATGCCTGACACCATACCGGCAACAGCCGCTGTACCACTCATTTTTTTAGAGAATATGCCCATCATTAATGCTGGAAAAATACTTGATGCTGCTAAACCAAACGCTAGCGCTACCGTACCTGCGGCAAACCCCGGCGGATTCAACCCTAAGTACCCAGAAATAATAATAGCGATGGTCATCACCACTCGACCCGCTAACAATTCATTTTTCTCTGACATGTCAGGCGTTAATACCCCTTTCATTAAATCATGGGATATTGACGAGGATATCGCTAATAATAAACCCGCCGCGGTTGACAACGCTGCGGCTAAGCCACCGGCAGCTACTAAAGCAATTACCCAGTTAGGCAAGTTAGCGATAGCAGGGTTAGCCAGAACCATAATGTCACGGTCAACTTTCACCATTTCATTGGTCGCAAGATCTGCCGTGTACTGAATTTTACCATCGCCATTTTTGTCTTCATATTTTAATAAACCGGTTTTTTCCCAGTCTTTAAACCATTGCGGACGCTCGTCATAAACAAGATTTTCACCGGCCGCAGGTTCAATAGTGTTCATCAAGTTAAGACGAGCCATAGCACCCACCGCTGGAGCGACAGTATAAAGTAAAGCGATACAAACTAAGGCATAACCGGCAGAAGCCCGAGCAGCTTGTACTGAAGGAACCGTAAAAAAGCGCATAATAACGTGAGGAAGGCCGGCAGTACCTATCATTAATGAGATGGTATAAGCGAACATGTTTAAGGTTCCACCTAAATTCGCAGTGGTGTATTCTTTAAAGCCTAAATCAGTCACTACTAAATCTAACTTATCAAGTAAATACATACCACTGCCGTCAGACAGCGTACTGCCTAAACCTAACTGTGGAATAGGGTTACCGGTAAGCTGCAATGAAATAAATACCGCGGGAATGGTGTAAGCAAAAATCATCACCACATATTGGGCTATTTGTGTGTACGTAATACCTTTCATGCCACCTAATACGGCGTAGACCCAAACCACAAACATGCCAATATACAGGCCATTATCGTATTCAACTTCCAAGAAGCGAGAAAAGGCGACACCCACCCCTTTCATTTGGCCAATAATATAAGTTAACGAGGCGATAATTAAGCATACCACCGCCACAATACGCGCTGTTTTAGAATAGTACCTATCGAAAATAAATTCCGGCACGGTGAACTTACCGTGTTTACGCATGTAGGGCGCAAGAAGCATTGCCAATAAGACATAACCACCGGTCCACCCCATTAAGAATACCGAACCGCCGTAACCTAAAAAGGCGATTAAACCTGCCATTGAAATAAATGACGCGGCCGACATCCAGTCTGCACCAATCGCCATACCATTTTGCAAAGGAGTTATGCCACCACCGGCAATATAAAAATCACTGGTTGAGCTTGCACGCGCCCACCAAGCAATAGCAAAGTACAAAGCAAAAGTGCCAAACACGGCAATGTAAGTATAAAGTTTTAACTCTTCCATGTTTAATCCTTCACGTGATACTTTTTATCAAGTTTATTCATTTTTGCGCCATACCAAAAAATCAAAGCTAGAAATGAATAAATAGAACCCTGCTGTGCAAACCAAAAACCAAGCTTGTACCCTCCTAACCGAATTTCATTTAGCGGCTCTACCAACAGTAACCCAAAACCAAATGAAACCGTAAACCAGATGGCAAGGCAGATGAAAATAAGACGAAGATTCTCCGACCAGTAGGTTTCTTTGCTTTTCACAGCTCTCTCCTAACGACGTTACAGTCTTTAATATTTTTATTTTTGGTGTTAAGCGGTAGTCTATAACATCAGTTCATGACTGACTAGCTTGACACATTTCATTTGTAGGGTCATGACTGCTAATCGTTTTCATCTTTTTCTACATACGTTACAATCAAAGAATAATGCATTGAAGCTCTCACAAAAACAATACTAAAGGCAACTTATGAACTCACTCCTTATTTTAGGAAGCGCTGGCACACCGTTAACCATTATAGAAAAAACAACTTATCCGCAGTGGTTATCAGCACAAAGCCAAGCGGATCAACAGTGGTTGCAGCAAACCCATTATGCCGGTGAAGGTTTAGCGTTATTACCCAATTTTTCATTGAATCAGCAAGGTGAGCTAGCTCAAGCCCTTTTTGTTGTTGATGACGCTAACCATTACTTTGCTTGTGGTGACTTAATTAACAAACTGCCCGCAGGTCAATATTTGTTAGAAGCTGCGCCTGAGTTTCAACAGGCTATCTGTTTTGCTTGGTTAGTCGGTGCGTATCAATTTTGCTCTTACAAAACCAATAATAAAGAAAAAACCTTGCCTAGCTTAGCCGTAAATGAGCAAACTTTAGTGGATAACGCAATCAAATGCGCTCAAGCAACAGCGTTAGTAAGAGATTTAGTCAATACACCTGCTGCCGATATGATGCCAATAGATTTAGGTGACACTACTCAAGCGTTAGCCGATACGTTTAGTGGCAAGGTAACGCAAATAATTGGCGATGACTTACTTACCCATAACTACCCAACCATTCATGCCGTTGGTCGCGCCAGTATCAACCAACCTCGCCTTATTGACTTAACTTGGGGTGACAAAAAACACCCGCAAGTAACCTTAGTGGGCAAAGGTGTTTGTTTTGATAGTGGCGGTTTAGATTTAAAACCTGCTGCTGGTATGCGCAATATGAAAAAGGATATGGGTGGTTCCGCGCATGTACTGGGATTAGCGCACTTAATCATGTCGCATAACTTACCAATTTATTTACGGGTATTAATTCCTGCCGTTGAAAATGCCGTATCAAACAATGCTATGCGCCCCGGTGATGTGATTACCACCCGTAAAGGGCTAACGGTTGAAATTGATAATACTGACGCTGAAGGTCGCTTAGTTTTATGTGACGCTCTCGCTGAAGCAGACAACGACAAACCTGAATTAATCATCGACTTTGCTACCTTAACAGGCGCAATGCGGGTAGCGTTGGGTACTGAATTACCCGGTTTTTTCTGCACCAGCGATGAAGTTGCCGCCGGCATAACCCAAGCGGGCAGTAAAATTAACGACCCCGTTTGGCGCATGCCACTTTATCAGCCCTACAATGACCTATTCAAAAGCACTATTGCAGATATGACCAACTGCTCCGCAGGTCCCTTTGGTGGCGCAATTACGGCGGCTTTGTATTTGCAAAAATTTGTTGATGACGACATTGATTGGTTGCATTTTGATATCATGGCGTTTAATGTTCGCGCCTTATCAGGTCGCCCTTTAGGCGGTGAAGCTTTTGGTATTAGGGCGGTATTTAGTTACTTGCAAGCACGGTATAGTTAATACCTGAACATCAGGTATTTAGTTACTATACAATAACTATTTTTTTAATTTCGCAAAAGCATCGGCAAAGGCGTTACCCATAGCAGCATTGTCGACTTTTTTAGGTTTAGGCTTATTATGCTTTACCTGTTGTTGTCTGCTCCCTGATGGCTTCTCTTTTCTGGTGTTTTGCTTATTATTTGTCGCTTGATGCTTAGCGCTGACTTGGTCATCTAAACGCATAGTTAAGCTAATACGTTTACGCTCAACGTCCACTTCAAGCACTTTCACCTTAACAATTTCACCCGTTTTTATTAACTCACGCGGATCGCTAATAAATTTATCGGTAATGGCTGAAATATGCACTAAACCGTCTTGATGAACACCAACATCAACAAAAGCGCCAAAGTTGGCGACATTAGACACCACACCTTCTAACACCATACCAACGTTCAAATCTGATATACGGTTAACTCCGTCAGCAAAGGTGGCGGTTTTAAACTCAGGCCGTGGATCGCGACTGGGTTTAGCTAATTCACTAATAATACCTTTAATAGTCACCTCGCCAAACTGCTCGGTTGTTAATTTATTAATATCAACTTGTTGTAATTGCACCGCGTTATTTAATAAATCAGCACTATCAATGTTTAGCTGTTTAATAATATTTTCAACAATAGGGTAAGTTTCTGGATGCACTGCACATTGATCTAACGGGTTTTCACCGCCGGTAATACGTAAAAAACCAGCGGCTTGCTCGAACGCTTTTGGTCCCAAGCGCGCCACTTTTTTCAACTGCTTACGGTTGGTAAAAGCGCCCTGTTCGTCACGAAATTGCACAATATTATTGGCCATGGTTTTATTTAAACCCGCAACACGGGTTAGTAATGCTGCCGAGGCGCTATTAAGGTCAACACCAATAGCATTGACACAATCTTCAACAACATTATCTAAGCTTTGACTTAACTGACTTTGACTAACATCATGCTGATATTGACCTACACCAATGGCTTTGGGATCAATTTTAACAAGTTCGGCCAGTGGGTCTTGCAAACGTCTGGCAATAGACACTGCACCGCGCAGTGATACGTCCAAATTTGGAAATTCATTGGCGGCAAATTCAGAGGCTGAATACACTGAGGCACCGGCTTCACTTACCACCATTTTTTTCGGTTTGGCTAAACCGGTACCCGAATCAAACTGCGCAATCACATCACCGGCTAATTGATCGCTTTCTCGTGAGCCAGTGCCGTTACCAATAGCCATTAGCTCAACTTTATATTGACGACAAATATTCACCAGTGTTCGTACTGATTTGTCCCAATGATTTTGCGGTGCATGAGGGAAAATAGTGGTGGTGTGTAAGAGTTTGCCGGTAGCATCAACAATGGCAATTTTACAGCCGGTGCGCAAACCGGGATCTAACCCTAAAGTCACTTTGGCACCCGCGGGTGCAGCCATTAATAAGTCAGTTAAGTTTTCAGCAAAGACCTTAATAGCTTGTAACTCGGCGTGTTCGCGCTGTTGCCCTAACAGCTCATTACTTAAACTAACGCTGAGTTTACTTTTCCACGCTAAACGCACTGTGCTACTTAAAAATTTTGCTGCATTTTGCTGCTTATCCGATGAAAAACATCGCAAGGTTAAATGATCACTAATCATTTGCTCAGCACTAGAAACTGCAACGTTGTCTTGGTTAGGATCAACATCAATTTTAAGTTGCAATAAACCTTCATTGCGACCTCGCAGCATGGCAAGCATGCGATGCGAAGGCACCGTTTTTAATTTTTCACTGTGTTCAAAATAATCACGAAATTTTGCCGCGGCTTTTTCTTTGCCTTTAACAACTTTACTGGTTAAATGAGCTTGTTTAAGCAGGTGACTACGCAGCTTTTGTAAAAGATTAGCATCTTCACTAAAGCGTTCGGCCAAAATTGCACTAGCCCCGTCTAATACCGATTTAACATCACTAAAACCGGCTTTAACACCCGTATTGTTATCAAGGTAAGCTTGAGCTTCTTGTTCAGGGTTAAGTTGCCAGTTGTTAAATAAACTATTGGCTAACGGCTTAATACCGGCTTCAATAGCTATTTGCCCTTTAGTGCGGCGTTTAGGTTTGTAAGGCAGATATAAATCTTCTAAGCGGGTTTTGTTATCGGCACTGGCAATTTGCTTGGCTAACTCGGTGGTTAATTTGTCTTGCTGTTTTATACTGGTTAAAATGACTTGTCGACGCGCGGCTAAATCACGCAAATAACTAAGCCGTGTTGCTAATGCCCGTAAGTGATTGTCAGTTAACCCTTGGGTGGCTTCTTTACGATAACGCGCAATAAAAGGCACGGTAGCCCCGTCATCTAATAAAGTTATAGCGGCATTAACTTGTGAGTTTTTGACTTGCAGTTCTTGAGCGATTTGCTCACATATTTGTTCAACAATAACAGGCATTGATTGACGTTCCGACATTAATTAAATAATTTTTACAATAAAGCCGGATCATACCAGAAAGTACCTAGTTCGAATAACTACTAATAACAAATATCATTACCACCGTTTTCCTTGGCTTGATAAACAGCGGCATCAGCCTGAGAAAACAATGTTTCAAAATCAAAGCTATCAGCTTCGGTAGAACTTAAACCAAAACTTGCTGAGGTTTGGTGGCTTGCAGGTGGCAGCTCAATAATTGCCTGCCTAAGTGTTGCTGTTTTGAATTTAGCTTGTTCTAATGAGCAGTGCGGTAATACCAGTAAAAATTCATCGCCACCCAGTCGAATAGCCGCATCTTCACTGCGACAATTGGCATTTAAAATATTGGCAATATCACACAGCAGTTTATCTCCTGCGCTATGGCCTAAATCGTCATTAATTAGTTTAAATTTATCTAAATCAATCATCACTATCGACAGTGGATAACCATAGCGTTGCGCTGAACTTAAGGCTTTTTTAATATAGGGCATCAAAAAATGGCGATTGAACAAGTTAGTTAGCTGATCGGTCATGGCCATTTTTTCTAAAGCCTGTTTTTGCGCGCTAACTTGCTGATATAACTGTTGGGTTAACAGCATATTCTTCAACCTAGCAGCAAGCTCTGCTTGTATAAAAGGTTTATTAATGAAATCACTAGCCCCTACTTTTAATGCGTGTATGCGTTGGCTATCATTAAGTGAAGCCGAAATAGCAAGCACTGGGGTCACCCTTTTTTCATCGGTTCGCTCCCTAGTATCTTCAATAAAATCAATACCATCTTTTTTTCCTTCGAGCACAATATCCAATAAAATCAAATCATAATCATTACGCTCTAATGCGTCCAACCCGGCTTCAGCACTAGTGAAATGATCAGCGGTTAAGCCCATTTCGGTCAACATCGCCAAGGTCAATTTAGCCTGAGTTTGATGGTCTTCAATATAAAGAATGTGGCCTGTACCATCATAAGTAACTAGCTCATCTTGAGTGATATGGGCAAATAGGGACTTGAGTTTATCCAACGCCATTTTTTGGCAAATATAATTCACTTGGTCTGTTTTAGCTAAGGCTAACTTTTCTTGACTTTGCTCACTGGAAAAAATAATGATAATACAATGCTCAAAACCTTTAATTTCTTTTATTTGCTTAGCCAAATCGACACCCAACATGTCAGGCAAATACATCGCAATACAAATTAATTCATATTGATTTTTGCTCATGTTTGCTATTGCCGAAGTACCATCAATTACTTCTTGCGGGTTAATAGCAAAACCATGTAAGAATTCATTGAGTAATAAACGGTAAGTTTTAGAAGGTTCAACGACCAAGGTTTTCATTAAATTGACTTTTCCATAAATTCAAATACGGTTTAAGTATGGTTGAAAAAATCACTTCTGCCAGTTTATATGTTGTGCTCTGTAACAATTAAAAGGTTTATTTCATCACAAACTAAACGGTTTAAGTTATGATAAAAGCTATTATTATTTTTACTGGTATATTCAATGAAAATATACGGAGATACTCAATCGGGTAATTGTTATAAAATACAACTTTTGTGCTCTCTATTGCAAATAGAACATCAATGGTTGCATCTTGATATTTTGGCCGGCGATACTCAACAAACCACGTTTTTAGCAAAGAATACTCAGGGTAAAATACCCTTGCTTGAGTTGCCTGATGGTCGCTGTATTTCAGAGTCCAATGCCATATTAAATTACCTTGCTGCTGATTCAAGCTTGTTGCCTAATGATGTTTTTGACTTAGCAAAATTACAGCAATGGCAGTTTTTTGAACAGTACAGTCACGAACCTTATATCGCTGTAGCGCGCTTTATTGCTAAATACCTTGGTTTACCTGAAGATCGTCGCGCTGACTATGAAGCCAAACACCAAGGCGGTTATAAGGCTTTAGCGGTGATGGAAAGTCAGCTAGAAAAAACACCTTACTTGGCTGGCGAAGAACTGACTACTGCTGACATCAGTTTGTATGCTTACACTCATGTTGCTGATGAAGGTGGTTTTGAATTAAATGATTATCCGGCTATTTTAACTTGGCTTGAGCGCATTAAAAGCACACCGAATTATATTGGCATGGGCTAAGTATTGGTACAAAATATGATCCGCACCGTTACAGAACAAGATGCCGCGAGCATAGTTAAAATTTACTCTTGATAACTAATACTGAGCACGATCCAATATTTTTCACCTGACGGCGTGCTGACTACCGCCTCATCATCAATTTCTTTTTTCAGTAAAGCGCGCGCCATGGGGGAGTCGATAGAAATATAGTCGTTACGGCCAAAAATTTCATCGGGGCCAACAATTTTAAATTTGAGCTGCTCGCCTTCTTCATTTTCAATTTCAACCCAAGCACCAAAAAATACCTTACCCGCCTGTTGTGGGTTGTAATCTATTATTTTGATATCTTCTAATCGTTTAGTAAGATAGCGCACACGACGGTCAATTTCACGCAAACGCTTTTTATTATATTGGTAATCAGCATTTTCGGAGCGATCACCTAAACTCGCCGCCCAAGACACTTTTCGGGTGGTTTCAGGGCGCTCTACTCGCCATAAATGATTGAGCTCTTGCTGTAAAAGCTCAAAACCTTGACGAGTTATTAGGTTGGTTTTCACGTTGGCTAGCCTTGTAATTTAACTAAACGGCTGTTTACGGGTACTTGGCAAACATCTAACACGGATGGTGGTTTTTTATAAAAAAATTCATGGGATCTAGCACGACGTTTTACTAATTTTTCAGAAAAATTGGCTGATTCGGTATTTTCCACTTCAATAAGTAAACGCTCGTTCACTGGCACATCCGTCATTAATTTCATACTGACAATGGGGGTATGCATTCGACTATCTACCGCTTTTTCACCTGCAATAACTGAGGTGCGCTGTATTGCTTGAATATGTTGCATGCCATAAACCACGCGACCAAAAATAGTCATTATCTTATCTAAATAACGCGGCGCTTGGCCAATAACAAAATAAAAATGACTGGAAGCAGAATCCGCTTCATTGCCACGTGCCATGGCTAAGGTTCCGGGACAATGAGTTAACCAAGCACTATCGCTATTGTCACGAGCTAAAGCAAAACCGTCTTTAAATCCGGTGGTGGCAGCAAATAAATCATCATTTTGCACTGGCGCAAATGACCAGTTTTTAGCGGTTGTAAATTGCCCTTCTATGGCTAATATAGGTACTGATTTATCTTTTGAACTACCGTCTTTCGGACCTGCTTGGGCAACAAAACCATCAATAACACGATAAAATTTAGCGCCGTCATAAAAAGATTTTTTAACCAGTGCTGAAAATTGCTCAACGTGTTTAGGTGAAAACTGCGGCGCTAATTCAATCACCACCTTACCGTGTAGCAAAGTCAGTAAAACGGTGTTATTAAGATCTAATGTTCGCCATGGCTGATCTGCAACTTCATTTGCACCACAAGCACTAACAAAAGCAAGAGCGAGCAAAATAAGTGATTTTTTAAACATTAAATAAATTCCTAAATTCAGATGATTGGTTTCATCATTTTAGCAGAGTTGATTCAATGCTATCATAGCGCCCATAATCAGGCGACTTAAAACAAGTCCAAACCCATGCCTCATAGCGGAGTTATCAGTGAATAAAAGCCTAGCCACAAATTTTATTGCTTTAACATGCACCTTAGCGGGTGTTGCTTTAGAACATCATCTTGTATATACAATTGGACTGTTCGCCTTATCTGGCGCCATTACCAATTGGTTAGCGGTACATATGTTGTTTGAAAAAGTACCACTACTTTATGGTTCAGGGGTAATTCCGGCTCGCTTTGAAGATTTTAAAATTGCCATTCGCCAACTGATGATGGAACAGTTTTTCACTAAGGAGAACATTGATCGCTTTTTATCAACCGGCTCAGGTGCAGCCAGCAGTATTGATTTAAGCCCGGTGATTGAAAAAATTGATTTAACGCCGGCTTTTGATAATTTGGTTGAAGTAATTGAAGAGTCTTCATTTGGCCCCATGCTTGCTATGGTTGGCGGTAGTGAAGCAATTCAGCCAATGAAAGAGCCGTTTATTGAAAAAATGAAAGCTTCAATAAAAGCAATAAGTCAAAGTGAAGAGTTTAATAACCTGCTACGTGAAGAGTTAGAGCAGCCCAACATGATTGCCAATATGCAAGAAAAAGTCAGTGATATTATTGAAAAACGCTTGAATGAATTAACCCCACAGTTAGTAAAAGAAATCATTCAAGCGATGATCAAAAAACACTTGGGTTGGTTAGTGGTTTGGGGCGGTGTTTTTGGCGGTTTGATTGGTTTAATTGCCGCGTTAACTAATAATTTTTAACAGAGCAGCTATCAATAAAAAAACATTTATTATTGCTCAATTAGCTTATCAAAATCGGTTAACATTTGAGCGTAGTAATCTAAAACCGGTGTATAATGATCACCACTGTATTCATACAATGTAACCTTGCCTCCTAGCTCTTTTAAAGCCTGATAAGCTTCAGTACTATTAAAATGAGGTACTATGTTATCAGAATTGCCGGAATGAAAATAAATCGGATTAACGGGCACCCAGTTATAAATCGATAGTTCGTAAACGGGATCATTACGTTTCATGAACCAAGGAATAAATTTTGTCATCGCATACGGACCAGCAAAAGGTGCACTTGCTGTTAATGGCAGCTGGCTTGAAAACTCAGCTGCAGTCAACTGAGGTATTGCTTTGTCAGCTAAGGTAACAAACTCCTTAAGCTGTTGTTTTTATGTGCATTAAACATAGGGCAACTTCAACCTCTAACTGTTATAGCAAGTTGATAAGCGCTATCGCACTAACGCCAGAATACGTTGCGCTTCTCTTTCTCCCGACAAATAGGCACCATGCACGGTTGACGGATACTGCTTATTAGTGGCTTCTCCGGCGAAGAATATTTTATTATTAATCGGTTCAGCTAGGGTATCGCGCATAGTTGCCGTGGCACCTTTAGGCACGTAGGAATATGAGCCATAACTGTAGGGATCAGATGCCCAGCGAGTGATCTTCACATCAAGGGGTTCAGGTATTTGGTTACCGTAAAATTTTCGTAATTCAGTCATTGCCTGCTCTTGGATTTGTTGATCACTCAATTGTTCAATTTCCTGACCAAACTTAGCCACATTAAAGCCTGCTATGATGGGTTGCTGTGTCGCCTCAGTAAAATTTACCCAGTAGCTCCAGTGTCCTTTTATTTCGCTGACCTGTGCCATATTGGCGATATTACTGTCCCAAAATACATAATCAAATTTCAAATAAACTTTGTTCAGCACTCCCATATCCAAAGCTGCTATGGCTATTTCTTTAGCCGATGGCAGCGCTGGAGTGAATTTAATGACGCCTTTTTTTAATACACCTAAAGGCACGGTTACAATCACATAGTCTGCGTAAAAATCGCCTTGACTGGTTACCACCTGAATAACAGCATCTTGGTAGTTCACCTCGCTAACTACCGTATTTAACTGAATGTCCAAACCTTGTGCTAAACCGGTAACTAGCTCACCATATCCTCGTGGAAAGATGACATCGGGGCCAGCAAATGATGCCGCACCTTCAAAACCTGCCAGCGCCACATCATCAACATCAGCGGCAGTATCCTGCTCGAAGTAGGCATTGGCCAGATAGTTTATCTCCTGCTCAGTCAACCCCGACAGCATACCTTGGCTTCTTGCTTCGTTAATTACATCGCCAATGGTGGCATCCTCATTTAACGCCATGACATTAGCGGTTAATGCGGATAATTGTTCAGCAATAGGCGCCAATTTATCCTCAATGGAGAAATCTATATTGCCGTCAGTGTCATAAGTCACTTGATCATCATAATCCCAAGACAATAGCGGCATGTTTTGCGCTAAAGCCAATTGGTGAATGGGGTTACCTTCAATACCATGGATCCAACTTGCCCCTAAATCTATAGCGGTATCCCATGATTTGTCTGTCCAAGTACGCCCGCCAATTCTGTCACGAGCTTCTAATATTTGCACTTGAACACCTGCATTTGACAAGGTTTGAGCCGCTTTCATGCCCGACATACCTGCCCCAATAATAATGACTGTCACTGGTGGCTTATCGGTTTTTACAGGCTCCGAAGTGCCGTTGTCATTGGTACCACACCCTGAAAGGGCAAGTACGCTGCATGTTAAAATAAATGAGTACCAATTGTTCATCAGTAATGTCTCCTCTAAAAAATAAACTTGTTGTCAGTGTTAGTGAAGCATATCAACATCGTCATTAGACTTCCGTCATCTAGGGTATTAAATTGTCACCTAGTGTCAGCTAGCACTGTATACACTTTATCTTGTCGGAAGTAATGGTTAAGATGACCATTACGACAAACGACTGCTTTACCTGAAGGTTATCTGTGCCCGAAAACACCTATACTTGTGCTGCTCATTGTCCAACATTACTCATTGTTGAAGACGACGAACGCATAGCCAAATTGCTAATTCAGTATTTAAAATCTGAACAGTTCAACGTAGATTGGCTAACAACCGGTGAAGAGGCGGTAAAATATATCCAAAGCACACCACCTGATTTAGTTATTCTCGATTTAATGTTACCCAAAATGGATGGCGTTGAAGTCTGTCAGGCGGTACGAGCCGGTTTTGATAATAGTATTCTAATGCTCACTGCCCACGAAGGCGACATTCAAGAAGTTATTGCCCTTAATGCCGGTGTTGATGACTTTCTTGCTAAACCCGTGCGCATTCACGTGCTTTTGGCGCGTATTAATGCGCTGCTGCGCCGGCAACAACGAGAGCCTAAGGGAGAGTTGTTCGTTAGCGACTTGCGCATTGACCACGATAAGAGAGCAGTTGAACGCGCTAACAAGCATATTGTTTTCTCTGAATCTGAATTTGAACTGCTGTGGATCCTTGCATCAAGAGCCGGCAGCATAGTAAAACGTGATGAGTTATTTCATTTATTACTAAACAAGGAGTATGACGGACTGGATCGTTCAATTGACATGCGCGTTTCAAAATTGCGCAAAAAACTCACTGACGAAAACCCAAATAACGAGTATATTCGTACGATTCGTCAATTGGGTTACATCTTTGTGAAAGACTAATTTTATGCGCTCTTTAGTCGTTATTTTGTATAGCCTCATTTTAGGTAGCTTGTTCTTCGCTAGTGCTACTATTGAATGGTTGGGAAGCGAATATTACGAACAGGAAGTAAGTAAAAACTACCTTCATTATGGCCATATCTTAACTAAACTGATTGAAAAAGAGCTTAGCCAAGATCAAGCGACTAATCGACAAGTACACGACCAATGGCTGAAAACCTTGGATGGTGAATTGAACGCATTAACTATTGTGGCACATCCCGGTGATTTTCCCGAAGACCACTACGGCATTGTTGAGCACATCAATATTTCAGAACAAACCGATACCATCGTTGTTATCATCCCATTTACCCAAAAAAATTTAGCCGATAAAGCACTAAAATTGAGTTTTAATAGCGCCTATTCAGACAGTTATATGAACTATTACTATCTAAGTACTATTGCTGTGTATGCCGTATTAGCATTGGTGATAGCCACTATTTCATGGTCCACATATCGCTACATGAAAAAAATTAGTCAGGTATCTTATGCCGTGGCAAGGGGTGATTTCAGCAAGAGAATGCCCAACTATCGACTCTCGGCATTGAACACACTGGCCAACAACATCAATACCATGTCGACCACAATTGAAGAGAAAACCTCTGAAAACCTGATCCTTACCGGTGCAATACATCACGAGTTAAGAATTCCGATAACCCGACTTCGTTTGGCACTTGATATTGCCTTAAATGGCGGCAGCGAAGCAGAAATACGACAGCTATTGCTGGGCATGGACAGTGATTTAGAAGAGTTGTCACAGTTAACTGAAGAAATTTTGGCGATATCAAGACTACGACTACGCTCAATAGCCTTGGCATCAGAGCCATTAAACATGAAACTTTTTATCGATGAAATGGTGAGAACCATCAACAATCCAATGATAAAAATCGAGCATCTGGCAGAAATGACGCTCACCACCAATAAAGTGCTGTTTGAGCGAGCATTGCTTAATATTTTAGACAACGCCATTAAATATGCTCAACAACAAGTGATCATAACCACCATTAAAACGACAACCAGTTATCAATTAAAAATCAGTGATGATGGTCCTGGTATTCCTGAAGATGAGCGTCAACAAGTGTTAAAACCATTTTATCGCACAGATAAGAGCCGAAATAGGCATACCGGCGGCTTTGGTTTGGGTCTTGCCATAGCCGATATGGTAATTAAAGATACCGGCGGAACACTCGAAATAACGGACAGTAAATTTGCGGGCGCTGAAATTGTTGTCACTTGGGATTTATCGTGATATTAATTTGAGTAATAGATGATATGTTGAATTTTACCCTACTCTTTTGCTATTAATTTAGGGTTGAGTTCTTTCTAAGTTGCATATGACCTCCGTCCTTTTCAAGCACTTCAAATGAATCACAAAACATCCGCCTCATTTTTGTATTAAAACACTTAATTTTGGCGTGCTTTTAAGCTATGCTTGCCCTTCTCATTTTCTTTCAATTAAAGGTGTTTAATTCATTAGAGTTGAACCCACCAAATATAAGGTAAATTTCAGTCATGTTTGCTAGCTTAAAAGCTTTACCTGCCGATCCTATTTTAGGCCTATTAGCTAAATACCGAGAAGATACTAATCCCAAAAAAATTGATTTGGGTGTCGGTGTTTATAAAAATGAAGCGGGTGAAACCACCGTGCTTGATTGTGTAAAAAAAGCCGAACAGCATCGTACTGATACCGAAACCAGTAAAGTTTACATTGGCCCTACAGGTTCAAGCCTTTTTAATGACGAAATGGCCAAGCTTATTTTTGGTCAAGATCATAAAGTATTGAATGAAAATCGGGCTCGCACAGTTTCTACCCCAGGTGGCACGGGTGCATTACGTGTTGCTGCTGAGTTTATTAAATCATGTAAAGCCGGTGCTACTATATGGGTGAGTAATCCTACTTGGGCAAACCATACCGGTTTATTTGAAGCGGCCGGTTTAACGGTTAAAACCTATCCTTATTATGATCATGAAAATAAAAACTTAGATTTTGACGGCATGTTAGCAGCACTTAAACAAGTATCGGCTGATGATGCAGTATTGTTACACGCTTGTTGTCATAACCCCAGCGGTATGGATTTAACTGTTGAGCAATGGCAGCAAGTGGCAGAAGTAGCTAAATTGGTTGGTTTTATGCCCGTATTAGACATGGCATACCAAGGGTTTGGCCAAGGTTTAGACGAAGATGCCTTCGGTTTACGTTTAATGGCTGAATCAGTAAACGAAATGATTGTGTGTAGTTCATGCTCGAAAAATTTCGGTTTATATCGTGAACGTATTGGCGCTTGCACTATTATTGGTGAATCTAGCCTTAGTGTTGATATTGCTAA
Source organism: Colwellia sp. (assembly GCA_016765685.1). Taxonomy (GTDB): domain Bacteria; phylum Pseudomonadota; class Gammaproteobacteria; order Enterobacterales; family Alteromonadaceae; genus Colwellia. Next base: position 9,805 of record JAESPR010000024.1, on the reverse strand, counting down.
TTCTGTGTTGTTATCGGTTGTACGTGTTATTTATTCAATGCCGCCAGCACATGGCGCGGCACTGGTTGAAACTATTTTATCTTCTGACGAATTACGTAACGAATGGTATCGCGAATTACAAACAATGCGTGATCGCATTAACGGTAACCGTCAGTTACTTGTTGATAAATTAGTTGAAAATGGCGTTACCCGTGATTTTAGCTTTATTACTCGCCAAGCGGGCATGTTCTCTTTCTTAGGTATTACCCCTGAGCAAGTGCAGCAGTTGCAAGATGAATACAGTATTTACATGGTTGGCTCTAGTCGTATGAGCATTGCCGGTATTGCCAAGTGTAATGTTGACTACTTAGCGCAATCTATTGCTAAAGTACTGTAAAACACCCGTTATAAGTAGCAATAAGTAAGCTTTAAGAACAGGTTGAAGATTTTCCCCCACCAATAGGGTAAAATAATCTTCAACCTTTTTTATTGTCTAATTAAACCTAAAATAAACCTCAAAGGAAATTCTCGTGACAGCTTCTGGTAACTTATTTATTCTTTCTGCGCCTAGTGGTGCGGGTAAATCTAGCTTAATTAAAGCTTTACTAGCGCAAGGCAAGAAAGAATCGAGTAGACCAATGCAAGTGTCGGTATCGCACACCACTCGCGATGCTCGATCAGGCGAAAATAACGGCGAGCATTATCATTTTGTTTCTGCTGAAAACTTTAAAAAGCAAATCAAAAAAAATGCTTTTTACGAGTATGCACAAGTATTCGGCAATTATTACGGTACTTCAGAAGCGGCTATTGATGCCCAACTTGCCCAAGGTATTGATGTATTTCTTGATATAGACTGGCAAGGTGCCCAGCAAGTACGCATGAAAAAACCATCAGTAACCACTATATTTATCAGTCCACCGTCAAGAAAAGAGTTAGAAAATCGTTTGCGTGGTCGTGGTCAAGACAGCGATGAGAATATTGCCAAGCGTATGTCACAAGCACAAAACGAATGCTCACATTTTCAAGAGTTTGATTACATCATCATTAACGATGACTTTGAACAAGCACTAGTGGATCTCACGACCATAGTGAACAACCAGCGTTTAAAACGCAGCCAGCAAATTGCCCAGCACCAAGTTTTGTTAGACGAGCTAATTTGTTAGTTGCTTAAAATACAACTTGATAAGAAAATATTTTTCATTCGAATAAAGGCTTTTACTTGCTAAATCACTTGGCTCTGCGTAAAATGCAGCGCTATTTTATAAATTAAGGTTGGAGTGACCAAATGGCTCGCGTAACTGTTGAAGATGCCGTAGAAAAAATCGGTAATCGTTTTGATTTGGTGTTAGTTGCATCACGTCGTGCTCGTCAAATTGCAACGGGCGGTAAAGAACCTTTGGTTGATGTCGAAAATGACAAACCAACGGTAATAGCTTTACGTGAAATTGAAGCTGGTTTAATTACTACGGCCGTAATGGACAGCTCAGATCGTCAAACACAAATACAGCGAGATACTGCTGAGTTAGATGCGGTTGCGGCCATTGTTGGTGGTCAACCACAAGAATTAGTTTAATTTAGCACTATTAAACTTACCTAAAGGCGCGTGATTTTTTTCTGTATTTATACATAAAAAAATTACGCGTTTTTTATTGTGCGTTATACTGCGAACATAAGGCCGACAATTTGCTTTGCATTTCGCGCAAAGCCACGTATTCTATCCCTATAGTCACGTTACTTATTTATATTTCCCGTCAATTTGGAGTGATTGGTGTATCTATTTGAACCCTTAAAAGAATTAAGCTCTACTTATCTGTCAAAAGTGCAAGTTGATTTACTCAAACACGCCTATGTGGTCGCCAGAGAAGCACATGACGGTCAAATGCGCTCTAGTGGTGATCCTTATATTACTCACCCCGTTGCAGTCGCGATGAATTTAGCCAAAATGCATTTAGATCACGAAACCTTGATGGCGGCATTGCTTCATGATGTCATTGAAGACACAACAGTCACCAAAGATGAATTGGCCGAATTATTTGGGCATACCGTGGCCGAGCTAGTCGAAGGAGTTAGTAAACTCGACAAATTAAAGTTTGATAATAAAGAAGAAATGCAAGCGGAAAACTTCCGTAAAATGGTGTTAGCCATGGTGCAAGATATTCGTGTTATTTTAATCAAACTCGCTGACAGAACTCACAATATGCGCACGCTAGGCTCGTTAAGACCCGACAAGCGTCGCCGCATCGCTCGTGAAACCCTTGAAATTTATGCACCTATAGCCAACCGTTTGGGTATTCATGATGTAAAAAACGAATTAGAGCTGCTCGGTTTCGAAGCACTTTATCCGATGCGATCTAGAGCACTAAAATCGGCGGTAAAAAGTGCCCGAGGTAATCGCAAAGCAATTCTTGACAATATTCAAGCAGAAATAACCGCGCGTTTAAAAGAAAGTGATATCAATGCACAAGTAATAGGCAGAGAAAAACACCTCTATTCTATTTACCGTAAAATGCTTAATAAAGAATTAATGTTCAATGAAGTCATGGATATTTATGCTTTTCGCGTTATTGTTGGTGACAAAATGGATGATTGTTATCGCGCTTTAGGTGCCATGCATAATTTATTTAAACCGATAGAAAGCCGCTTTAAAGACTATATTGCTATTCCAAAAACCAATGGTTACCGTTCATTGCACACTTCGCTTATTGGCCCTCATGGTATTCCGGTAGAAATCCAAATTCGAACCAATGATATGGATCAAATGGCAGACAAGGGTGTTGCTGCTCACTGGCTCTACAAAGAAGGTGGCGGTATTGCCGATACTACCGCGCAAATGAAAGCCCGTCGGTGGATGCAAAGTTTGTTAGAATTACAACAAAGTGCCGGCAGCTCCTTTGAATTCATTGAAAATGTAAAGTCTGATCTCTTCCCTGAAGAAATTTACGTTTTCACCCCCGAAGGACGCATTATTGAATTACCTATGGGCGCTACCGCAATAGATTTTGCTTATGCAGTACATACCGATGTTGGCAATTCCTGTGTTGGCGTTAAAGTTGACAGAAAACCTTATCCAATGAGTCAACCGCTTGATTCTGGCCAAACACTTGAAGTAGTTACCTCTGCTGCCGCAAGGCCTAATGCTACTTGGCTTAACTTTGTGGTGACCGCCAAAGCACGATTGCAAATTAGAACCTATTTACGTAGTCGTGAAAAAACCGAGTCTAAAGCACTGGGCAAGCGTTTATTAAGCCATGCCTTAGGCAAAGTAAAACTTGAAGATATTGACGAAGAAAAAATCTTAGAAGTCGTGCAGCAATGCGGCAACAAAAACTTTGATGAGTTGTTAACCAATATTGGTTTAGGTAATGCTTTGAGTATTGGTATTGCTCGGCGCCTTACCGATGAATTCACCGAAGACAGTGAGCTGACCTCAACCAGTAGTAAAGCCAAAATGCCGATAAAAGGCACTGAAGGTATGTTAGTTAACTATGGTAAATGTTGTCGTCCCATTCCTGGGGATTCTATTTTAGCCTATTTAAGTCCCGGTAAAGGTTTGATGGTGCACCAGCAAGGCTGTCGAAACATTAAAGGTCACGAACAAGGCGCGTTATTTCCGGTAAAATGGGATAACGATATAGACAAAGAGTTTATTGCCAAACTACGTGTAGAAATTATCAATCATCAAGGTGCATTAGCGCAACTTACCAATGTGGTTGCTAAATGCGGATCCAATGTACACAGCTTAAATTCAGGTGAAAAAGAGGCAGGTTTATATGTTATCGATATGGAAATTACTTGTCGTGACCGCATTCACTTAGCTAATATTATTCGTAAAATTAAAGTGATGGTTGATGTTCAACGCGTTATTCGAAATAAGTAAAAAAACTAGGAAATTAAAATGAAAAGCATTATCTCAACCGATCAAGCACCGAGTGCTATTGGTACCTACTCGCAAGCCGTGAAAGTAAACAACACCGTTTATTTATCAGGACAAATTCCGTTAATTCCCGAAACAATGACCGTTATTGACGGTGGTTTTGCTGCGCAAACGGAGCAAGTATTTAAAAACATTTCCGCAGTATGTGAAGCCGCTGGTGGTAATATTAACGACATGGTTAAAGTTAATATTTTTATGACCGACTTAAATAACTTTGCTACCGTTAACGAAATAATGGCTAAGTATTTCCAGCAGCCTTACCCTGCCCGTGCTGCCATTCAAATTTCAAAGTTACCTAAAGATGTCGACATTGAAATTGATGGTATTATGGAATTACCCAACTTAAGCTAAAATATTCGTCATGAATCAAAATTTATGCCGCACTGACTGCGCTACTCGTCCAAAATCACTTATCACTATAAGCTCAATGGACTTCTAGCTTGGCAGCTTGCCTAAATCTCGTTCATTTAGAATATTAGTTTATTATATTATTGAAAATAATAACGAAAAAATAATGACTCCAGAAAGACTAGAACGCATCAACAACATGTTGGATAAACGCCAGCCAGATCTCACTGTTTGCATGGAAGGTGTGCATAAAACCCATAACTTAGCAGCCGTAGTTCGCACTTGTGATGCGATAGGGGTTAGCGATGTACATGTGGTCTGGAAAAGTGAAGAAACCGAAGTGCGCGGTGGTAGCGCTGCTGGCAGCCAAAACTGGATTGATGTCCATAGCCACCATAAAACAGTGGATGCTATTGCAGCGATGAAAGCACAAGGTATGCAAATATTGGTGACTAACCTGTCTGATAACGCAGTAAACTTTACTGACATTGATTACACCAAACCAACCGCTATTATTTTAGGGCAAGAAAAATTCGGTGCCTCGAAAATCGCCCTTGAACTAGCGGATCAAGATATCGTTATTCCTATGGTTGGCATGGTGCAATCATTAAATGTTTCTGTGGCTTGTTCGGTCGTTCTCTACGAAGCACAGCGTCAACGCCAACTTGCTGGCATGTATAACCAACCTCGTTTAAGTCATGAGCGGCGCCAGCGAACTTTGTTTGAAGGCGGTCATCCTATTTTTGCCGAAGCCTGTCAACGCAAGGGTTTGCCTTACCCAACCATTGATGAAACAGGGCAAATAATTGCTGATGATCATTGGTGGCAAAAAATGCAAATGAATAAAAGCGCTTGGCAACATCTTGATGATTAATCGCTATTCCTGTCGAGGCAAGCATCAACCTGCGCTTTTCATTAGTTGTAGGTCGACACGAGCCCAGCGAGACTCGACAAACTCATTAGCTCTGTTAGTTTAAAGCATGGAAGCACTAACCCAATTATCACAAGTTGCCCTGTCTACCCTTAAAGGCGTAGGCCCTAGCATGGCGACTAAACTTGAGAGAATTGGCTTGATTTCCGTACAAGATTTGCTTTTTCACTTGCCATTACGTTACGAAGACCGCACCCGTGTCACTACGGTAAGAGACTGTTTACCCGGCACTCACACCAACATTATTGGCGAAATTACCAATAACCAAGTCACTCACGGCAAGCGCCGCATGTTGGTGGTGGATCTAAATGATGGCACAGGCAACGTGCAGTTATGTTTTTTCAGCTTTTCTGCCAGTCAAAAAAATAACCTCAGTGTTGGTCGTACTATTCGCTGTTATGGTGAAATAAAACGTGGTCCGCGTGGTTTGCAAATAGTACATCCCGAATATCGCTCGTTAGACGATGATCGTGCGCTAACACCCATGGAAGAAACCTTAACACCGGTTTATCCCACCACTGACGGTCTAAAACAAATTTCGTTGCGCAACTTAACTGATCAAGCCTTGATTCGTTTACAACGTGGTCAAGTTGAAGAACTATTACCCGCCAGCTTATTTGACGAACAATATTCGCTGGCACAAGCATTAGCTATTATTCATCGACCACCGCCTGAAACCTCTACCAGTCAGCTTGAGCAGGGTAAACACCCCGCTCAATTGCGATTAATTAGAGAAGAATTGCTTGCCCACAATTTGAGTATGTTAAAACTCAGGCAAAGCAGTGATATTCACCAAGCCGTGTCTTTAAATACCAATAAAACCATTGAAAACACCTTTTTATCAGCATTGCCCTTTTCAGCCACTAACGCACAAACACGAGTGGTGGCAGAAATTAAAACCGATTTAGCCAAAACACAGCCGATGATGCGCCTTGTGCAAGGTGATGTCGGCTCGGGGAAAACCTTAGTTGCCGCATTAGCCGCCTTAAGTGCTATCAGCCAAGGTTACCAAGTGGCGTTAATGGCGCCGACCGAAATTTTAGCTGAACAACATGCGATCAACTTTAAAAACTGGTTTGAGCCATTAAACATTACTACCGGTTGGTTAGTAGGCAAAACCAAAGCGAAAGCACGGCGATTAGCACTAGAACAAATGGCGAGTGGCGAAATGCAAATGGTAATTGGCACCCATGCGTTATTTCAAGCTGATGTGGTTTTTGATAAGTTAGTGTTGATTATTATTGATGAACAACACAAATTTGGCGTGCATCAACGTTTGTCATTGCGCGAAAAAGGCGTTTTTGATGACAAATATCCTCATCAATTGATCATGACCGCTACTCCCATTCCGCGCACGTTAGCCATGACCGCTTATGCCGATTTAGACACCTCGGTTATTGATGAATTACCGCCCGGACGCACACCCATTAATACCATAGCACTACCTGATACTCGTCGCGATAAGATCATTGAGCGTATCAGAGAAGGCTGTGTCAATGACAATCGTCAAGCTTATTGGGTGTGCACACTCATTGAAGAGTCTGAAGTTTTGCAATGCCAAGCCGCCGAAGACACCGCGTTGCACTTGCAAGCACAATTACCCGAGCTAACAATAGGTTTAGTGCACGGACGTATGAAAGCGGCTGAAAAACAAGACATTATGACTGGTTTTAAAGCCGGTAATATTCACTTACTGATCGCCACCACCGTGATTGAAGTGGGTGTTGATGTGCCCAATGCAAGCTTGATGGTGATAGAAAACCCTGAACGTTTGGGTTTGGCACAACTGCATCAATTGCGTGGTCGTGTTGGTCGTGGTTCGATTGCTTCTCACTGTGTATTACTTTACAAAGCCCCCTTATCGAAAACCGCCACCAAACGTTTAGCGGTATTACGACAAAGTAACGATGGTTTTGTTATTGCAGAAAAAGATTTAGAAATTCGCGGCCCTGGTGAATTACTTGGCACAAGGCAAACCGGTTTGGCAATGCTAAAAATTGCCGACTTACTTCGTGATGGTTACTTAATCCCCGATATACAGCAAAAGGCTTATTTGTTATCTCGTCAGCACCCAGAGTGTGCACAAGCATTGATTCATCGCTGGCTTGGTAATAAAGCTCGTTATTCTAACGCCTAGCTTTCATGGCTCACTGATACAAAAATAAAAAAACCCCCAAACTGGCGACAGTGAGGGAGCTAAAACATGAAACACACAATAACAAAGAAAGCCTGCTAATGAATAAGAACCGCTGATCAACAAAAATATTTCACTGCCGCTAATTTATTTCTAAAATTGAATAAAACTAACTAACAGCTATAGTTAAATTTAACTATAGCTCCTTTTAATTAAGTTAGTTTTCATGAAAATTCTAAAAGCCACTACACTTGCTTTTATATTATGCTTTCCCACATTAAGCGCCCATGCCACTTGGAGTGGCAATATAACGTTAGCTAACGACTATTTATTCAATGGTATTAGCCAAACACAAGGCGACATGGCTGCACAAGCAGGCATTACTTGGTCGGCTGATAATGGTGTTTACTTGGGTAGTTGGGTGTCTAATGTCGATTTTGATCAACAAGCCAGTTTTGAGTTAGATGGCTATATCGGTTATTACCTGACACTGTCAAAATCGGTATCTGTTGATTTTGGTATCAGTCAATATACTTATCATGGTTCAAGCACTAGCTCAGATCTCAATTTTCCTGAAACGTATCTCAAATGGCAGTTAGACAATAGCCAAATTAATTTTTGGTACACTTGGGATTATTTTGGTACTGGTGCTCGCCATTTTATCATGATGGCAACTCATCGTATTAAAATAAGTGAGCATTTTTCAATCACCGTCAGCATAGATAAATCACGTAGTTTAGATCAAGGTCAGTGGCTTTGGCAGCCTGAAGATAAAGATTACCTTCATGGTCAAATTAGCGGCCATTATCAATTTCAGCAATTTGATTTATCTGTTGCGCTTCATGGCACAGACCTAGATAGCTCTGACTTAAATGGTATGGGTGATACCCGAGTATTATTCTCTATTTCAAGATCTTTTGGCGGCTAAATACCATGATGACTAGACGATTAACAACTTTTGTTACTGTTATTGCGCTCATCTTTTTCTGGTCAATTCCTGTACGTGCAAACCAAACAAATAACGTCTTACAAGTACAATATACTTATCAAGGAAAAACTCATATTGTTCAAGGAATAAAAACAGCCACTGGTTACCAATTTAATGCCAATGCTGAAAAAATATTAACGTTAGCAACGTTAAATTGGCCACCTTATATCGGTGAGGGATTATGTAATAAAGGTTGGGTTTTTCAATTTACCGTGGCACTACTCACCAGTAGGGGCTATCAAGTAAATATTCAATTTTTTCCTTGGGCAAGATCGGTAAAATTGGTTGAACAAGGCAAGATAGATATTTTATTTCCAGAATATTTCATTGAAAGTTCAGCGCCTTCTGATGTTATCGCTAACAAAAAACGCCGAGAATTATTAGTACTATCAAACAAATTTCCTGGTGGTGAAATAGCGTTATTAAAACGTAAAGGTTATCAATTTGAATTAAAAGAAGATTTGAGCAACCTTAAAGGCAGGCTGATTGGCGTGGTGCGAGGCTACCAAAACACCCCTGAATTTGATGCCATGATGGATGCTAAATTGTTTGACGTCATTAAAGCCGTAGATGAATTGCAATTGATGAAATTGTTAGCAGCAAAACGAGTTGACTTTATTATTGGTGATCCGAAGGTATTTAATTACAGTGTTAATTACTCCAACTTATCTAATGCTAACAAGCAGGCGTTACTCGGTGTTGCAGAACAAGTACAGCCGGCTTTAAAGTACAACCATCTCTATTTTGCCATTAGTAATCAATATTCTCCATGGCGTCCTTTGCTCGATGATATTAACTTGGCGCTAATAGAGTTTCAACAAAGTGGTGAAACTCAGCGCTTAATTAATACTGGCAGTGGCTGTACTTTTGATTTCTAAAGCGTAAAATTAATGTGCTTCATCCCAATTATCACCTATACCTGCTTCAGCAATTAACGGCACACTCAGCTCAACGGCATTGTTCATCAATTCAACTAACTTAGCCGTCGTTTCTTCAACAATATCTTGGTGTATTTCAAAAATTAATTCATCGTGTACTTGCATGGTCATTTTAATACGCTCATCGTTTTGCTCATTCAGCCATGCTGCCACTGCTAACATGGCTTTTTTGATAATATCAGCTGCGGTTCCTTGCATGGGCGCATTGATTGCTGCTCGCTCAGCCGCTTTTCTGCGCATACCATTTTTGGCGTTAATATCGGGTAAATATAAACGACGACCAAATAACGTTTCAACATAGCCCTGTTCACTCGCTTGTTGACGAGTATCTTCCATGTAGGTAAGCACGCTAGGGTAACGTTGAAAGTATTTGTCTTGATATTCTTGCGCTTGATGACGGCCAATATTTAATTGCTTGGCTAAGCCAAAGGCTGACATACCGTAAATCAAGCCAAAATTAATCGCTTTAGCACTGCGACGTTGTTCGGTGGTCACTTCATCTAATTCAATAGCAAAAATTTCTGCCGCGGTGGCACGGTGAATATCTTTGCCT
>JAESPR010000085.1 GCA_016765685.1 Colwellia sp. | reverse complement strand
TCACCGCAACAATAACGCACTTTCTATTTCTTGGTCATCAGGTAATAATAAAAACAATGCTAATGATCAAAACGTGGTACAAAGCCCTGCCAATTCCATAATGCTGTCTCAATGGCAACATATTGCAGTAAGAAAAAAAGGAAGCGCTGTCGACATTTTTATTAATGGCGAGTTATCCGTAGGGCAAACTATTTCATATGAAAATATTAACTGGTCATTCAGCGCAAAAAAACAGCTCTCTATTTCAAAGGCAATGAATCATCCAGACTTTTACAATCAAAAATTTTATGGTGGTTTAGATGAATTAGCTATTTGGGATCAAGCTCTATCTGATGAAGAAATTAATCAGTTATATGATGCAACGAATATTATTACCGAACAACAGCTCACGATAAAAGCAACTGATAAAGCAGGGAATATAGGCTCAAGCTCAGTCAACTTTACCTTAAAGAATTGTGAGTAAGTATATAAAACGTTTTCAAGCTCAAGACTGTATACGTTAAATAAAGCGATTAAAATCCATAATGCTGGAAAGAATTATCTGCCTTTGCCAAACAACACAATCTCGACCGTTCGTACCAGAATCAGCAAATCCAACATAAAACTACGATGTTTAATATAATAAAGATCGTACTTTAATTTTTCTAATGAATCGGCTTCTGTAGACCCGTATGGATATTTCAACTGTGCCCAACCGGTTAAACCCGGTTTAACATTATGACGCTCATTATAATAAGGAATATTTTTAATTAAACTCTGAACAAATTCTGGACGTTCCGGTCTAGGGCCAACAAACCCCATATCTCCACGCATTACATTATAAATTTGTGGTAGTTCATCAATTCGATACTTACGTAAATAATTTCCAATTTTAGTTATTCTGGGGTCATCCTCTGAGGCCATTTGGGCACCGAATTTTTCTGCATCTAAACGCATACTTCTAAATTTAATAATATTAAAGGGTTCACCATCTAAACCAACACGTTCTTGGGTATAAAATATAGGCGCTGTAAAGCCCTCATTTAGTTTCATCAAAATCACGGTGATTAGCATTATTGGCCAAGTCAAAGCAAACAAAACTAAAGCCATGCTGGCATTAAAGATCCAATCTAAAGTATTACGCAGGTGGTTTACTGAAGCAAAACCATTGGAATAAATAACCCAGCTTGGATAAATAAGATTAACCGCTATTTGTCCCGTTTCTCGCTCAATAAAATCTAAAATTTCAGTGATTTCAATGCCGCGAATTTTACAGGCAAACAGTTCATCCACCGGTAAATTATCACGTCGCTCATCACTAGCAACAACAATTTCATCGATCTGATGTTTTAACGAGTAATTAACCAGTGAGCCTTTAAGCGCAATACGCGTTTCTTGTTTAATACCTTCTTCAGCATCACCATTCATTATAACATAACCATGCACAGAAAAATTTTGTCTGTCGACATCGCGACGCATTCTTCTTTCAATAATTGAAGCTCTTTCACCCGCGCCAATCACTAAAATAACTTGTTTGTTAAAGCCAAAAAAGTCTATTTGAAAGGTTAAGTAACGGAATAAGCTAACAATAATAAAACTTAACAATGATGTCATCGCTAAAATTTCAATGGGTAGTGCATATTGACCATATAAAGGGTTGGCAATGGTAATAATGAAGAAAGCGACAGCAATACTCATTAATAATCTGCGAATAACACCACGAAAATTAACTCGCATTTTAGAATTATATAAACCCAACGCTAGTGAAGTTAATTGATTAAATAAGGCAAAAACTAATGAATATATAAATAAGTAATTGTCAGGTATTACCGACGAATTAACAATAATGAAAATGCTATTACCGTAGACCACTAGTGGTAATGATATTAAGAGCAGAAAAAACTCAATTATTATTATTGATTTACTCGCCACAGATAAATCACGAAATTTTGGGCTAGACATATGAGACTAGTTTCCTTGGTAAATATTCAATTATTAACAGCCTATATAGATGACTCGAGATTGAGCTGTAGGTCGATGCTTGCCTCGACAAAAGGCATGTAAATACTAAATGTCGGGCCTCGCTGCGCTCGTGTCGACCTACAAAGTAATAAATCCCTCAACTCAACGCTTTTCCTGAGTAGAGTGTATAGCTAAAATTATTAATATTAATTTCGACTGAATTTCATAACCTATCAGCCAATTAAAATAAAGAACTGATTCTAGCAAAATTACCGTTAAAGTTAACGTTTTATTTACCGTTGTTAAAATGTGTGCATCTGTGAAAAAAATACCATACAATCAACAGCTGAATTAAAAATAATTTTTGATGTAAAAGGTATGAACCATGGATAAATATTTTACCAAAGCACTAAAAATGATAGTCGCTTTACTTTTAGCCCAAATCATTTCGGCTTGTTCTACTAATACTTTACCAACGGCAACATTACATCCTTCTAATGCAGCCGATGCAAACTCTTATAAATATCTCATCGGTGCTGGCGATGTACTTAATATATTTGTTTGGCGTAATCCGGAAGTTTCCGGCTCATTTGTTGTGCGCCCAGATGGCATGATCACCACATCACTGGTTGAAGACATTAAAGTGGCAGGCAAAACTCCCACTGAGCTAGCCCGCTCCATTGAAGAAATACTAGCAACTTATTTAAGAGACCCCATTGTTACCGTTACTGTCAATAGTTTCATAGGGCCCTTTAGTGAGCAAATTCGCGTTATTGGCGAAGCCGCTCAGCCACAAGCGATAAGTTATACTCAGCACATGACCTTGTTAGATGTAATGATACAGGTAGGTGGCTTAACCGAGTTTGCTGACGGCAATGATGCTGTTTTAGTTAGAATAGAAAATGGTCAGCAAAAACAATATGAAATATTCATTGATGAGTTATTAAAAGATGGTGAAATTAGCGCCAATGTTGATATGCTACCTGGAGACATCATTATAATTCCAGAGGCTTGGTTTTAAAAGTAACCGCAAAACATTTCCGAGAAAAGAGTATATTAAAATTATACGAACCAATTAAGGGTTAAGGTTTAGAATGCAAGAGTTATTTGATGATCTAATAGATTATTTAAAAGGGATTTGGATTAAACGTAGATATATCATTATATCTACGTGGTTAATATGCCCTATCGGTTGGGGTGTCGTATCAATGATGCCCAATATCTATGAATCAGAAGCTCGAGTTTATGCCGATACACAGTCTATTTTAGCTCCTTTATTAAAAGGATTAACGGTTGAAACTAATACTGATTACCAAATAAGGCTAATGGTAAAGACATTGTTAAGCCGTCCTAATTTAGAGCGCATATCAAGAATGACTGATTTGGATATTCGTGCCAACACCCCAAAAGAATATGAAGACATCATTAAAACACTAAAAGAAGATATCATTATTAAAAAAACAGGCGGCCAAAGAGAAAACATCTTTACTATCTCTTTTGAAGATAAAAACCCTGAAATGGCTAAAAATGTAGTGCAGTCTGCCTTAACCGTATTTATTGAAAATACCCTTGGCGAAAATCGTACTGATGCCGACTCCGCACAAAAGTTCTTAAAAACCCAAATTAACGAATATGAAAATAGACTCGCTAGCGCAGAAGCCCGCTTGACCGACTTTAAACAAAAGTACAGCAATATGCTGCCAAATCACTATGGTGGTTATTATAACAAGCTCAATATTGCTAAAGAGCAATTACAAATCATTGAACTCAGTTTAAAAGAAACTGAAACTCAATTAAAATCAGCCCGAGCACAACTAAGCACCGTGCCTAGAGAATCAAGTAACGTTCAAAATAAAATACAAACCTCTAGTTCAATTAAAACGAGCTATGATGATCGTATTACCGAATTAGAGTTAACATTAGACTCTTTACAATTACGATACACCGATAAACATCCCGATGTTTCCGAGACAAAAAGACGTTTAGCCCATTTAGAAAAACAGCGTTCTAGCGAAATAGATGATTACTTAAACACCACCAACAGTGGCGACGGCAAAGCCTTAATCACTAGCCAAAACCCTGTAATACAACAATTACAAATTCAAGTAAATCAATATGAAAACCAAGTAGCTTCTATCAAAGTAAGAGTTACCGATTATCGAACTAAAGTGATAGACCTTGAAAATAAAATTCATATTTTACCTGAAATTGAAGCTGAGCTTGTTGCGCTTAATAGAGGTTACGAAATCACCAAAAATAAATACGAAGAACTCTTAAACCGCCAAGAAACCGCTCAGTTAGCACAACAAGCCGATGAAACTACCAACAAGATTCAATTTAAAGTCCTCGATCCCCCAAGAGCAGCAACAGAGCCTTCAGGCCCTAAGCGAATTTTATTTTTTATATTGGTGACCTTTGTCGGATTTGGTACGGGTGTAGGTTTGTCATTCTTGTTAAGTCAACTATCACCCGTTGCTACCTCAACGACTCAACTATCTAAAGCCACGGGCGTACCAGTTTTTGGTGTAGTCTCTGCAAATGAAAATTTGGGCTTACAAAAATGGCACCGAAATAAGACCATTGTTTTTGTTACTTCAAACCTATTTTTACTCTTTATGCTTATTATGTTTATCAGCTATTTTTTATTTCCTGATGTTATTCAAGCACCGCTGAAAAGGATATTTTAAACCGTGAGCACAATAGAAAAGGCATTAGCCAAACAGAAACAAGCTGAGCAAGATAGAAAAAACAGTCTCAAAGCAGAGCCTACTTCAAAGCCATTACAAAGTAACGAGATTGCCACAGCTAACATTAAGGAAAAAATACCGAGCAGTAACAGTTCAATTACTCAACCAGCTAAAAGAGAAAAAGAAGCCATTATTTTAAATGGTGACAGCTTAAACAAAAGAGGTTTTATTTATAGCACCAAAAGTGCCCATCATATTCAAGAAGAATTTCGGCATATTAAACGTAAATTATTAAACAATGCGTTTGGTCCCGCTTCAAAAACATTAAAGCACAGTAACTTGATTATGGTGACTAGCTCTACTCCCAATGAAGGCAAAACTTTTATCTCAATCAACCTTGCTTTGAGTATTGCACTTGAGCAAGATAAAACCGTACTACTCATTGATGCGGATGTTTTAAGGCCAAGCCTTCACCGAGAATTAGAGTTTGAAAGCAAACAAGGCTTACTTGAGTACTTACTCGACGAAGTGCATTCATTGTCTGATGTTATCTACAATACCAACATAGCCAATTTAAAACTCATTCCCGCAGGTAAACCACACCATTTAACCAATGAACTGCTAGCAAGTAAAAAAATGGCCCTTTTAGCAGAAGAACTTGCGAAGCGTTATCCGGATCGACTTGTTATATTTGATTGCCCACCCATATTAGGTGTTACAGAAACGCCCGTGCTTTCTAGCTTAGTCGGGCAAGCAGTGATAGTGGTAGAAGAATCAAAAACAAAATTAGATAACGTAAAAAATGCTGTTTCACAACTTAATGAAGACATCGCTATCGGTTTCGTGATGAATAAAACCGTTAGATCTAAAAAGGATGAGTATGGCTATTATGGCTATGGCTACGGTAAGAAAAACTAATAATTTTCGCCCTGCTAATATCGCAGCATTGCTCTCTTGGTTTGCTATTTCATCTTCGACATTTGCCGGAGAGTGGCAATTTATTCCTAATTTTGCCATAGAAGAAACATACACAGATAATGTTGAACTGACGATTACCGATCCAACATCAAGTCTTGTTTCTCAAGCAATTGTAGGGCTAGATGCTGAGTATAAATCTCGCTTGGCTAATCTTTCTTTTTCGGGCACAAACAGCAATGCTTTTTTTAGCTATAACCGCGAGTTAAACGATAACTTCTTAACCCTAGATGCCCAAGGTCAATATTTTCTTTGGGCTAATGGTCCTGAGTTAATTGCTGACGCTAAAGTAGATAACATCAGCAGAAACTCGGCAAGTAACAGCCTTGCCGACTTAGTTAATAGTGATACAATTCAAGCGCAATACTACTCTGCTGGCTTTCAATATAATATCAATCACGGTGCTTATGCAATTGAGTCTGCCCTTATTTATAATGCCAATCTATTTGAAGATGGTATTGGGGAATATAATGGCGCAACGGCTACCTTAAATACACGTAGCGGCAATAATGCTCGCTTTACTTTTTGGCAGCTTAATAGTAATTTTTCCACCAAAAGCCAAGAATTTTCAGGAGAATCTAGGACAGGAGAGCTATATAAAATCGATGCGAAAATAGGATTAATAACATCGTTTAACTTTAATCCTTTTGTGCGCTTTTATGATGAAGACATTTCTGGTGATTTTATTAACCAAAACCAGCAAACCACCTCGTCATGGGGGCCAGGTATTCGATGGTTAGTTTCCGATCACTTAATGATTGATATTTCTTATAACTATGTAGCTGACGAAGCGGTGAGTGAAGATTATGTTGCCACGTCAATTCAATGGGAGCCCTCCGCAAGAACCTCTTTATCAGCAGGCTATAGCCAACGATTTTTTGGCGATTCATATAATCTTGACATTCAACACAAAACCAAACGCTTAGCTAACTCCATTACCTATGATGAGAGTTTAGAAGTCTTTGACAGAAATAATTATGAACAAATAGATATTGGCATATTTTGGTGTCCTGCGGATATAGATTTAACAAACATTGCACAATGTTTTGCTCAATCAGAGCAACCAAGCGAAGGTGACTTTCAATTAGCAAGATTTTTTTCTTTAGAGCCCATAGAAAGTAATGAATTTTCATTAAATAAACGCTTTTCTTGGACCTCTACATTGCAACTTGCCAGAACCTCTTTTGCTTTCAATACATTTGCTACCAGACGCGAGCGTTTAGAGGCCGCTGTTATTAATGATGCCTTAGGAGCCTCGATAACCATTAAGCGAAAAATTAGCGGCAAGAGTAACTTAACTTTACTAGCAAAATATGATTACCTTATTTTTGATAAAGATAACCCTGAAGGTAGCAAACAAGAAGATGACTACCTAACCTTTTCTGCTACATACACTAAAAATTTAGCCTCATCATTATCTGCTCATTTTACACTTCAACATGTCAACAGAGACTCAACTGTTGAACGATATAGTTATGATGAAGTGCGCACAATAATTAACATAACAAAAGAATTTTAACATGTACGAAAGCTACTATGGTTTTTCTGAAAAACCATTTCAATTAAGCCCTGACCCTCGATTTTTCTTTGCTACTAGTCATCACCAGCGGGCATTATCTTATTTACAGTATGGTTTAGATCAAGGTGAAGGTTTCATTGTTATCACTGGTCCTATTGGCACAGGTAAAACCACCATCGCCCGAAATTTATTATCTTCTATTGGCGATGAAAACATCGTTGCCGCGCAATTGGTAACAACTAAATTATCACCTGATGAGTTACTAGAATTAGTTGCCGCCGAGTTTAAAATATCACTCAAAGGAAACAGTAAAGCTGAAATACTACGGGGTATTGAAACCTTTTTAATTCAGTTACACAAACAAGGAAAACGCGCATTATTGATTGTAGATGAGGCGCAAAATTTACCTATCGAAACCGTTGAAGAATTAAGAATGCTTTCGAACTTTCAACTTGACGACAAACCGCTGATTCAGAGTTTTTTACTCGGACAAGAAGAGCTTAAAGATATTATTCAAGCGCCTAATATGGAGCAATTTAGACAACGTATTATCGCCTCAGCACACTTGCAGCCATTAAATGCAGAAGAAGTTAAAAACTACATAAACCACCGCCTACAGCAAGTAGGATGTGATAAAGAGTTCTTATTTTCAGAGGCGGCATTTGACGCTATCCATAAGAAAACCTTAGGTGTTCCTCGTAAAATTAACATTTTTGTTGACCGTTTGTTATTATTTGGTTTTTTAGAAGAATTAACTAGTTTTGATATTGACGCTATCAATGATGTTGCCGAGGAAATGTCGGTTGAATTAACTGGCTCATTAAATTCGCAAGTGCTAGAAAAAAACCAACAAAGCAGCCAAGTAGCAAATCACCAAGTTGTGGTTAATTCAAGCCAAAACGTTGAAAACATCAAAGACGTATTACGAGAAGTTGAAGAAATTTTAGAAAGTAATATTAAGCATAAAATCAAAATGGCTCGTTATGTTGATAAACTACTCAAGCAGAAAAATCGTCAATATGCGCAGGAGCAAACCAAGCAAAATTTTTCTGAGTAAGTATTTATCCACCTTATTGTTAAGATCGAAATAGCACTGTTTCAAACAAAAAAATAGGCTACACACGCAGCCTACTTCAATGAATTTTTATAGCTAAAGGCAGCTGTACTTACCTTATATCCTACCGCTTTTTTTGACGAGCGGCAAATAAACCAACGCCCGCAAGTAACATCAACATTAATGTACCGGGTTCAGGTACCGGTATTGGGCCAGGTTTGCCACTTTTAAAATTAGTGACCACTTCAATAATATCATTAGCACAAGTCATCTGCCAACGTAACGCTAACTGAGCTGCGGTCATTAAAGAAGTGCCCGTTATATCAAATTTCATAATTAAAAAATCTTTATTGGTCTTTGTCCACCATTTACCGCCATTACCAACATTCGCGTTAAGCACATTATCGCTAACTTTAATGGCTTGCCATTTACGATCACTGCTTGTTGTTATCAAGCTTTTCTTATAATCTGCTCCTTGATACAGCTCTCTTAAGTCACCTTGTTGCTTATCATTTTTTCCATATGAACGATCTCTAGAGTCACCTAAATCAAATGCATATTGCCACTGATTAGGTGATTCTTTCACACCGGCATGAGGCGTTGCGCCGTTAGGCGTTACACTATATTCATTACAGCCATAAGCAGTGTTACCTTTATTGTCGGTACAAGCGTCAGCTAATGTATAATTTGCCGCATCCATGATAAATAAGTCACCAAAGTCATAACCGGACTCATTATTATAAGAAACAAAGTTTGATTTAATTTTGACTTTTAGAGAGCCGGTGCCGTCATCATTTAATGTACGGAAAACTTTCATCCAATGAGTGTCATAGTTCGCAGTAACATTATTAGGTGTATAGTCTACATTAAAGGAATGGCCTCCATTAGCGCCAATGTAGTTATCTGCTAACTTTGTAGAAGCCACTGTACCCGCATAGCTCATTGATGAAAATATCACGGTAATAGCGGCGCACATCGCGCTCAATTTGGTTATAAATTTCATAAATACTTCCATTAAAATATCATTATATATTAATAACACAATGCAAATAACGTTCCAAAAACACAACCATCTAATTAACATAGATATTATTACTTTAATACCTGACTAAAAACGAATACTGTAAAAGTTATCGACACTTTTTATTCTCTACTGTGTAGTATATTGCTTAACGTTTAATTTTAATAGTGTAATATTCCTAACACTTAGCTTTTACTTTGTTTTCATTATGATCAATTTTTTGAAATATTTACTATTAACATTTACTCTTTTTATGCACTTTAGTTTGATGGCAAATAATGCCTATGAAAGTGCCTTAAAAAGTTTTCACCAACAATCTTATAATGAAACTATCATTCACTTAAAAAATGCCCTTAAAGAAGACGTGGATCATATTCCTTCGCGACTTTTACTCGCCGAAACCTTTATAGCTCAAGGTAAAGGTGAGGTTGCTGAAACTGAATTATATGATTTACAAGCTCGTGGCGTGGACTTTAACCAGATCATTGCTTTATTAGCGCAATCTTTGGTTTTACAAAACAAGTACAAACAAGTACTTGATATTGCCACACCCGGCTATCGCGGTAGCCATATTGAAAGCCAAGTGCTTTTTGCTCGAGGGCAAGCCTATTTAGGCTTAAATCAATTACGCCAAGCAGAACAAGCCTTCCATGAAACGTTGATGCTCGAATCAGACTTTCAACTTGCCATGCTTGGCATAGCTCAAGTGGCCATGAATAAAAGTAAAATAACTAAAGCAGTTGAATTTGTTGATAAAGCATTGGCATCATACGAGCCTTTGACCAATGCTTGGATTATGAAATCAACCCTTTATCAGATGCAGGGGTTACATGAAAAATCACTATCGGCAATTAATCAGGCCCTTAAGCAAGAGCCTGAGCACTTACAAGCAAAACTTACTCGGGCAACCCTCTATATTAATGACAACAAATGGCAAGAAGCAGCCCAAGACCTTGATTTTATTTTATTAAAAATTCCACTCGAGCCTAGAGCAAAGTATTTACGTGCACTTGTTAGTGCGGAGTTAGGCAATGATGAAGACAGTAAGGCAAAATTAAACGAAGTGCTAATTACCTTACAAAGCATCCCTGACACAGTAATGATGCAAAATCCCAGCTATCTTTTTTTGGCTGGCATTGCAAATTTTAATGCCGGCAACCTCGAAGATGCTCGTCATTATTTTCAAAACTATTTAACCATAAAAGAAAATGACTTCAATAGCTTACGACACATCGCTATTATTGAACTAAAACAAGGCGAGCCACAAAATGCCAAAAAACTACTTGCTAAAATCAACATTTATTATCCCGACAATCCTGAAATTTTATCTTTAATCGGTATTGCTTTAATGGAGCAGGGCGAAATTGAACAAGCAAAATATTATTTTGAAAAAGTGGTTAGTTTAACTCCCGGTCATAGTCAGGCTTTAAGTAATTTGGCACAAAATGAAATCCTTGCTGGCAATTATGATCAAGCGATTACTAATCTACTGGATGCAAAACAGGGCGATAACGCTAACACTGATATCACCTTATTACTTGTTGAGGCCTATTTAAAAACCAAACAGTTTACTAAAGCGAAAGTTTTAACCCATAAATTAATTACCGCTCAACCGAGCAATAGTTACTTTCAACAACAACATGGCATTGCTCTTGGTTTTTCCGGTGAAATAAAAGATGCTCGACAAGCCTTTCAACAAGCAATTAAGATACAGCCTAATAATAGCAAAGCAATTATACACTTAGCTAGAATGGAGTTTATCGAACAAGGCTCGCAACAAGCCATTACCTTATTGCAAGAGACATTAAAAGCGCAACCACAAAATACGCAATTAATGGTAGAACTTGCCGATATTTATATGAGAAGCAACCAAGCTGTACAAGCATTGGCAGAATATCAACGCGCCTTCGCCTTTGATAACAAAAACGCCTTCACCTTAACTAAATTAGTCGACTACTACATTGCCGCAGGCAAATATAATAAAGCCGAGCCTATTTTACTTGCCTATATGCAGAAACACCCAAAAAATAGTGAAGTTAAAATAAAGTTAGGCCATTTATATACCCAATTGAATCAACCGCTAAAGGCGATCTTAACCTTTGAATCAGCCGTAGCTGACTCCGCAGATCGAACCAAAACGTTCCTATTGCTAGCTCAGGCACAACTGAACATGGATAATAGAAATGCCGCTATTAAGTCGTTAAATAAAGCCATTGCTTGGGATGACAAGCGCATTGAGCCGTTGTTAATGCTTTATTCTATTGTTTTGTTTCAAAAAAATCATGTTAGAGCCGAGCAAGTTATTTACGCTGTAAATAAATTAATTCCTCAGCAAGATGTCGCAGATATCTTGTCGGCACAATTATTTGAGGCAAAAGGTGAATACCAAAAAGCCGAGCAAAGTTACCGCAGGGCATTACAAAAAAACACCGGCAGAAAGTCTACTTTAGGATTGTTTAACGCACTAAATCAGCAGGAAAAGTATGCAAAATCCCAACAGCTTATTAAAAAATGGCTTAGTAAAAACCCTCAAGATGTTATCGCTGAAATAGCATTAGCCGAAAGTTACGCTCACCAAGAAAAACTAGCCGAGTCTTTAAAACATTATCAAACACTTATTAAAAAATACCAGCGCATGCCTGTGCTCCTCAACAATGCCGCTAACATTGCACTGCGTTTAGGAGAGCTATCCTTAGCGGCTGATTTTGCCAGCGAGGCGTATAAAAAAGCACCCACAAATGCCAATATTATTGATACACTCGGTTGGGTTAAAACGCAACAAGGACACAGAACCGAAGCGATAACGTTATTTCGCCAAGCGTTAGTAGTAGATTTCGACAATGCTGAAGTGAAATACCACCTCGCGCTAACGCTAAAACAAGAACAACGTGACCGAGAGGCGTATAAATTATTAGCTGAAGCGGTGAAAGCAAAACAAGGTTTTACTGATAAAGATAAAGCCAAAGCATTGCTCGTTACTTGGAAAAAGGAAAAATCTTTAAAAAAATTAAAATAATTGTCGGTGCAAACCCGCGACCTGCATTATGGGTGTAATTTATTACGCCCTAGTTATTAATATTCAACTCATACTTTTCAATTAATGAATACAAGGTTGGTCTAGTCACACCTAATAATTCTGATGTTTTCGACATGTTCCCTTCAGACAAAGCATAGGCTTTTTGAATGGCAATAGACTCTGCCTGCTCTCGTACGGTGCGCAAATTTAGTGACAATTCATAGTTGCTATCACTATGATCAAAAAAGCCTAAATCAAATGCAGTTACTTGCACGCCAGTACTCATCACCACCGAAGATTTTACTTTATTCTGTAATTCACGAATATTGCCCGGCCATTGATGCGCTTTAATGGCACTTATTGCGTCATCAGAAAAGGATTTTGCATTGCTTTTATACTCTGTGGCATATAATTGCAAAAAGTATTGGGCAAGAATTAACACGTCTTCATCACGGTCACGTAATGGCGGAATATTTAGGGTGATCTCACTGACTCGATAAAATAAATCCTCTCTAAACTCTTTGTTAGCAACCATTTCTTCCAAGTTTTGATTGGTAGCACATATCACCCTAACATTTACCGGAATTTCTTCTCTACCACCAAGTCGTTCAATGATTTTTTCTTGTAAAAAGCGCAGTAATTTAGCTTGCAAATTAAAGGGCATATCACCTATTTCGTCAAGAAATAAGGTTCCCCCCTCCGCGCATTCTATTTTACCCTTCGTGGTTTTATGCGCACCAGTAAATGCGCCTCTTTCAAAACCAAATAGCTCACTTTCCAATAAATTTTCAGGGATGGAGGCACAGTTAATGGCGACAAAGGGCTTGTTAATACGTTCGCTTGCCAAATGAACCGCTTTGGCCGTGACTTCCTTGCCTGTACCACTTTCACCTAATAACAACGTGGTAATATTGGTAGGTGCGATACGCTTCACCATAGTGCATAACCGCTCAATGGCTTCACTATTACCAATAATGCCTATATTACTATCGGTGACCGCACGCATAGTACGGTTTTCACTTTCAATGGTGGCTAAGGTCAAAGCACGAGAAATGATGACATTGATCACTTCGGCATCAATAGGTTTTTGATAAAAATCATAAGCGCCAGCGGCAATGGCTTTTAAGGCATTGGTTCTATCTTCATTTCCGGTGATTACTATAACTTTGGTATGGGGCGCGATGGCAAGAATTTCTTCTAATGCTTTCAACCCTTCACTGGCGTTGGCAGCATCTGGTGGCAAGCCTAAATCTAAGGTAACCACTTTAGGTTCGTGTCGCCTAACTGCCGCAATAGCAGCCTCTCGATCGCCCGCCAATATGGGGCTATAGTCAGATAAACTCCACTTAAGCTGCTTTTGAATACCTTTGTCATCATCAACAATTAATACTTTTTCCATTACCGCTTACTTCCTAATTATTATTCTTGCTATGTGGGTAGCTCAGGTTCACATGTAGATCGATTTTTAGCCCGTCAAGTTGGCAGCATAAATTCTACCTGCAAGGGTACACAAATAATCATCTTTGTGCCTTGCCCTTCAACGCTTTCAACCGTTAAGCTGCCCGCGACACTTTCAAAAAACTGTTTGGCTTCAAAAACACCAATGCCCATACCTGCATTACCTTTAGTGGTATCAAAAGGTTTAAACAGCCTCGTTTTAATAAAATTTTCAGACATACCACAACCATTGTCACTAACCTCAATATTAATGCACTCTTTGTCTTGTTGTTTTGTTAAGGTTACTTTCACACTGCCATCATCTGCCGTTGCTTCTTGCGCATTTTGAACTAAGTGGTTCATCACGGAGAAAAAACGCTCATCGTCAAGGGTCGCCCAACATATGTCTTGATTACTGATCACAACTTGTGGCTGCATTACGTTGCGCTGCACTGCAACTCGTTCAATAATATCACCCAAATCAACGCTTTTACTGCTTGATTGCGCCACTTGCTTGTTTCTCAACTGTGTCAATACTTTTGATAAACGCTCGGTCGCCGACTCGACGGTTTCAAAAACATCATCAACAAACTCAGGATTATCACGATGCTGCATCGCATTTGACGTTATCAAGGCCAGTTGGGCTTGAACATTCTTTAAATCATGCACCAAAAAAGCCGACATACGATTAAAAGCATCAAATTGCTTAGACTCTGCTAATTTATCGTTAGCCTCATTGAGAGAAATAAAATTGCCTAATTGCTTAGCAATAGCAAACAGTAAGTCTCGGTCTTCCCAGTTTAATTTATTATGCTCATCAATATTTGATAGTACAAAAAAGCCATAAAAAACTTTGCTAATAAATATGGGAACTAAAATATTCACCCCCACTGAACGCCAAATTTTAGGATGAATAAATAGGCCCGGATACGATAATGGATCTTCATTATATTCATTGATATCAATAATCCAGCCCTGATTTTTGGTAAAATGTTCCAATAACATTAAGTCTTTATTGAACGATTCATCTAACTCAATAGAGTCATTATGCTTTACCGTGAACCGATTGTTACCATTAGCTTTTAATATAATCCCGCCGGTAGCGTCTACTTTCGACATCATTATTTGCAATGACATTTGATAATAGTTTTCAGCACTTGCCGTTTCTATTTTACCAATAAGCTCTAACCATTCTTCTCGATATTCATATTTATTGGCAAAAAAATGTTTTGATATAAATACCTTTACCTGACGGCGAACCGTTTCCGTGATCAGTAATACGGCCAGCACAATGCTACCCAAAATAAAAAACCCAAAGCTAACTAACTGCCCCCACTCGCCGCCAAGGTAATTAATTAAATAACCCGCCACCGCCATTAATAATAAATATAAACCGGCGATCATTAACATTGAGCTATAGAAAACAACGTTGCGCGAGACAAATATTCGCACAACGCCTTCTTTAAATCGTCGAATGCTAATTAATAATAGCGGTACCGCGATAGCAGATAAATATCCTCTGACATACCAAAAATCAAACTCAATACCGCCAACCATAGTTGCTTGAGCGTAAAGCACAAAATCAAATACGGCTATACTGCCCAACGCAATCACTAACGGCGTTATTGATTTTTTTGCTTCTACATTGGCACCACGATAAAGCTGCTCAAGAAGCACTAGGCTAGTTAAATTGAGTAAAACAAAGAGTAAAAATAAATATTCATAAGCATAGTCAAGTGAATAACTAATGCCCCAGCAAACAAGTATAGCGCCAAGCCAAAACAGTAAGTACTTACTTACCCTCTTGTTTTTAAAAATTTCTTGAACGCTGCCTTTTTCAATATTGAAGCTTAGAATTAACACCGAAAATGTTGCTATTTTAATGGCATCAACCAACATTGCCCATTGCAAAGAAAAGCCAAGTGTTATTTGTAATACGCCTATCATATTGGCCATTGAGGCCATTAAAGCGCTAAATAGCACCCATTTAGCAATGCTCGATTGATTATGAGCGGCAAGTATAAGTAGAGAAAAAATGATATAGGCAATACTAGCAAAGCTGTAACCCCAAATACCGACCTTGTACATTTCCATGCGTTAATTCTTTATTTTAGCAGTAGGGTTGGGCTGAACCTTTGTACGAGTAAACAACTCCGTTAATACCGGCACCAACAAAAAGCTTGAAAGTGCCGACACACAAAGCCCCGAAATAAGCACCACACCAAGGGGCTGCCATAAATCGCCGCCATACAGGGTTAACGGGATTAATCCGCCAATGGTGGTGAGTGTAGTTAGCAATATGGGGGTAAAGCGAGTAGCACTTGCAGCAAGTACTGCTTGCTGCTTGGTTAACCCTTGTGCCAAATTTCTATTGGTACTATCAATTAAGATAATGGCATTATTAACGACAATGCCAAACAAGCTAATCAAACCAATAAACGCCATCATGGAAAATGACAAGCCGGTTAAATACAAACCAATAACCGAACCCGCCATCGCAAAGGGAATTGAGCTAAAAATAATCAATGGCTGTAAAAAGGACTTAAATTGCAGCACTAAAATAGCAAAAATACCGATAGCGGTTATCAGCATAATTTGCGTTAAACCCGCAAAAGATTCTTGCCTAGATTCTTCTTCACCACCTAGGGTGTAATACATACCAACGGGCAAATTATATTGCTCTATGTATTGCACAAATTCATCAGTAAGCGCTTTAACGGAATAACCGCTGCCCGCATCAGCAGAAACTTTTGCCATGCGCAATTTTTGATAATGAAAATAATCGCTTTGTCCCTTTTGCAATTGAGCATTTACCACTTGCATCAACGGAATATGCTGACCGGTTAAACTAGTAACATACACATTAGACAAGGTATCAATGTCAGGATTTTTATTACGTACTAAAATGGGGTAATTTTCGCCATTAACATCATTGAACCGGCCAATATAAGTGCCACTTAATACCGACTGCAGGGTATTGTCTAAGGTGTTGATATCAATATTCGACAAACCGGCCTTGTCGTAGTCAATTTGCAAGCGCAACTCGGTATTAGCCACGCCAATTGGGTTATCGATATTAATAGTTCCTTCGGTTGCCGCCATTTTATTTGCTAAATCGTTGGCAACACGCTCTAAATCGGCGAGTGACTCGGAAATTAATCGAATAGCAATAGGTTGGTCAGTTACCGGCCCTTGAGTAAACTCTTTCACCGTTATTTTGGCTTGTTGCCAAGTAGAAAATTCAGTACGCAAAATATTCACTAATAGCGCCATTTCGCTCTGGTTAAACTCAGATAAAACCACCAAAACTTGACCATACTTAACCACACCGCGTTTAGGTATTTCATTATAATAGATGCGCGGATTAGAATTACCGACATTTAATGCCACTTTGGCGACTAAATTTTGTTTTTCGATAAAGCTCGTCATTTGCTGCATAACACTATTTGTATAGTCTAGTGACGAATTAGGCGGCGTTTCGACATCAATTAAAATCATCGGTTTCTCGGCTTTGGGGAATAAACTCAAACCGACCTCAGAAAAAAGCGACAGCATACCTAGCAAACTAGCTAAAGCGAGTGCAATAACCACAATTTTCAAACGAAAGAGTTTTTGCAGCCAGATAGCATAAATATTTTCAGCAAACTTATTAATGTAATGCTGTAATGTTTTTATTTTACTTGGCTTAGTAGATAAAACCTTACTCGCTAACATTGGCGTAAGTGTTAACGCGATCAGCAATGAAGCCAAAAGCACCAGCACCACGGTTACCGGCATAGAGCGAATAAAATCACCGGTATCACTGGCTAACATCAGCATAGGTAAAAATGCCAACATGGTGGTAATAGTGCCACTTGAAATGGCCCAACCAACTTTACTTGCGCCCGCCGCAGCCGCATCGGCAAGTGATTTATGATTCTTTTTCTCTCGATGAATACTTTCCGTAACCACAATGGCATTATCAACTAACAAACCCAAAGCAATGATTAACCCAACTATCGACATTTGTTGCAAGCCAAAACCGGCAAAATCCAACCAACCAATAGCAATAAGAAAAGAAAGCGGAATGGCAACCATCACCACTAATGATTCTCGCAAACCTAAAAATAATAGCGATAATATGCCGACTAATACGAGACCTTGCCAAAGGTTTTTGAAAAAGCCATTCACCCTACTTTCAACGCTCTGTGCTTGTTCGAACAAAACATCCATTTTTATGCTCGAAGGTATTGTTTGCTTAAATAGTGCGACTTCTTGTTGTATAGCATCAGTTAACGAAAAAATATTCGTGTTCATCCTTTGTTCAACCGTAATGAAAATCACCGGTTTTTTATCAAAATAGGCTAAATAATTTGGCTCTTGGCTGCCAAAGCCCACTTGTGCAACATCTTTAAGCCGTAAAACAAAATCATCATTAGACATAATAATAGTATTTTCTAACTGAGAAATTTTTTCGAAATTACCACTGGTTTTGACATTGAAACGACGAGTATTGGCATCAACAAAACCTGGGGTAATGTTGATTGCTCGTCCTTGCAATACTTGCATTATTTGGGTGGTAGAAATTTTATGGTGCAGCAGCAAATCTAAATTAAGATCAACAGCCACCACTTGTTGCGGATAACCCCAGATGTCAGCTTTTTTAACACTAGTGATGGTTTCCAGACGCTTTTCTAAAAGTTTGGCGTAAAACTCCATCTGTTTGTAATCAGTGGGCTCTGTCCACAGGGCAAGTTGTACTATTGCAACCGCGGTTGGTGTTGCTTTTAATACCAATAAGTCTTGAACACCTGCGGGTAATGAAGGTTTTACCGAAGAAACTGCAAGTTGTATTTTATTAAAAGCCAGCTCTGGATCCGAGCCATAATGAAAGACCACTTCAATGCGAGCGCCGCCATTTTTTATTTGTGATTCAATTTTTTTAATATTATCAATATCGGCAAATTCTTCTTCTAGTGGGTCGACCACTAAGGTTTCAATATCGGTTGGTGATGCCCCAGGATAAATCACCTCTATTAACGTAATTGGAATATCGAATTGTGGATCTTCACTACGGGGCATATTAAAATAGGATACTATGCCAACAAGCACAAGTAAAACTACAATGGTAAAGGTAAACTGCTCGTTTTTAATCGCTAAACTAGGTAATTTCATATTATATGCTGATACTTACTTCTTAGTGGTAATAAGCGGTAGCTTATTCCATCCGTGGGTAATCACATTCAGTGCTGCTGAGTTTTCTTGAGCCGTTAGATAAAGAAAGTCATTATCTATTTTATAAACAGTAAAAGCGTGTTGTTCGGGTTTGTTGTAGTTTTCAATAGTGATCAACGCTTGGCCCTGTTCATTAACCGCATTAAGCGCGCTAATTGGCATACGGTAAACAAAGTCTTGGCTTTGCGCATAAATCAAAATTCGCGCTAATTGCCCAACAATTAACGGTTTAGTAAAATGAGTTTCTGAGAGTAAAACCTCAATAATAAACAGATGATTACGACTATCTGCTATGGCAGGAATTTTACTTACTTTACCGTCAACCAACCCTAAATAAGCTAAGTTAACTTTCACTTTTTGATTTATATGTACTAACGATATTTCTTCACCGGTTAAAGCAACCCTTACAATAAGATTATTCGATAACTTGGCCACCTGCAAAGCAGAGATACCCGGTGATTGAAGTTCACCTAATTCGGTATTTCGTTGCACAACCACGCCGTCAAAAGGGGCGATTATTTGTGCTTTTTCTAAATTATAATAAGCCACTCGGTAAGTTGCTCGGGTAGTTTCTACATCGGTTAATGCATCATCTAATTCTCGCTGTGAACTGAGATTTTTTTTCAATAAAATTTCTATGCGGCTTACATTACGTTTGGCTTGTAACAAACGTGCATAAGTGGCATTTTTGTCAGCTTTTAATTCTGCTGTATCTAATGCCGCTAATAATTTTTTCGCTTCAAAGACATCGCCATCATTGACATTTAGTTGCGTTAAAAAACCCGCCGTTTTAAATGAAAGGTTGGTTACTCTAGCAAAATCAACCTTGCCTGTGCGTTGTATCACTTGCGTATAAGGTTCGGCTTCAATTTGTGTTAATTGATAACCTTCTTTAAGCGCACTTTGTGCGCTAGTTATACCGCAAAAAAATAAAACAACACCAATCAACTTGCCATTAAAAAGCTTTAACAAATCATTAGGGGAAAAATAAGATAGGTTCATTTTCATCACAATAAAAGAGTAAAATATTCAACACGATATTGAAAGTATAACCATTACTTTAGGCACTTTTTTCAATAATGTACATTAATATTATGATCTTGATTGTTGCTACTGCTTTTTCTGTCGAAAAAAATAGCTTAGCAGCACATTTAATAGTCAAATTATTTAAACAATACTGACGCTCTCAAATTGGTTTTTAAAAATTAAAATAGCAATACTTATCATCCGTTTGCAAAGAAAACCATCGTTTTTTTATATTTTAAAACCCGTAAAATAAAGATAACACCGATCTTTTAATTACGAAAGAATAGAGCTAACAGACTGTCACATAAGCACTTTAGCACAAAAAACCAAAACGAAATATTTCTCTACTAAGTTAATTTACAAATATTTGTTGACATGACTGTCAGGATTTGACAAGGTAATATTCGTCTACATTATCAACAAAACAAAAACTGATTTTACTCGCTAATGGCACTTCCTTAGCAAATAAAAAAAACACTGTTTTAAAAAATAATTAAGTGCCTCACAAA
The DNA here is from genome assembly GCA_016765685.1 of Colwellia sp. GTDB lineage: Bacteria > Pseudomonadota > Gammaproteobacteria > Enterobacterales > Alteromonadaceae > Colwellia. The sequence continues at coordinate 29,404 of JAESPR010000085.1, read as the reverse complement.
CGATGTTTTTTTGAGATCACTCATGCGGCACGGATCGCATACGACCACTATAATAAAAATATTTTTTTTCTAACTTGTATATTTTCGTAAAAGATTGGGGAGATGAATTTATGACAGCAGCTAATTATCAAGATGAATACCGGTTGATACTCGAAGGCATTTCGAAGCAATACCCTGGATGTTTGGCTAATGACAAGGTTAGTTTAAAAATAAAACCCGGCACTATTTACGCATTGTTAGGTGAAAATGGCGCGGGTAAAAGCACCTTGATGAAAATAATTTACGGGGTGGTGAAACCAGATTCAGGGCGTTTCATTTGGGAAGGTCAAGAAATAACGGTATCAGCTCCCGCACAAGCCCGCCGTTTAGGCATAGGTATGGTATTTCAACATTTCTCTTTATTTGAAACCTTAACCATTATCGAAAATATTGCACTGAGTATGGACAAATCAGATACCAAAGACATGGCTGCATTAGCAACGCGTATTGAAGAAGTTTCCAAAAAATATGGCATGCCACTTAACCCCCACCGCTTAGTACATACTTTATCAACTGGTGAACGACAAAGAGTCGAAATTGTTCGCTGTTTAATTACAGATATCAAGCTACTTATTTTAGATGAACCTACCTCGGTGCTAACTCCACAAGAAGTTGGCACCCTATTTAAAACCCTCCATCAATTGGCATCTGAAGGTACCAGCATTTTATTTATTAGTCATAAATTAAAAGAAGTAAAAGCCCTATGTGATTTCGCGACTATTTTACGCAACGGCGCCGTTTCAGGTAGCTGTCACCCTAAAGATGAAAGCATCACTAGCATGGCTAAGATGATGGTTGGCGATGAGACTCCGGTAGGCCATGATTACCAAAAAGCCGTTGGTAGCACAGATTTCCTCACCGTTAATAACCTTAATTTAGCCACCGATGACCCTTTTGGCGTTAGTTTAAAAGACATCAATTTCAGCGTTAAAAAAGGTGAAATATTAGGGGTTGCGGGGGTTGCGGGTAATGGCCAGTCTGAGTTGTTAGCTGCACTCAGTGGTGAAACCATTTTAGTTGAAAATGGCAGAATTTTGTTCCCAGATACCGATTTAAGCAAACTAACGCCAACGTTTAGAAGAGCACAAGGTTTAGCATTTGTTCCTGAAGATAGATTAGGTCAAGGTGCGGTTCCTGACATGAGTCTTTGGGAAAATGGTTTATTAACGGGCGCACTGCAAGGCCTAACTAAAAACGGCTTTCTAGTACGTAATGCTATTGAAAAATTCACTGATTTAATTATCAAACAATTCAACGTTAAGTGTGGTGACCGTTACAGTGTCGCCAAAAGCTTGTCGGGTGGTAATTTACAAAAATTTATAATTGGTCGAGAAATTTTACAAAAGCCTAAATGCTTAGTCGCAGCGCACCCAACATGGGGCGTTGATATCGGCGCAGCTATTGCTATCCATAAAGAGCTCATCACCTTACGCGACAATGGTGCAGCTATTTTGGTGATATCAGAAGATATAGATGAACTATTCATCATCAGTGACCGTATGTGTGCCTTATTTGACGGCCAGTTGTCACCTATTAAAGCGACTACCACAACCAGCATTGAAGAAGTTGGTAGTTGGATGGCTGGCGTATTCGAAGAGTCACAAGTCGCTTAATTATACCATTTTCATTAATTAGGTGATCTACTTTATACGCAGGAAAAATCGCCAAACATAAGGCATTTATTTTAATAACTAGTTGTTCTAATTATTAAATAAATAACGCAGTGGTTGGTGATTTTAACAAGTAGAAATGATCACGTATTTAGTGAGATTGGTATTATTACTGTTTAACTAAGTATGGCGAAAATTACAAAATTTAGGAAGTGAAACTAACATGTTTAAATTAGAATCGCGTGGCCACGACTCCAAACTGCTGGCCTATGCATCACCATTATTCGCCGGCGTGTTGACCCTTATATGTGGCAGCATTTTGTTTGTCTTATTAGGCAAACCACCATTAGAAACCTTATACACTTTCTTTATTCTACCGATCAGTGATCTTTATGGCCTTTCAGAATTAGGTGTTAAAGCCGCGCCTATTTTATTATGTGCCATTGGTTTGGCTGTTTGTTATCGCGCTAATGTGTGGAACATTGGGGCAGAAGGTCAACTCTTAATGGGTGGTTTGGTTGGCAGTTGGGCAGCATTATCGTTATTAGATGCCCAAGGAATGTGGGTATTACCCAGCGTTTTAATCGCTGGAATGTTAGGCGGCATTTTTTGGGCCGTTATCCCTGCTTATTTAAAAACTCATTTTAATACCAACGAAATACTATCAACTATCATGTTGAATTACATCAGCTTGAATATCTTGTTGTTCGCTGTTCACGGTCCACTAAAAGACCCTCATGGTTATAATTTCCCTGAATCGGCACTATTTTCGGCCGCACAAGAACTACCTATTTTGTTTGATGGTACTCGTCTTCATTTAGGTGCCGGCCTTGCTTTGTTGGCTGTAGTTGTTGTCTGGGTATTTTTAAGTAAAACTTTTGTCGGTTTTCAAATGCAGGTATTAGGCAAAGATGCTCGTTCAGCCCACTTTGCCGGTTTTAAAGATAAAAAATTGGTGTGGTTGGCTTTTATTATTTGTGGAGCCTTAGCCGGGTTGGCAGGCGTTTCAGAGGTAACCGGTCCTATAGGACAGTTGGTGCCAAATATCTCTCCCGGTTACGGTTTTTCGGCAATCATAGTAGCCTTTCTTGGCCGTTTACATCCCATCGGCATTTTATTTGCCAGCTTGTTAATGGCTTTAATGTACTTAGGCGGTGAAATGGCACAGATAAACCTCGGCTTACCTTTGGCTATGACCGGCCTATTTCAAGGAATGTTGCTATTTTTCTTACTCGCTTGTGACATTTTTATTGGTTATCGAGTCGTTATTAATAAACGCAAACCAACCAGGCATATCGAACCCGCTGTCTTATCGAATCCGTCAGGAGCGTCAACCTCAAACCTAGCTCCACCTGTATCTTTGGAGAATAAATAATGGACATTAATTTAATCACCAACATTTTATATATGACCATTATTACCGGCACTCCAATACTTTTTGTTGCCTTAGGTGAGCTGGTTTGTGAAAAATCTGGCGTACTGAATTTGGGTCAAGAAGGTATGATGTTAATGGGTGCCGTATTCGGCTTTATCGTCGCTTATCATACTGAAAGCCTGCTGCTGGGCTTCACCTTTGCCATGATTGCCGGTGTATTGATGTCACTGCTTTTTGGTGTTATTTCAATGCACTTGAATGCCAACCAAGTAGCTACTGGTTTAGCATTAACCATTTTTGGCTCAGGTTTAAGTGCTTTTGTCGGTATTGATTATATCGGTAAAGGCCTAGAGGGCTTGTCTAAGTCAAACATCCCTTTATTAAGCGATATTCCTGTGCTCGGTAAAATATTATTTTCACATGACATTTTGGTTTATATATCAATAATGTTAGCCGCCGTTTTATATTATTTCTTTAAAAACACTCGCGCTGGTTTGATTGTAAAAGCGGTTGGCGAGTCACCTGAGTCTTCAGAAGCGATTGGGCTACCGGTACTTAAAGTACGTTATTTAGCGATTCTTTTTGGCGGCGCTATGGCAGGGTTAGCCGGTGCTTATCTTTCCTTAGTTATCACCCCATTATGGGCTGACAACATGACTGCAGGTCGCGGTTGGATAGCACTAGCGCTAGTTGTATTTGCTAGTTGGCGAGTAGAACGAGCAATTATTGGCGCTTATTTATTTGGTTTTATGAGCATAATGCATCTAATTTTACAGGGGTTTGGCGTCTCTATATCTTCTAACTTATTAGCAACCTTACCGTATGTCGTCACTATTGTGGTCTTAGTATTTTTGTCTAAAAACCAAGCCAGAATTAAACTATTCGCTCCAGTGTCGTTAGGCAAACCCTTTCATTCAAATAGATAAAATGGAGAGAATACGCTTTAAAGACAGTATTACGCAGTAACGGTTACAACGAGTAAAACAACAATATAACAATACAACAATAACTTGGAGAATTAAGATGCTCAGATCATCACTCAAAAAATTATGTAGTTCATTGGTTTTTGTCTCGCTTATAGCGAGTGTCAGCGCTAATGTGGCGGTAGCAAACGAGGCTAAAAAGCCGCTTAAAGTTGGCTTTGTCTACGTTGGCCCTACCGGCGATGCTGGCTGGACTTACGCTCATGATAATGGCCGTAAGTATATGGAAGAAAAACTAGGTAACAAAGTCACCACCACCTTTGTTGAAAGTGTTGCCGAAGGTGCTGACTCAGAGCGCGTTATTAAACAACTTGCTCGTTCTGGCCACGGTTTAATTTTTACCACCTCGTTTGGTTATATGAACCCGACATTAAAGGTAGCCAAACGTTTTCCTAACGTAAAATTTGAACATTCTACTGGTTATAAACGCGCTAAAAATGTCGGCACCTATTTTGACCGCGCTTATGAAGGTCGTTACCTTGCCGGTGTTACTGCGGGTTTAATGACCAAAAGCAACATCTTAGGTTACGTGGCTTCGTTTGCTATTCCAGAGGTTATTCGCGGCATCAATGCTTTTACGCTTGGTGCACTGAGCGTTAACCCTGATGTAAAAGTTAAAGTGGTTTGGGTCAGTACCTGGTATGACCCGGGAAAAGAGCGCTCTGCTGCCGAAACTATGATTTTGCAAGGTGCTGACGTTTTGACTCAACATACCGACTCTCCCGGCGTTATTAATGCTGCTGAAGCAAAGGGTGTCTATGCCATTGGTTACAATTCAGATATGTCAGTCTATGGACCAAATGCTCATTTAACCGCCATCGTTCATAATTGGGGGCCTTTATATACGGCAAAAGCACAAGCTGTTATTGATGGCACTTGGAAATCAGAAAATGTGTGGGATGGACTTGCTGAAAACGCCCTTGATCTTTCTCCGTTCAACCCAGTAATACCTCAAGCCATTCAAGATCAAATAAACGCGGTTAAAGCGGCAATAAAAAGCGGCTCTTTACATCCCTTTGCTGGTCCAATTCGCGAACAATCTGGTGCGATAAAAATTGCTGCGGGTAAAGTGATTCCCGTTGGTGATTTGATGGGCATGAATTGGTATGTCAAAGGGGTTGATGGAAAACTTCCACACTAACAAGGTAATATAAATATATCTCCTCAAGAATATAATGAGATAACAATTTTAACAACCGTTGTTAGCTCATTACGAGGAATCGTGCATCATGCAAATATCACTATTTAAAACAAGTTATACCATTAAGTTGATTAGGTTATTTCCTACTCAGCGAGAATTTAATCAAATGCTATTAAATTATAGCTAACAATATAATAATAAATTAACACATAATATTTAAACACCGAGGAAATAAAATGAAAAAATTAGCAACAGCATTACTTTTGACGCTTGCAGCGTCTACTACTCAAGCAAAAACTTTTTGGTCAGACTTCAGTGTTACTTATCTAAATGGCAGTAATTATGAAGTTGGTGACTCTAGCCGCCAAGTATTAACCTTTGAACATGCAACGGGCACAAGTTGGGGCGGTAGCTTTCTATTTTTTGACCGTTTAGAGTCAGATAATGGCGATTTAGAAACCTATGGTGAATGGTCTCCACGTATTAAAATTACTGAATTTGAAAAAGACTCTTTTGTGAAAAGTATTTCTGCGTCTGGTACCATTGAAATGGGTACCAATTTTGGTGCCGCAACTTTTTCAGGGTTTGGTTTTACTAATTACTTGTTAGGTATTGGTACTGACTTAAACGTGCCTGGTTTTAGTTATTTTAAAGCCGATGTTTATGCTCGCAGTAATGACTTGGGTGATAATAACGCTCAATTAACGGTAGTATGGGGCATTCCTATTGGTCCATTGTATTATGATGGTTTCATGGATTACGCTACTTCTACTGATACCAGTGAAGCCAGTATGAACTTAACCTCGCAACTTAAGTATGATATGGCATCTCACCTTGGTTTAGACTCTAAATTGTTTGTTGGCATTGAATATGTACTGTGGTTAAACAAATTTGGTATTGATGGCGTAGATGAAAACAACTTAAACCTGTTAGTTAAGTATCACTTCTAACTTTTTTCTTACTGAATGTTCTCATCAAATCAAACAACTAAATATTTTGTTGTTTGATTTTTTTTGATTATAACCGGTCGACTTTCATCGCTACTAAGCAGGAAAAAGTTATACGCAAATACCCTTTTGGGCTAATTTAGCTGCTTTAAGTTACTTGACTAAACCGCAGCCTTTAGTGATTATTTGGATCAAATTGGCGGTGATTTCTTCAAAGTCTTCTTCTGATAATTCTTCTTTCCCCAACGCAGACTTTATTTGAATACCAAAATCGGCATAATGTTGAGTGGCTCCCCAGATGAAAAAAATCAAATAATAAGGCTGTATTGCATCCATTTTCCCGGCATCAATCCAGCCTTGAATAATAGCGGTTTTATGAGCCAACAATACCCGAAGATCATTGTTTAAATAAGTATTTAAGTGGGGGGCACCTTGAAGTATTTCATTGGCAAATATTTTCGATGCTGTTGGATAACACCTTGAATACATTAATTTAAGCCTGATATAATTACCAATAGCCTCGGCTGGTTCATCCTCAGCAGTAAATTCCGTGAACGCTTTATTCCACAACGCCAAAATATCCATCAATACAGCGTTATATAATTCTTGTTTATTTTTGAAATAGTAATGAATATTAGGTCTGGGCACATTAGCTCGTTTGGCAATGCTCATAATAGAGGCACCTTTAAAACCAAATTCAGCAAATTCTTGTTCTGCCGCTTCTCGGATCACAATTTCATTGTCTTTACGAATTTTTCCTGTTTTATAACTCGCGCTTTTATATTCTTTTACGCTATTCATTTAACCCTTCAATTACACAATGAATTACAGATAAGTTAATTATGTGGCTCATCAAATATGATTTCAACCCTCTCATTGATAAAACTTTACTTACTTGACAGTAGTGTTAAGCTTTCACTGTCGGTAAACAACTATATTAGCGTTAAGTCGCTGCCTATAGTTGAATTTACTGTGTTGAAATCAATGATGAATCGTATTAATTTCAAACTGTGGATATACCTTTCCGGGTTGTATATCAGCAGATCCCACATCCGGATTTTACGTTATTAACGTGTCTCAACTTGAGACATTTCTAATGCCAAATTGTTTAACCATAATAATATTAAGAGACAAATCAGTACTATTGAGCAAGATTCAAACCTGCTCTGCACCACTAGTTTGTTACTGCTTTACTATTTTTGAATTTAAAAAGCATAACTGGTTGAATAGTCGAACAAATTGGCACCTTTAAAAAGAGAAATATTATGATAAATAATCAATCTTGTTTGTGGATCCAAACCCCTTTAGCTAGCCTTGAAGAAAAATATGCCGGTGGTATCGTGGTTGCTAACGGCAAAATAGTGGAAGTACTAGCCAGAGGAGAAAACCCTCAAAGCAAAATAACCGCCACTTTTGACGCCAGTGAACATGTATTACTACCCGGTTTAATTAATACTCATCATCACTTTTATCAAACCTTAACTCGGGCTTTCCCCCAAGCTTTAAATAAAGAATTGTTTCCGTGGTTAAAAACCCTCTACCCTGTTTGGGCTAAATTATCGCCCGAAATGATCGCAGTATCGAGTAAAATTGCCTTAGCTGAATTGTTATTGTCGGGTTGCACGACCGCCAGTGATCACCATTACCTGTTCCCCGCAGGTTTAGAAAATGCCATTGATCTTCAAATAGAACAAGCTAACGCATTAGGTATGCGAATACATTTAACGCGAGGCTCTATGAGTTTAGGAGAAGACCAAGGTGGTTTGCCGCCCAGAACCACTATTCAAACCGACGCACAAATACTTGATGATAGTACCCGTCTTATTGATACTTACCATGACGCCAACGACGGCGCTATGGTACGCATTGCTTTAGCCCCTTGTTCGCCATTTTCAGTGAGCGAAGCATTAATGACGGCTACAGCCGTATTAGCGACAGAAAAAAATGTCCGTTTACATACGCATTTGGCTGAAACAGATGATGAAACAGATTTTTGCATTAGCATGTTTGGTGTTCGTCCCGTTGACTATTTAGAACGAGTTGGCTGGTTAAATGATCGTACTTGGTTAGCGCATGGCATTCATTTTAATGATGAAGAAATAGCACGTTTAGGAAAGGCTGGTGTGGGCATTTGTCATTGTCCTTCATCCAATATGGTCTTAGCATCGGGTCAATGTCCAACCTTAGATTTGGAAGCGGCGGGTTGTCCTATTGGTTTAGGCGTCGATGGCTCTGCCTCAAATGACGGTTCGAATATGATCCAAGAAGTTCGCCAAGCAATGTTGTTGCAGCGTTTACGTTATGGCGCCAGTAAAGTGACTCATTTTCATGCTTTTAATTGGGCTACCAAAGGCTCTGCGGGTTGTTTAGGGCGTGACGACATTGGAGAAATAGCCGTGGGTAAACAAGCCGATATTGCCTTATTCAAATTAGATGAGCTGCGCTTTGCCGGCGCCGGTGATCCCCTAGCCGCACTACTACTATGTGGTGCAACCAAAGCTGACAGAGTCATGATCCAAGGGCAGTGGCGCGTTGTTAATGGCGAAATAAGCAATCTTGACTTAAATGCGCTAATGCAACAACAAATCAACCTTGCCAAACAGCTTGCAAGCTAGCGGTTCGTTGAAAAAACTACTTACATCTCAATTCATGGGTTGTCATCATCTTTTTATTTCTCAGTATCAAGCTCTGAAGTAACGGGCTCACCGGTCACTGTTTTTACTTGACATACTCGAGGATAGATCAGTAAAAAAGCGCCAATGACCAGATAACCGACAACAATAGGGTTTATTGATGGTAAGTGTAATGCTGAAGAGTGCAAAATACCAATAGAGGCCATAACGCCAGCAGTGACGGAAAACCACCCTGCGTGTTTAAAACGCGCGTCAATCACACAAGCCACAATAGAACCCCATATTAAACCGGTAATAATAGCGCCTTGAGATAACGCTTGATGCCCCAATAAATGCGCGCCTTGCTGTAACATGGCAGCCACTAGTTCATCATCGGTTAACGCAGGTAAATTAGTCGCACCAATATCACGTAAAGCGTTCAGCATTGAGTGCCATTTTACCATCACAAATGACGACACATGGGGCATCATCGCAATGGCTATCGCCATCATATGCGTTTTTTTAACACTGCCGGCACTTTCTGAAATTAAGCTAATCGCGACAAAAACTAAGATAGGAGCAGCGGCTGACAAAGGTATTAAGTTGCTTAAAAAAGCTAATAGGCCAAAGGTCGCGGAAAGAAAAAACACCACACCAACCAATAATACGTAACCACAGCGAGCTTGCATGCCTTTATACACCGGATGACCAATATAAACCGTTGTTGGAAATGGCGAGCCAAATAAAGCGCCTATCATAGTGCCCGCGCCATCAGTAACCTGACATGCCGCAACGGGGTAACCATCACCACCGGCTTCTGCTGATTCAACATTATTCATGGTTTCAATAAAGTTATAAATTTGCACTGGAATTAAAATAAGAAACAATTCAGGATTATTAAAAAGATGCTGAATTCCAATAATTAAGTCGCCAAAATAAGGAACCGGTGGATTAAAAGCAACCCCTTCAAAGCTAACCGAGGTTTTGCCCATCGCCAAGGCCATTAAGGTGCCCACAATCAATGCCGCTAAACCTGCGGGAATATTAAAGGGTAATTTGAATCGTCCCACTAAACCCCAAACAATAATCACCAGTGAAGTAAAACCAATGGCTGGCTCTTCAAATATACTTGCTAACGAAACACTGCCGATAAAAACCAAAGCGATGCCACAAAGTGTGCCTAACATACCCGCACGCGGCGTAACTCTTTTTAAAAACGGTCCTATTATCGCCCCTAATGCTGCCACTATACCGCCAATAAAACCGGCACCAATACCTACTTGCCAAGCTAGTTCCGCATCATTAGTTGCCCAATAAATAGGACCAATAACACCAAATAAATAAACAAACATCACCGGTGTGCTAATGCCATAGGGAAGTGCGGTAATATCATTTCGACCCGTTTTAGCGGCAAGCCGCCGTGCCATCAGGGTGTACACAATAACACCGGCTAAAATAGCAATGGCGGCACCGGGAACAATACGGCCAAACACTATTTCGGTTGGCATATTAAAAACAAATTTACAGATACCACTTAACACAATTAAGTTAGTTAAGTTGTCGGTAAATAACGCCCAAAAGGCACTGAGATCATTACGACTAAATAAAGCGTAGTTTGACGATTGTTGATTCATAATTATATTTGTCTTTAAACATTAGTTGCTAAGAGTAGATTACTGTTAGGTTAAACAATTTAAAGAGTTCCTCCTGCTGGTTACTTTTTGATAGTTTTAATTTTACCTGCCTAGGTACTTTAATCAGGAAAAATAAAACATGTTGTAAAAACACGGGTAGTCGGTATCTTTTAATAAATAGCTGTCTTTTGTTATTTTATTCACTCTTTTATAACACTAAAATTGCGCGAAAATCATTAACATTAGTTCGTGTCGGCCCAGTAATTAACAGGTTATTGGTTTCTTCAAAAAAACCATAACCGTCGTTATTATTAAGGTAAGCAATTAAATTTAAGTTTTTTTGCTGGGCAACTTGATAAGTCTGTGGCGTTAATAAGCACCCTGCGTTATCTTCCGAGCCATCAATACCATCAGTATCTGCAGCAATAGCATAAAAATGTTGATGCTGTTTGGTGGTAATGGCTAAACTTAATAAAAATTCAGCGTTGCGCCCGCCCCGCCCATTACCTTTAACGGTAACCGTTGTTTCGCCACCCGATAGAATAAGGCAAGGTGCTTTAATAATATGGTTACCAGAGGCAATATCTAATGCTATTTTCCCATGCTCTTTGGCGACTATTCTTGATTCACCTTCAATTTGGTCGCCAAGTATTAGGGTATTTAATCCTGCCGCTTTCGCTTTTATTGTTGCCGCATCAAGCGATACTTGTGGGGTTGCAATTAAGGTGAAGGTAGTATTTTCAAAGACTTTATCTTGCGGCTTGAGTGTTTCAGCCGCAGGGTCGTTTAACCAACGCACCACATTTTCATTAATTTTAATTTGATATTTTTTTAGAATGGCTAACGCTTGAGCAGAAGTAGTGGAATCAGCGACGGTTGGCCCCGAAGCTATAGTGCTTGCATCATCACCGGGCACATCAGAAATAGCAAACGTATGCAGAGTGGCCGGATAGCAAGCTTGGGCTAGTCGGCCACCTTTTATTGCGGATAAATGTTTGCGCACGCAATTTATTTCATCAATAGCAGCACCAGATTTTAATAAAGCTTTATTGATCAGTTGTTTATCTTTAAGACTGAGGCCTTGCGCAGGTAATGATAATAACGATGAACCGCCACCCGAAATTAGGCAAATCACCAAATCATCTTTGTTTAAGTCGCTAACCAAATTCAAAATACGCTGGGCAACCTCTTGACCGGTCGCATCGGGAACTGGGTGAGCGGCTTCAACCACTTCAATGTGTTGGCACTTAGCACCATGGCCATAACGGGTAACGACTAAACCAGAAAGCTCACCTTGCCAATGCTGCTCTAGCGCAGCAGCCATTGAAGCGGCTGCTTTACCTGCACCAATAACTATTGCTTTTCTATTGGTGTTTTTGGGTAAATGCTGCGCTAACACTGCACTGGGGTGTGCAGCCAAAACAGCGGTATTAAATAAATCGATCAAAAAATCTTTTGGATTGTTAAGCATATTTTTCCTCCTTTCGCTGAGACAAAATAATAACTAAGCGACACATCCGCTAAATAGCACCGCTAGTTTAGCAATTATCCCTAGCGGCAATATTAACGTTGCTTAAACGGTATGCTCTCTTATTAAATCAAGCCCTATTCAGTAACCTTATGATTCGCCATTAGTTCAATAGACTGTACTAAGGCTGAATGATCTAACTCACCGCCACCATTAGCACTGCACGTATTAAACAGTTGTTGCGTAGTCGCGGTATTGGGTAAACTCATGCCAAGTTCTTTCGCTGCCGATAGCGCTAAATTCAAATCTTTTTGATGTAGGCTAATTCTAAAACCGGGATTAAACGTGCGTTTGATCATACGTTCGCCATGCACCTCTAAAATTTTTGAAGCAGCAAACCCCCCCATTAATGCTGTCCGTACTTTGGCCGGATCTGCGCCCGCTTTTGAAGCAAAAACCAAGGCTTCACTAATCGCTTCAATATTTAAGGCAACAATAATTTGATTCGCTACTTTACAAGTTTGACCATCACCATTACCGCCGACCAAGGTGATATTTTTACCCATTAATGCTAATAATGGTTTAGCACGAGCAAACCCTTCTTCACTGCCGCCAACCATTATAGTTAAACTGGCGGCTTTTGCGCCAACTTCACCACCGGAAACGGGTGCATCAATATATTCGCAGCCCAATTCATTAATGCGTTTGGCAAAAGTTTTCGTCGCTATGGGTGCAATAGAGCTCATATCGATAACCATTTTTCCTTGGCTTAAACCTGATGCTACGCCTTTTTCTGAAAAAAGAACATCTTCAACATGCGGCGTATCCGGCACCATGATAATGATAATGTCTGCTTGTTGTGCTACTGCTTGTGCTGAAGCACAGCAGGTAGCGCTCGCAATTAATAATTCGCTTGGCACCTCAATAAAGTGTGTTGAAAAATAAAGCTCATGCCCCGCATTTTGTAAATGCTGCGCCATAGGCAAACCCATAATGCCGGTACCAATAAATCCAATTTTCATCATTTTTCTCCAAAAATATTGTGTTTAACTTACGTTTGTATTGTCTGTTGATAAAACCTGATGTGTTGTTAACCAATGCAAACCTTCTTCAGTTGAAGTTAGGGGTTTGTATTCACAACCAAGCCAACCTTGATAATTGATTTCATCGAGGAATTTGAAAATAAAGTGATAGTTAATTTCTCCTGTACCCGGCTCATGACGACCGGGATTATCGGCTAATTGCACATGAGAAATTTTGCTTAAATGCTTGCTAATAGTAGGAGTAATATCGCCTTCCATTATTTGCATATGATAAATGTCGTATTGATAAAATAAATTGTCGCTGCCTGCTTGCTCGATTATCGCTAAAGTTTGCTCGGTATTGTTTAGGAAGAAACCGGGAATATCACGAGTATTAATCGCTTCAATCAAGCAGCGAATACCGGCTTTTTTTAACCGAGGTGCCGCGTACTTTAAATTCTCTATAAAAGTTTGCTCCGCTTCTTCTAAAGTGACACCTTCAGGCACTATGCCCGCTAAAATATTGCATTGCTGACATTTTAATACTTTGCTGTAAGCAATGGCTAAATCAACACCTTGACGGAATTCTTTGACCCGGTCGGGTAAGCAAGCAATGCCCCGTTCACCTGCCTCCCAATCACCTGCGGGCAAGTTAAACAGTACTTGCGTAAGGTTATTGTCAACGAGGCGCTTTTCAATTTCATTGGTATCAAAATCATAAGGGAATAAATATTCCACCCCTTTGAACCCTGCTTTGGCCGCCGCCGCAAACCGGTCTAAAAAGTCAAGTTCGGTAAACATCATTGATAAATTAGCGTTTAATTTTGGCATTTTCTTTTCCTCTGTTTGCTATTGTTAAGCGTTATTGTTTCGAGTCTTCAAGTAATGTAATAGCCGTTGGTGCATCGGCTGCACTTTTTGCTAGAGGCTCAAATTCATTAATATTGTCAATTTCTGTGCCCATAGAAATGTTGGTCACGTTTTCTAAAATAACTTCAACGACAACGGGCACTTTAAACTCTGCCATCAAAGCTCTTGCTTCTTTAAAAGCAGGCGCTATTTCATCGGGGTTGCGCACTCTAATCGCTTTACAGCCTAAACCTTCCACTACGGCAACATGGTCAACCCCATAACTACCAAGCTCAGGAGCATTAATATTTTCAAAAGCAAGTTGCACACAATAATCCATGTCAAAACCACGTTGCGCTTGACGAATTAACCCTAAATAGGCGTTATTAACCACCACATGAATGTATGGCAGGTTGAATTGTGCACCAACGGCTAATTCTTCAATCATGAATTGGAAGTCATAATCACCTGAAAGTGCGACTACTTCTTTGTTTGGGTCTGCCGCGCACACACCTAATGCCGCAGGCACGGTCCAACCTAAAGGCCCTGCTTGACCACAATTGATCCAATGGCGTGGTTTATAAACGTGTAAAAATTGTGCGCCGGCAATTTGTGATAAACCTATAGTGGTGACATAACAAGTATCTTTACTAAAGGCTTTGTTCATTTCTTGATAAACACGATGAGGTTTCATCGGTACTTCTTCGAAATTAGTTTTACGTTGCATGGTTTTTTTACGGTTTTGACACTGAGTAAGCCATTCACTTCGATCGGCTAATTTGCCTTCTTTTTGCCACTCTTTGGCTACTTCTACCAGTAAGGTTAGTGCCGCATGGGCATCAGAAGTGATACCAAAATCTGGGGTAAATACGCGACCAATTTGGGTCGGCTCTATATCAATATGAACAAATGTTCTGTCTTTAGTATAAACCTCAACCGAACCCGTATGGCGGTTAGCCCAACGGTTACCTATGCCCATGACAAAGCTAGACGCTAACATAGTAGCATTGCCGTAACGGTGCGAGGTTTGTAGTCCTACCATACCGGCCATTAAGGGATGATCATCGGGAATCGTTCCCCAGCCCATTAACGTAGGAATAACCGGCACACCGGTAATTTCTGCAAACTCAACTAACAAATCAGCCGCATCGGCATTAATAACCCCTCCACCTGAAACAATTAAGGGTCTTGCTTGTTCATTAAGCATTTGCATGGCTTTTTCAATTTGTGCACGCGTTGCTTGAGGTTTATAGGGAGCTAAAGATTGATACGTTGCAGGGTCGAAATCAATTTCAGCCATTTGCACATCAATAGGTAAATCAATCAGTACTGGGCCTGGGCGCCCAGAGCGCATTAAATGAAAAGCCTTCTGAAAAACTCCCGGCACTTGCCCCGGCTCTAATACTGTGGTGGTCCATTTAGTGACCGGTTCAACAATGGCTGCAATATCCACCGCTTGAAAATCTTCTTTGTGCAAACGAGCACGTGGGGCTTGGCCGGTAATACATAGAATGGGAATTGAATCCGCAGACGCAGAATAAAGTGCAGTCACCATGTCAGTACCCGCTGGGCCTGAAGTGCCCAAACACACACCAATATTGCCTGCTTTAGTGCGGGTATAACCTTCAGCCATATGCGATGCACCTTCCACATGTCTCGCTAATACATGACTAATGGTGCCGTTTTGTCTCAAACCATCATAAAAAGGATTAATGGCGGCACCGGGTACACCAAAAGCTTGGGTTACCCCTTCAAGTTCTAAAATTTTTACTGCTGCGTCTAAAGCTCTCATTTTTGGCATAACCTGCTCCATAAAATATTAATAATGCTTGGTTCAACATCGCCACCTTGATTGTTTTTTAATCGAGTGATTTAGTGAATATTTGTGTTGACCTATTTCGTTTTATTGATAATATGAATTCTTGTCACTCGTGTCAACTTTATTTGCAAATTGATTCCATAATGTGGGAATTGACATTTTACTTGTTTAATATCAAATAAATACGACAATATTAACACTGGTTTTTTGTAGGTTTATAACGGAACAACATGATTTTAAAAACTAAATTTTTTTGAAATATTTAAAAACGCACTTAAAAACGCACTTAAAAACGCACTTAAAAACGCACTTAAAAACTGAAAATAAAATGTAGTTCTGCTGGATTAAAAAATATACCTAAGTGCTTTTAGGAGGTTCTTTCAACACTAAATTTACAAATCGTTTAGGTATATTAATTAATAGGAAGGTAAGTTATGACAATGAAATTAGATCTTGAGAAGTCTTCTCAAATAATAGCAGGGGCGTTGGCTTTAGGCGCAGAATTAAATGCTCCACCGTTAACCGTCGCAGTATTAGATGCCGGTGGACATTTAAAAGCATTCAAACGGCAAGATGATGCTAGTATTATGCGCATTGACATTGCCATTGCCAAAGCATGGGGAGCAATAGGCATGGGCATGTCTTCACGTGTTTTAGGTGATGTTGCCAATGAAAGGCCCGCCTTCATGTCTGCATTAACAACCATGGCTCATGGCAACCTAGTACCTGTTCCTGGGGGGGTCTTAATTAGAGATGCAGAAAACAGCATTATTGGCGCCGTTGGTATTACCGGAGATACGTCAGAAATTGATGAGCAGTGTGCCCTTGCGGGTATTCTTTATGCCGGACTAAGGGCAGAGGCTTAACTAAGCTAACACGATTAAAGGGACTATATTTGAGGTATTAGTCCCTTTAGTATTTATAGGCAAGTTATATTTAAAGTTGATGGCCGCCAATAGCTTCTGAAATAGCCGCCGCGGTCTCCACGACACATTTTCCTAGCTTCGCCACGCGCTCATCAGTAATTCTTAATCTGGGGCCAGAAATAGAAATCGCCGCAATAGCCTCGCTGTGTTCATCATATATATTAGCGGCAATACAGCGTAAACCACTAGATTGTTCTTCATCATCAATACTATAGGTGCGACTTTTAATGTCATGCAAATGGGTGAGCAAGTGAACAACTTTAGTAATAGTTTTATCGGTTAAATAAGTTAAATTTTCATCTTTGAATAACTGTTTTATTTGTCTATCACTTTGTTGAGAAAGCAACGCTTTACCAATACCACTGGCATGGGCGGGTGTTCTACCACCTAACGTAGCAACCATTCGCATCATTTCTTTGCATTCAACTTGGGCAATTAATACCGAAGTAGCGCCGTCGAGTAAACCTAGATTGGAGGTTTCGCCTGTTTGTTCCATTAAGTCGCGCATAAAAGGTCTGGCAATGGCCGCAACATCACGGGTTTTTAAATAACCATTACCCACATTAAATGCTTGCACGCCAATAGACCATTTACCCCGATGTTGATCTTGGGCAACAAAACCTTGCTGCTCTAAGCTGGTTAACAAGCGATGAACCGTTGAAGAAGCTAATAAAACGTGTTCACAAATCTGTGACAGGCTAAGGCTACTATCGGCTTCAGACAAGCTTGTTAATATAGCTAATCCTCGTGCTAATGACTGCACCTGACCAGCAGAGGATTTTTTTGTGGCGATTTTCTTTGTGTTATCTAAAGCCATAATAATCGCTAGATTTATTGATAAAGAAACTAGTGTAACTAAGCGCTTAATTAAATGTTGCTATATTTGCACAAGGTTGAAAATAAATTTTTTGTCGGTCGTCACGAACGAAGTGAAGCACGACCTTTGTCGCGCCTGCACCTGCGGTAAACCGCCATATTTATTTCAGCGTGCTAAGCCACCGGGCGATAACCATGCGTTCATCTGCTGTCATATTCGTTTTATTCATAAACGGCATATCATGGGTATCAATAGTACGTGCTTTAATACGTGGTGCCCATTGCTGCATTTGCGCTGTGGTATCAAGTAATACACCGGCTTGTGCCACGGTAAAAACTTCATCGGTAGGGGTTGCTGAATGACAAGTGCTACAACGCTGTGCAATGATTTGCTGAGCATCAATCACAAGCTGAGCTTTGTCTTCTGGTGCAACCGTTTTAACTTCAATTTGTTTTGGTGCTATGGCTATGGCTAACGCTAACGTAGCGGCCGCGGCGGCAAATAAAATAGAGGGTTTATGGATTTTTTTATGTTCAAGCACAAAGTATTGCCGAGCTAAGGCGGTAATAGCCACAATCACTAATAATATCACCCAGTTGAATTGGTGTGCATAGGTCATGGGGTAGTGACTGCTGATCATAATAAATATTAATGGCAAGGTTAGATAAGTATTATGAGTTGAATGAAGTTTTGCTTTTGCGCCCCATTTAGGATCCGGCGCTTCACCTTTTTCTATTGCCGCAATTAAGGCACGTTGTGATGGCATGATCACGCGAAAAACATTACCCGCCATTAAGGTGCCAATAATGGCACCAAAATGAATGTAAGCTCCGCGACCACTAAACAGATGCGCTAATGCATAGGAAATAGCAACAGCGGCAAGCGCTAGTATTACCGCAATTACCGTACTATTTTTACCTAATGGGCTTGAGCATAAAGCCTCATACAATATCCAACTAAAGGTAATGAAACCTAAGCCAATCGTTATGGCTTGAAACTGGGTTAAATCAGCCACTTGTTTGTCAATTAAATAGGCATCGGCGCCTAAATAATAAATTATGGATAACAATATCATGCCCGTTAACCATGTCGTATAAGCTTCCCATTTAAACCAATGTAGGGTAGCCGGCATTTGTTCTGGCGCTAATTTATACTTAGCAACTTCGTAAATACCACCGCCGTGAATTGACCAAAGATCACCTTTAATACCCTTGTCTTTCTTCCATTGCGGCGGGTTTTCTAAACTGTTGTCTAACCAGACAAAATAAAATGACGCGCCGATCCATGCAATACCGGTGATCACATGCAGCCAGCGAAATATAAGACTGAACCAGTCAATAATGTAACTTTCCATACTTCCTCTACCTTAAATTTTTATGTTTAATTCTTTTGTAAATCATGAGTCATGAATTATTTGATTAATTTTCTAGACTTTATTTATCGCGCGCATGCACCATTTTTCCGGCTGACCACGTTTCTTTTATCGCTCGGTCATCACCTAACATGCTAAAAACAAATAACTGCTCGAATAGGTCTTTGCATTTGCTCATTCTAAATTTCATTAACGGTGTACTTGCTTTGTCCATCACAATAAAATCTGCTTCTTTGCCGGTGACAAAATTACCAATTAAATCATCCATATCTAATGTTTTAGCACCGCCCAGTGTGGCTAAGTACAAACCTTTAAAAGGTGATAATTGTTCACCGCGTAATTGCAGCACTTTATACGCTTCATTTAAGGTTTGTAACATTGAAAAGCTCGTGCCGCCGCCGACGTCAGTACCCAAACCTACCGAAATATTTTGTTTTACTGCGCGACTTAAGTGAAAAAACCCACTGCCTAAAAATAAATTAGACGTTGGACAAAAGGCGATGTTTGACTGGCTATCGCTCATGCGTTGCCATTCATCATCGTCAAGGTGAATACAATGCGCAAACACACTACGCTTACCTAATAATCCGGCATGATCATAAGTATCTAAATAGTTTTTACGTTCAGGAAATAACTCTTTTACCCACGCCACTTCATTGAGGTTTTCAGACAAATGGGTATGCATATAAACATCGCTATGTTCGCTAAGTAACTGTCCTGCTTTTTGTAACTGTGCTTCGCTACACGTTGGCGAGAAACGGGGTGTTACCGCATAGCGTAAACGGCCTTTATTATGCCACTTTTCAATCAAGGCTTTACTGTCGATATAAGATGATTCTGGCGTATCAGTTAAGTTATCCGGCGCATTGCTGTCCATCATTACTTTACCCGCAATCATGCGTAAATCACGTGTTTCACAAGCTTTAAAAAAGGCGTCAACTGAGGCTTTGTGAACGGTACCAAAAACTAAGGCGGTGGTGGTTCCGGCGCGTAATAATTCATCTAAAAAGCGCTCGGCAATATCACGGGCATAATCTTCATCTTCAAATTGTTCTTCGGTAGGAAAAGTATATTTTTCTAACCATTCTAAAAGTTGTTCTCCGTAAGCGGCAATCATTTCAGTTTGTGGATAGTGAATATGGGTATCGATAAAACCTGGCATAATCAAGCAGTTAGTATGATCATGAACTTTTATATCACGGTTAAGTGTTGCCAATAAAGCTTTGGCATCACCAACGGCCTTTACATGGCCGTTTTCAGTTATAAGTAAACCATCATCAAAATATTGATAACACGCTTCAAGGGCGACATTGCCTTGTTTTACTAGATCGGGATCAGCTAAAAAATGCAATATGCTAGCTCGGTGTGCGGTGATCATGTTGGTACCTCTTTACTACTTATTATTTATTTGGTTATTATTTACCCATTACGACTCAATCACGCGAATGGTTACGCCATCATTGATCTCAACTTCATCACAATTATTGCCTTCGCCGCCTCTATCTATAACGGCAAAAGTGGTGGTTTGGTTTAAAACCAAACAATAGTGGTGCCAAGTGCCTTTATGATAATTAACGCCTTGATTAGGTTGTGCTAAAAACGCCTGCAGATTTGCTTGTTCAAATTCACCTGCGGGCGCTACAATTATCACATAAGCATTGCCTTGTTTTTGATCTTGTAATGGTAAAAAAGCTTGCGATCCGAGCGGGTGACGTTCCATTATTTTTACTTCAAAGGGTAAAGTTATCGGGTTGCTATGAAACAAACTAATGATCGCTTTACCGTCATTATCACCCACATCAACATTAGCTAAGTCATGATGGCGTTTTGTTAAACCATAATTGATGTCGATAACCTTATTGTTTTCAGACAATTCAATTACATCACCAAAAGGTATAAACGCTTCTGCCGATAAGGGCGACAAGGTTAGCGTGAGTTCAGTCATATTTTAGCTGCCTCGGTAGGTCGAATGACCAAAGGCCGATAATAACAACGGCACATGGTAATGTTGACCATCACCTTCAATAGTAAAAACCACATCAGCCCAAGGATAGAAAACAGGATCACCCATGGCGGTAAAGTAAGCTTGGGTATCAAAATGCATTTGGTAAGTACCGGCAGCTTGTACCACGCCAACTTCACATAAATCAGGAATACGACCATCTTCATTGGTTTTGCTGCTGCCGATCACTTGCCATTGCCCTTCGTTTAAATAAGATAAGGTAATGGGTACGTTGCGCGCGGGCGCACCGCGTGATATATCGAGAATATGAGTGGTGATTTGACCTACGCTAGCTTGGCTCATGATTTTTCTCCAGATGAATTTTCGTTATCTACCAATAACTTATCTATTCTTAAATGAAATATTTTCGCTTGCTCTACTGCCGCATTGCTAATTTCGGTTGCTCTATTATTAGGTAAACGTGCATGTAATAAATCAGACATTTCTTTTGCTGATTTTCCAGTAGCACACACAATGAAAATAAAGCCAAATTTTTCGTGATAATCACTATTTCCTTGCGATAACTGGGCAATAATAGCATCTGTGGCTTGTTCGACACGGCTTTGCTCGCCTGAAGCGACTAATTTGGTATTGGCATATTTTGCTTTTAGTGAACTCACGTCACCTATTTTCGGATGACCATCAAAGGCTTGCAAATAATCCTTTTCGGCAAGCTTTTGCCAGTGAGTATCTGCGGCAATATGCAATTGTTCAATAGTAATAAAAGGACGCTGCGCAACTAAAGCATCAATCCAAGCATCACTAGTACAGCATTGGCGTAAAAGATAACTGGCCTGTTTATTATCCGCATTATTAAGTGCTGCAACCGTCATTTTTTTGCTCATTTCTTTACTCATGGTTCAGGCCTCAATCGTTTGCCAGTTTGGCAAACCCCAAATACGTAAACGGCTAATACCACCATCAGGGAAAATATTAACGCGTACATGAGTAAATTCTGTCTCAATAGCGGCTTCAATTTCTTTAACAAATAAATGTTCACGATCTGAATATAAAGGTTTTGCTGAAATAATAGTTTGCCACTGCACTTTGTCTGAGGTAATAGTGTCTGAGGTAATATCAGTACCGCTAATATTTGCCGCTTCTAACGAAAAACGATCCGGAAAGTTGCCTTTAAAGTGGGCAGTATCTAGCAGTACTTTACGAATAGTGCCTTGTAAGCCTAACTCAATTATTGCCCAGTCATTGGCTTGATCGCGACGGCGTTTAGTTTCCCAACCGTCACCCATATTAATGCCTCGTTCAGGCATAACAAGGTTACTAGGTGAGCTATAAAACATGTCACTCGCGGCAATGCCTCGGCCGCCATTTTTCACTGAAGCTAAGTCAACTAATTCACCTTCAATAAAGTTTTCTTTAACAATTTGACCCTTACCATAGGCGCGGAAACGGGCAATGCCACCGTCGGGATACATTCTTAAACGTAAATGTGTCCACACATCGCGATTTTCACATGAAAATAAGTTTTGGCTATGGGCATCAGTTGCTGATTTAGTTAAAAGTTCAGTCCACGTTGTTTCCTCGTCTACTTCACCGACAACATTAGCGCCTTCAACCATGACAAACTCTGAGGCATTGCCACGAAAGTGATTAGTATCGACATCAAAACCATAGATCACCCCGGTAATGCCTAAACGTAAAATACACCAGTCATACTCTGCGCCACTAGCAATACGGTCTTTACGACCATAACTACGGCGAGATTCCCAACCATCCATCCATTGGCCGGTGTCGACAAAATGCCCCTCTTTAAAAACACCACGACCTGCTTTTACTAAGTTACTGCACTCGGCAAACCATTCGTCACTGCAAGATAAAGCTCGGCCACCAACGCGTTCGCTGAGTAAGTCAATGTATTGTGATGCATAGGTATCATCGGTGATTTCATTATTAATCATGTTTTTCTCTTGTTAATTTATTTATTATTTTGGCTCTAAGGTCAATTTATAGAGACTGAATCGGTAACTAGGCTAATTACGTGTAGTCTGCCAAAATTGTTTGACCGATTGGTGCGCCGAGTATTTCACCTTGCGAGAAGACTTGTTGACCACGCACAAACGTCTGCTCAACAACCCCTAGTACTTTACGGCCTTCATAAGGGGTGATTTTATGGCGGTATTTGATCATTTCAGTGGTGATGGTGTAGTTAGCATCGGCATCAAAAATTATAAAGTCGGCGTCAAAACCTGCTTTGATTTGACCTTTTTTATCGCCTAAGCCCGCAAAAGTTGCGGGACGGGTTGCCATCCAGTCAATAACTTGTTCAAGAGAATAACCGCGCTCTTTAGCCTCAGACCAAATAATGGATAAACCAAATTGCAGTGATGATATACCGCCCCACGCATGCTCAATATCACCGCTGTCGATGTGTTTTAATTGTGGTGTGCAAGGGGAATGATCAGAGACAATAAATTCGATAATGCCATCAGCCAAACCTTGCCATAATAAATGGCGGTTGGCGTCTTCACGAATGGGAGGGCAGCATTTAAACACGGTTTTACCATCAGGAATGCTTTCAGAAAATAGTGTTAGATAATGAGGGCAAGACTCAGCAGTAATTTGTAAACCTTGCTGTTGTGCGGTTTTAATGGCATCAATGGCGTCGGCAGACGATAAATGCACTATATGAATTTTACCATTTGAACCAACGCCTTTTGCTTCTTGTGCTAGGGAAATCATCATATCGATGGCATCGTTTTCCCAGCTTTTAGGGCGAGAAGCTAAAAAGCTTTGGTATTTATCGCCTATCTCGATTTCTTCGCTGTTTTTAGGCTCTAATTCGGCATGAATTAAATAAGGAATATTGTATTTAGCCAAAGTACGAATAGCTTGGCTTAGGTGTTCAGGGTGAGACTGTGGGAATTCATCAATGCCTGAATGAATGGTAAAAGATTTAACCCCTAAAACACCGGCTTGGATGAGTTCATCGAGTTCATTTAAGTTATGTGGGGTAACACCACCCCAAAAACCACAATCTATCCAGAGTTGCCCCTGTAATGAATCAAGCTTTTGCTGTAACGCATCGGCAGTAGTTGTGACGGGGCTGCAATTAAGCGGCATGTCAACCACGGTAGTTATACCACCCGCGGCGGCGGCTTGGGTGGCGGTATTAAAACCTTCCCATTCAGTACGGCCGGGTTGATTAATGTGCACATGAGTATCGACTAAGCCGGGTAAAATAGTTTTATCGGCGAAATCAAGTAACTCGATATCAAGGCCGGCCTGTTCAAATTCATCTAGTGATAATATTTGCTGAAATTTTTCCTGTTCGATAATAACTACTGCGGCTTGTAACGTGCCGTCAATTAATACCTTATTGCTGAATAGGGCATAGTTGATTTCTTTACTGTTCATACTGTTATTGTTCATGAGAGGGTATTTTCCTGAATTTGTGTTGGCTGCTGTGCTGATTTAACGGCAACATCGGTTAAATCACGCGCTAATGATTTAAGGTCGTGCCAATGCACGCCTTGTTGACCCGCTTTGTTAGGGTGGTCTTGATGAAAGTTATTAATCACTTCGCCGGCAATAGAAACCGCGACTTCAATGGGTAACTTTCCGGGGACTTGTGATAGCCCAACCGGACAGCTAATTTGTTGATAAAGGCTGTTGTTAATATCACGATGCTCAAAGCGCATTTTAAAGCGCTGCCACTTGGTTGCTGAGCCAATCAAACCAATGTAACGAGCATCATTTCTTTTTACCGCGGCTTCGCTGATATCAAAATCGAGCCCATGATTATGCGTCATAATAATAAAATAACTATTAGCTGGCATGGCGGCCACTTCGTCTGCGGGTGAGTCACTAAGCACTTTAATGACATTACCGCCCAACGTTTTAATGTCTGTATCAGTGGGAAATTCACTTGCGCGATTATCGACCCAATGTAATCGACATGGCAGTTGTGCCAATATTCCGGCTAGTGCTTTACCCACATGCCCTGCGCCAAAGAGCATAATATTTAAAGTTGAACCAACAAAGCTTTCAAATAATATTGTTGCTTGCCCACCGCAACATTGACCTAACTTAGCACCCAAGGGGAAATGTTCAATGCGTTGCTGTGCCTGCTGATTTACTTGGCCTTCCTGTAACATTGTTGTTGCCATGGCAATGGCCTTAAATTCTAAATGACCACCACCAATAGTGCCAAAACTGGTGGTTGATTGACCGATGATGCCATCAAAAGTCACCACCATTTTAGTGCCGCTATTTCGTGGCGTAGAGCCACTTACACCCATGATAGTCATTAGCACATACGCTTGTCCTTTAGCGGCTAATTGAGCAACCGTTTCAAACCACGGCATATTGGTATTCATCGCACACTCCTCTTTATGCTTGTTTAGCCGCTAAATTCGACATTTGTTCGCAAGCAGCCAAAATACGCTCTGGTGTTGCCGGTGTATCTAATGACGGGCTGTATTGGTAATCACTAATGCTTGATAGTGCATCACGTATGGCGCACCATACTGAAATCCCTAACATTAACGGTGGTTCACCAACGGCTTTAGAGTGAAAAATGGTCGCTTCAATATTTGGACTATCAGGCATTAACTCTACATTGAACTCAGTTGGTGTATCGCCAATGGCGGGGATTTTATACCCCGCTGGATTCATGGTTTGTAAACGGCCATCATCCCCCCATACTAATTCTACGGTGGTCATCCACCCCATGCCTTGAATAAAAGCGCCTTCTACTTGACCAATATCTATGGCAGGGTTGAGCGACTGACCCACATCTTGGCAAATATCAACCCGCAGTACTTTGTTTTCGCCAGTTAAGGTATCAATCAATACTTCTGATACCGCAGCACCGTTGGCATAATAAAAGAAAGGATGGCCTTGACCTTTTTCGCGATCATAATAAATTTTAGGGGTTTTATAATAACCAGTGGCACTTAAACTGACACGGTTCATATAAGCAAGCTGCGCGAATTCGGCAAAGCTAAAGGTTTGCTGAGCAGCGATCACTTGGTTATTGTTAAAGCTGATCTCAGTTGCGTTAAGGTTAAAATGTTCGCAGGCAAAATTTATCATGCGTTGTTTAATTTTAAGCACGGCATCTCGCGCCGCCATACCATTTAAGTCAGTACCTGACGATGCGGCGGTAGGCGAAGTATTCGGTACTTTATCGGTACGGGTTGACATACAGTTAACGGTGTCGATATCAACGCTGAATTCATAGGCAACGATTTGGGCTATTTTGGTAAACAAGCCTTGTCCCATTTCAGTGCCACCATGGTTTAATGCAATTGAGCCATCGGTGTATACATGCACCAAAGCGCCGGCTTGATTTAGGTGCTGCGCAGTAAATGAAATACCAAATTTAACCGGTGTTAACGACAAGCCTTTTTTTAATATCGGGCTGGCTTTATTAAACTCAGCTATTGCTTGGCGGCGTTGTTGATAGTTTGAGGTTTTTTCTAGGCGCGTGACTAAATCAGGAATGATGTGTTGCTCAATTTTTTGCCCATAAGGAGTAACATCTCTATTACCTTTTGCGCCATAAAAATTAAGTTTACGTATCTCAAGCGGATCTTTTCCCACTACTCGGGCAACATTGTCGATGATATTTTCAATGGCCACCATGCCTTGGGGGCCACCAAAACCTCTAAAAGCGGTATTTGATACGGTATTGGTTTTGACACGATGTCCGGTAATATTGGCATTGGCTAAATGATAGGCGTTATCACAGTGAAACATAGCGCGGTCAACAATGGCATCAGAAAGATCGGGTGAAATACCACAACCGCCCGACAGGGTAATATCAAGCGCTTGGATCAAACCACACTCATCAAAGCCGACTTTATATTGGCTTAAAAAATGGTGACGTTTTCCGGTAGCAACCATATCGTCAGCACGGGCTAGTTTTATTTTAACGGCTCGATTGGTTTTGTTGGCTAATAAAGCGGCGATACATGCCCATTGATTGGCATTAGTTTCTTTACCGCCAAAACCACCACCCATACGGCGCATATCAACAGTCACTTTACTTAACGGCACATTTAATACTTCGGCGACTAACTTTTGTCCTTCAGACGGATTTTGCGTTGACGTATAAACAGTCATGCCGCCATCTTCTGTTGGTACGCAATAGGACGCTTGCCCCTCTAAATACATTTGCTCTTGACCGCCTATTTGCATTTCACCCGACAACGTATGGTGGGCGCGTGCTAAGGCTTGTTTGGTGTCACCACATTGTATGGTATGGCTAGGGCGAACAAAACTTTCATTGGCTAAGCCTTGTTCTATGGTGATATCAGCCGTTTTTTGTTGATACTCTACTATGGATAATTTGGCGGCTTTACGGGCTAAATCGTGACTAGTGGCAGCAACCGCAAATAAAACTTGGCCATAAAACTGTACTTCATCACCTTCATTTACCATTAATGGATCGCCAGGAAAAATAGGGCCAATGTCGGTATGACCAGGCACATCCTTTAAGATTAGAATATCAACCACACCTTTAGCGGCTTTAACTTTTGACAAGTCTAACTTGGTAATTATCCCCCGTGCCACGGTACTTAAACCAATGTAAGCATGTAAAGTATTGGCATTACTAGGTTGATCATCCACATAAAGTGCCTCACCACTGACATGTTTATCGGCACTTTCATGTTTTTGATTTTTGCCAATAAAGGTTTTGCTTGAAGAGGTGGTTACCACTTGATTTTTAGGAAGACTACGCATGATGAGTTAACCTCACTGGAATGCTTGTTGCTGGCGATTGAAGGTGTGCTTGCTGACATTCTAAAAAGAAACGCGGTAATAAATTTTGTGAAACTTTCAAACGGTAATCAGCGCTGGCTCTAAAGTCACTAATGGGGCTAAAGTCATTAGCTAAGGCGGTCATTGCCAGTTTAATGGTGGCTTTATCCCACACTTGGTTAATTAACGCTTGTTCACAGTGCGTGGCTCGTTTGGGGATTTCTGCCATGCCACCAAAGGCTATCATGGCATCTTTGACTATTGTTTTGCCGTCGGCGTTTTTTGCAAAGGCTAAATTGAAGGCACCACAAGTGGCGGAAATATCATCTTCTAAACGTTTACTAATTTTATACACTTTAAACTGATAGTCATGATTAGCGACAGGCACAAGAACTTGTTCAATAAACTCACTGGTTTGTAATAGTGTAACCTTATAGCGAACAAAATATTCTTCAACGCTAACTGTGCGGCGGACATCACCTTTACGTAACACCAGCTTTGCGCCTAAGGCTATTAATACCGGAGGCATATCGCCAATAGGAGAAGCGTTACCTACATTACCCGCAATGGTTGCTTGGTTACGAATTTGATAGGAGCCTAAACGCTCAATTAATTCATCTAAATCGGGGTATTGATCTACCAATAAAGACTTAGCTTGGTTGTAAGTAACCGCTGCGCCAATGGTTAAAGTATCATTCGATAATTCAATAGTTTGCAGCTCTTTTACCTGACCAGTATAAATAAGACAGTCAATCTCTTTTAACATTTGAGTAAATTCTAAACAAAGATCCGTTCCCCCTGCGACTAAGCGCGCTTTAGGGTGCGCTATCATTAACTCTGCTAATTCCTCAACAGAAGTTGGAGCAAAATACTGTTTGTTTTCATTGGTTAAGCTGATGGTTAAGTTTTCATTGTTAATCACCGCTAATTTTTCAATGATCTCTGGCTCACGGGTCGTAAATTGGTCGTCTAAAGCGGGATCGAACATTTTAACGGCAGCATCTAATATCGGACGATAACCGGTACAACGACATAAATTGCCGCCTAAGGCTTCGATAATGGACTCTTTTTCAGGTTTATCATAACTTTTACGATAAGCAAACATTGACATAACAAAACCGGGGGTACAAAAACCACATTGAGAGCCATGATTATCGACCATTGCTTGTTGCACGGGGTGAAGTGTATCGCCATTTTTTAAATCTTCTACGGTGATAAGCTGCTTACCGTGTAAATTACCAACGGGTGTAATACACGCGTTTATTGCTTGATAACTTAAATTATTTTGCGCTGTGCCTTCAGCAATAACAACAGTACAAGCGCCACAGTCACCCGACGCACAGCCTTCTTTGGTACCTGTGCGCAACTGCACTTCTCTTAAGTAGTCTAATACCGTGGTATTAGGGTCGATATTATCAAGCTGTTGTGCTTGATCATTGAGTAAAAACTTTATCATGTAACTGAAAACCTTTTGCTATGTGAGCGACTTACTAATATATGCACTTCAGTGGATTATAGGTGCTGTGTACACTAATCTCCCAAATAATATAAAATTAAAAAAGGCTTGGTTATTACGAAGTGATCTTTAAACTTCAAACTATGTAATGGCACAACCAAAAACCTGACACAAATGTCAGTTTTATGGAAAGTCCCTCTTCTGTCAAGGCTTTTTTAATGTTCCTACTAAAAAGTTTAGTTGCTTAATGCTGTTATGTAAAAAACTACGTTCTGGTATGACAATGTCGAAGGTATTAGTAAAACTGCAAAAATTGGCATAACCGTTAAATCAGTAAGTTAGATCTCTAACATTCACGCGAAGCTTTTTATAGAATGCTCTCTCAATAATTTCCACCTTAAGTATAGAAAACTTTATTCCATCTCGGTTTGGGAGCGTTTTCGCATTAGAGTATGTGATCTAAAAATGAGTTCTACCTCGCTTCACGCCCTGAGCCTGAGATCAAGTTAAATTTAGCCTGAAATCAATGGCGAACCCCTATCTTTTAAAGCTCGTAAGTACTGAGTTTCATTATATGGTTTTCCATCCTGCCAGCACTTGTACACGATC
>JAESPR010000023.1 GCA_016765685.1 Colwellia sp. | reverse complement strand
GAGCTCCTTACGGTTGTAGCCTCATAATCTGGCTCAGCCAACACCAGTTGAGGCAAGGAACAAAAAGTTCAGGCTGAATTAAGGACGCGTATTGTAGGGAAAACGAGCAGAGAAAGCAAGTAACAAAATGATTACTTGCGGATAAGCATTTTAACATCGCAAGCTATAACGGGATTACATGTTAGCTAACATTCAATTGGCCTTAAGCAAAGTTGATTTTAACACTAAATTCATTTTCAGTTTGAATGATAAAGCCTTGTTGTACATACATATTAACCATAGGAGCTAAACCCAGTTTAGTGAAAAACATTGGCACTTTACCATTACCATTAGCAGAAGCTAACATCATTGATTTACACTATTTTATTACATTAGTTTTATTCTTTTATTAATTATTTGAGATATAGATTATCGTGTGTTAAAAAACACTTAGAGTTACAGGTAGGTTAATATAAGGTTAAGTAAGAGTTAAATTTTATAGGGTTTGTCGTCATGAGTAGTCGTCTTAACATCAATCAATTAATTTCCATGCGATATCTTTTAGAAGAAAAAAACGTGAGTCGAGCGGCTAAGAGAGCCTTTGTATCTCAACCGGCAATGAGTAAAACGCTCAATAATTTAAGAGAAGTTACGGGTGATCCTCTGCTAATACGTGAAGGCACGAAATGGCGATTAAGCCCTTTTGCTCAATCCACCATAGAGAAGCTTATTCCTGCCATTGATCAATTAGAACAAGTCCTTGTGAAACAACCTTTTGATGAAAAAATCAATACCAGAAAATTTGTGATAGCATCATCAGATTATTTTAGTAATTACGTTTTGCCCAAAATTTTTTTTAAACTAGATAGTGTTGCACCTAACATTCAATATCAAATACAAGATTGGGGGTTACAAAGATACTCAGCGTTAGAAGCAGGCCAGATAGATATAGCCGCCGCCGCATTTTTAACAACACCAACAGCATTGGAAAATATCGAATATAAACAATTTGGGGACGACAATTTAGTATGCATGATGGGTAAACACCATTCTCTTTCTGGGAGAAATATTTCCTTTGCAGATTATTTAAAATATCCACATATTTGCATTTCAAGTAGCTCAGACCGTCTCAGTATGATAGAAAAGTATTTAGCAGAGCAGAACAAAAAACAATTCGTTAAAATATCGATTCCATATTACACCGCAGCATTTGAGCTACTACAAGAAAGTAATTGTCTACTCACTGTCCCTTTACATATTGCAGGAAAGATGTCTGAAAATTATGATTTAAAAATAGCAAACCTACCCTTTATTTCCCCCTCCATCAATTACCATTTATTGTGGCCAAAATTATTAAATAACGACGAAAGCCACATCTGGTTAAGAGCAAATTTGATCAATATTATGAGACAAGATTTTGAAGAAGCTAAGCGAAAAGGTATTGATTGTATGGCTTTGGGACTAATAAAGAGGGTATAACTACAAGTTATACGTCTGTATCAAATCTTTTCATTTTTAAGCGACACCACAACCTCATAGTATTTGTTTCAGGGTTATCCCTTATTAACATCAATGAAATGAATCAAACCAGAGGTAATAAACAATGAAAAAACTTTTACTCGTCACTGCATTAATTACAACTACCGCTTCCATTGCTGTAAGTGCCAACTCAAACAATCCATGGTCTAGCTTTATGTTCGATAAAGACTATTTTACTAGTGTTGAATATATACAAGTTAAAGACCGAAAAAGCGATGAAATTTTAACCAAGCGGTTATATCGAGGTGGTGTATCTAACATGACCTATAGCTATGTGTATAACAAAGAACATCCAGACGACATATTAACATCGCCGTATTTCACAAGAAACTATGAAGGTTGGCGACCTACTTATGATTTCACTTTTTATTGTACATCAACGTCTAACTACCCAATTAACAATGACACAAACAAATATGTAAATGCTATTGCCAACTTGTCATATAGCTTCCAAAACGGCCCTATGAGTCAGTGGTTCGGCTATTCAGAAATATGTGAAAACGAACAAGAATAAAGGATAAATAAAAGGGGTTGGCGGCACTTAATAACAATGGTTAAGTGCCACTTTTAACGTTCAAGAAATATACATTCATCGTTCCTTGCCATCCAATGCTGTAAAAGAATGGTCATTTCAGTGCTGGCTGTTCCGCCAAATCAATTAGCAGTAAAAATAGATGAATTAATAGTAATTGCGGGATTTTTATTTAATTTATCAATGCCGGTTTGATGCTCTATTTCAATAACACTGCCAATAAATTTGGTGTAACTTCCCAACATCCAGTTAAGCCTGCAGTAATGATTAAAATAATGGCGATAAAAAATCTTGCTAAAACTCGATTTTAATCGTTAAAATTAAAGCTTCGCCCTGAAAACTCACTGGTAAATTTATCAATTGCGCCACGTTTTTGCATGGTTACAAATACCGTTTTTCCATCGCTGCCGCCAAAAGCAACATTGGTAGGAAATTTTCCCTTTAAGGTAACTTCTCGTAATAATTTCCCTTGTGGTGACACAACGGCAATGACCCCTTTACCGTAACGAGCAACGTATAAATTACCTTGTTTGTCAGTACGCATGCCATCCAAACCAAAGTCGGAAAAATGTATCAACAAACGTTTATTGCTAATACTGCCATCTTTTGCTAAATCATATTGCCAAATATTACGCTGCACACTTTCATTAACATACAGGGTTTTATTGTCGGGGCTGACTTCTATACCGTTCGTTGTACCCATCGCTTCTTCTAATAGCATTATCTGAGCATCTCTGCCTATACGCCATAGCTGCCCGGTTGATTTTGCCCAATTAGGATCACTGGCAAATAAAATACCATTATCCATAATAGCGATATCATTAGGTTGATTCATTAACGGTTGATAACCAT
The DNA here is from genome assembly GCA_016765685.1 of Colwellia sp. Taxonomy (GTDB): domain Bacteria; phylum Pseudomonadota; class Gammaproteobacteria; order Enterobacterales; family Alteromonadaceae; genus Colwellia. Next base: position 7,281 of record JAESPR010000023.1, on the reverse strand, counting down.
AAACCTCGACAGCTTGCTGGGCAAGGTTGCTATGGCTAAGGTGATTTTTCGTAATACGTAATACATTATGATTAACGTAATCAGCAACATACATATTGCCAGCACTATCAAAACGAATACCATTGCCAACAGAGCCATTAGCAAGCTTAACCAATAACTCAACTTGGTTTTTACCAACAACACGACCAATGGTACCCTCTTGCTGATAATTAACCACATATAGGCTGCCATCTTTGGCAACGGCAGGCCCTTCAATACCTTGGGTAAAAATACCATCACTGACCCAGTCTTCACTTTGGTATAAAACAGTTTTGATCGCCAAAGCAGAAGTACTAAGCAGCGTAGATATGACCAACAACGATATAAATAACAGAGTGTTTTTTAGCATAAAATTTCCTAGATAAGTAAAATATAAATGACAACTTAAACTAATCCCCTAATGGTAATCGTAAGTTATTCTTATCATCAGGGTTGGGCTAATGTTTCTATGCTGGTCAAGTTGTACTTTCAAATGGCGTTAAATTGAGCGTTGACGCACCATTTCAAACAAGCAAATGCCGGTAGCTACCGATACGTTCAAACTAGACACACTGCCAGCCATGGGCAACTTTATTAATTGGTCGCAATTTTCGCGAGTTAAACGGCGCATGCCTTTCCCTTCTGCCCCCATCACTAGTGCCATAGGCCCAGATAATTTAACATCATAAAGGCAAGTATCAGTTTCACCGGCAGTGCCAACTATCCACACGCCCAATTGTTGTATATGTTTCATGGTACGAGCGAGGTTAGTTACTTGTACCAAAGGTACTGTTTCTGCTGCACCAACAGCGACTTTACGCACTGTAGCGGTAAGTTTTGCTGCGTTATCTTTAGGCACAATAATCGCTTGCACACCCGCAGCATCGGCATTGCGCAAACAAGCACCTAAATTATGCGGGTCGGTAACCCCGTCTAAAATAAGTAAAAATGGGGATATGTTTTTTTTCTCAGCGGCGTGAATAATATCATCCAGATCATTTTCAGTTAGCACTTTACCGGGTTTTACTCGCGCCACAACGCCTTGATGCTGCTCACCATCACTTTTATCGTCAAGCACTCGTCTTTGCACCATTTGCGCCGAAAGACCATATTTACGTGCTAGATTAATAATCGGCAATAAACGTTCATCGTCACGGCCTTTTAAAAACCACATTTCAATAAATCGCTCGGGTGCACTTTTTAATAAGGCATTAACTGCGTGAATGCCAAATACTAATTCTTCATTTTTCGCCATTTTCTTTCTCTGTTAACGTTTGTCGTGCCTCGTTTCACTCGTGACGAGCTACAAATAGAACTCAATTTAGGTCGGTGTTGCTGCGACAAAGCTGCTTATTATTTTTCTTTTTTTCGAGCATTTTTACCGGGACGTTTTTTTCGCTCGCTGCGTTTTTTTGCTTTACTCTTTTCTTTTTTTTGTTGTTCTTTTTTTGGCTTTGCTTGCTTACTTTTGCTATTAATTTTTTGCTTACTACTGGCTTCTTGTTGCTGTGCACAAAGCGCTAGATCTATTTTCTTTTCATCAAGATTAACCGCCGCTACTTGCACGGTAACCACATCACCAACACGATATTTAACCCCTGAGTTTTCACCGGTTAAACACATGCGCACATCATCATAATGATAATAATCACGACCAAGCGAGGTTATATGTACTAAACCTTCAATATGTAAGTCTTGCAACCGCACGAACATGCCAAAGTTAGTAACAGTACTAATAACTCCAGTAAAACTATCACCCACGTGATCTTGCATAAATTCGCATTTTAGCCAATCACTAACATCGCGAGTAGCTTCATCGGCTCGGCGCTCAGTCATGGAGCAATGTTCGCCTAATTCAATAACTTGTTCAAGTTTGTAATCATAAGCACCAACATTAGCGTCATTTTGAGCTTGTGCTTGCAAGATAGCTTTAATAACTCGATGCACGACTAGATCCGGGTAACGTCGAATAGGCGAAGTAAAGTGACTATAAGACGATAAAGCCAAACCAAAATGCCCTAAGTTATCACTTTGATAGATCGCCTGGCGCATTGACCTTAACAGCATAGTTTGAATAAGTTCTTGATCAGGTCTGCCAGCCACTTTAGCTAATATATCACCATAATCTCGCGGCTCAGGCTCTTCTTTATTAGGCAATGAAATACCCAATTCTGCCAAATAAGTGACAAATTTAAGGTATTTCTCTTCGTTCGGTTTGTCGTGAACACGGAATAAACCCGGTTTGTTATGCTTTTCAATAAATTTGGCAGTGGCAACATTGGCCAAAATCATACATTCTTCAATAATTTTATGGGCATCATTGCGTATTAGTGGCACGACACTTTCAATTTTTTTATCGTCATTGAAAAGAAAAATAGACTCTTGCGTTTCAAAAGCAATCGCGCCGCGTTTGTTGCGAGCGTCACTTAACGCAAAATACATGTTTTTTAAGTTTTCTAAATCGGGCACTAGTTTTGAGTATTGCTCTCTAAGCGCTTGACCTTCATTTTGATCTTTAACGTCAAGCATTGCTGCCACTTTACTGTAAGTAAAACGGGCATGTGAGCGCATCACTGCGGGGTAGAATTTACTACCTGATAGTTTACCTGCGGCGCTGATGGTCATTTCACAAACCATGCAAAGTCGATCAACATCAGGGTTTAGTGAACATAAACCGTTCGATAACTTTTCCGGCAGCATGGGAATAACTTGGCTAGGAAAATAAACCGAATTGCCACGTTCAATAGCTTCATCGTCTAATGATGTACCATTGCGCACGTAATAACTAACATCCGCAATAGCCACCCATAAACGCCAACCACCCGATTTTTTTGGCTGGCAATAGACTGCATCATCAAAATCTCGAGCATCGTCACCATCTATAGTGACTAGCGGCAAACCGGTTAAATTTTTACGGGGTAATTTAGCTGACTCTTCAACTTCATCAGCGATACCAGCAACTTCTGCTTGTACATCATGAGAAAACTGGTGGGGTAAATCATGGGCACGCAAAGCGATTTCTATTTCCATACCCGGTGCCAGATGATCACCTAACACTTCAATCACCTTACCAATAGCGTGGGAACGCTTGGTAGGCCTTTGTACTAAGTCAACCACCACCATTTGGCCATGGCGAGCGCCTAATTTAGCTTTCGGGTCTATCAGTATTTCTTGTTTTATTTTACTGTCTTCTGGCACAATAGAGCAGACATGGTGATCAACGTAAAAACGGCCGACAATGGGCGCTTTTCTTGGTTCAATTACCTCAAGAATTTTAACCTCTTTACGGCCTTTCCTATCGGTGCGATCTATCAATATGGCCTGCACTACATCACCATGAAAAACACGCTGCATTTCATGAGATGAAATATAAAAATCTTTACCTCTTTTGTCTTTTACACTGGGATCATCAGGGGAGAAAAACCCAAAACCATCACGGTGCCCCAGTACCTTGCCGGTTAATAAGCTATTTTTTGCAGGAATAGCATATTGTTTGAATTTATTAAAAACTAACTGACCACTATTTTCCATAGCACGTAAACGACGTTTTAAACCAACAAGCAAATGATCTTCTTGATATTTTAAGGTTTTAACTAAGGTACTAAAGGTGGGTGGAGGTGAGAATTTTTCAATGATTGATAATAATAGCTCACGTGAAGCAACGGGTTTTTCATATTTTTTAGCTTCACGTTTGGCGTGGGGATCGTTTAGGGTCACAATGATAGGTTCTTGTAATGAATTGATTTAAGGAGGTTGCTTAAAGCAAGTATACCACAAATTTAACCAGTGAAAGCATAAGGTAAGTAAGCTATAAAGTTAAAAAAGTCTTGCCTGACGTATTGGTACTTTCTGGTAACTTGTAACTTGCTAATTAGTATAGTCAGCTCTTTTCGCTGCACTCACCACATGGGCAGGCATTTTTGTCATTAATTGTTTTTTTAGTTGACTGATTTTTTTATGGATAGCTTTATCGTCGGTAATAGCATGATGAAGTTGTGAATAAAGTTCTGGGTAATCTAGTGGGCTACCATAACCTTGTTGATAAATGGTCGCTAAACGCATTTGGGCGGCAAGATTATTCATAGTAGCGGCAGCTTTTAGAAAAAGAATGGCTTGTGTTATGTCCACTTGCATAAACTTGCCAACATGATAATAACGCCCCATTTGTTCTAAACCTTCAACCAAACCTTGATCAGCCGCTAAACGCATGTAATGCAAACCGAGCTCTATATCTTTTTTAACACAAACCCCATAAGCCAGCATATCTCCCCACAAAAATTGATAAGAAGGCATTTTAGCTTTATTCGCACGCACTTCAATGTCTTGCACTAATTGGCATTCATCTAACACTACTTGGCTTAAGTGTTTATTTTCCTTAATTAAGTTAAGTAATTGATTATCTGTATATATTTGTACGGCAGTCAAGTTTTGACTGTGCGCTAAAGGTAAAAAAAACATTAAAAAAATAAGAAACAGAATACGCATATAATAAATCCTAACTAGCATAGGCAAACAGTCATTGCCACTTACCTTGCTATCGGCAATAAAGCACAAAACTAAATTATTAAAGTTTAATGCAATTTGAAGACCAATACTGCCCTTTTTTAATACCTTTTTGTACAAATATAGAATTGTGTATTTATAAAAAAATAGCTAGTATCTACTTAGGAATAAAATAACCTAAATGACATTGCAGTTAATTGGTCTCAAATTAGATGATTGTAGAAAAACAACTTACCGAATTAAATGTAGGCCACTACGTTACGGAAATTGCCAAGCAAAATGGAACTTTTTCGCTAAGCGCACCTGGGCACATTAAAAGTACAAAGGTCATTAATCACCTTAAAAATAAAAAGGTTATTTCGGTATTTATCGATGACAGTAAAACTCTTATTCAAGCAAATAAAAAAAGCAAAGCTGAAATTGCCGCCGAAGTAAAAGTAGCCAAAGAAATTTTCAACGAATCAAAAAACATTCAAAAAAATCTTTTTTCTAATGCTTTAAGCGGTGCAACCGTTGATTTAAAACCGGTTATTGAAGTAACAAATAAAGCGGTAGACGCCATTTTCAATAGCCCAGACTCTTTAGCTTGCATGGTAAACATTCGAGAAAAAGACGAATATTTATTAGAACACTCGGTCGCAGTATCGGTTTACATTACTATTTTTGCTCATCACTTAAAAATGAGTAAAAAAGTGGTGCATCACCTAAGCATTGGCGCCTTTTTACATGATATTGGCAAGATTAAAATTCCTGATAAAATCCTCAATAAGCCCGGTAAGCTCACTGACGAAGAGTTTACGATTATGAAAACGCACGCCAATCATTCAATTAGCATTATCAAGAAAACGCCTGGCATTAGTAAACTCAGTTTAGAAGTAGCCGCACTGCACCATGAAAAATTAAATGGTGAAGGTTACCCTTTTAACGTGGCAGGAAAAGATATTCATAAATATGGTCGTATGATTGCTATTTGTGATATTTTTGATGCCTTAACAGCAAATCGTTGTTATAAAGAGGGCTTTACTCACAATAAAGCTTTTTCAATTTTGCAAGAGTTAGTGAAAAGTAATCATCTTGATGCCAAATTAGTCGATAAGTTTATCCAATGTATTGGCGTATTCCCTATTGGATCACTAGTACAGTTAGAGTCTAAAAAATTGGCGATTGTTGAGCAGCGCAATGAAAAAGATCCCGCCAACCCTAAAGTACGCTCTTTTTACAGTGTCAAACTAAATCAATACCTTAATACACAAGATATTGATTTAACTGAAACTGATGACCGCATAGTCAAAGGAGTAAGAGCTGAAGAGTTTGATCTTGATATGGATACTATTGTTGAAATGTTATTAATGGAAGGCTAGCTTTACTGGTCTACTAATGAAAAACAATTCACGCGCCAATGCTGATATTGTCGTATCTTTATATAGAAAAAGAAGAACCACAGCCACAAGTGGTAGTGGCATTAGGGTTATTAACCACAAAACGACTGCCTTCTAAGCTTTCCAAGTAATCGACTTCACCGTCAACTAAGTATTGTAAACTCATCGGGTCGATAACCATAACAACACCTTGTTTTTCTATGGTCATATCACCGTCATTAACTTTTTCATCAAAAGTAAAACCATATTGGAAACCTGAGCAACCACCGCCCGTCACATAAACTCTCAGTTTTAACTCAGGGTTTTCTTCTTCGGTGATCAAAGATAATACTTTTTTCGCCGCTGCATCGGTAAATTTAATCGGTAATTCTGGGGTTGACATTGGAACAGACATGAAACTCTACTTAACTTATATAAGGAACAGAAAAGGGGGATAAACTTTACAATCGTGACAATTATCTTAAACCTGACTAATTTAATCAAGTATTATTCAAGTTTCACTCTAAAATCCAGGGTAATGTTTTGTTAAGCTTTTGATATTTTTGCCATTTGCTTTTTGTTAAAATTGCAGATAATTGTACTTTTTCAGCTAAAAAGTTTTCTGGTAAAGTAAAACTTCCTTCTATGATCTGAAAATATTTAAAACTAAACGATAACTCTTTTCTCGTGAGAGTTGAAATATCAGCTAATTTTATCTGGTTTGGTTTATTGGCTAAGCTCCCGAACACAGCTAAATCAACATAACCTTTAGCGTAACGTTTCTTTAATTGCTGCTGCACCAAAATAACTTGAAAGTTGTAATGATTTGGGCTTTGAGTTGCTGTTATTTTAATGTTATCAATAACCAAACCATCGGCTTCTTTCTCGGGTGCCATCACTTTTTCATAAAATGCTAGTTCTTTTTTAACCTGATAATGTTCCTGAGACATTTTTTTTAACACTACCTGAGCATTTTGGTTAGCTAATTGTTCAACAGCTAACTCAACTTCTAAGATATGAATACGTGCAATTTGGCTTTCTTGTTGCTGATACAACTGTTCAAGGCGATCTTTTTGTTGTGTTAATGTGGTTGACTGAAAATTATGATAAAAATTACCTAATCTATAACCGACAAATAAACATAGAATAATTAAGATAAGTAAGAAAAGCGCCGACTTAAATGACCCTAAACGCTCTGTTACTATGTTAAGATTTATTTTTGCTAACCAATTCATTGTATACTCATATAACGTACAATAACCTTATAAACATGAAATAATATTAATAACCTAGTCATTGCTAATGAGCTATATAAGCACAGTAAGAAAACATTTAGCCTTACCTAAAACTTCATGGCAAATATGCCTGCTTGCTATTGTGGGCGGCTTCGCTTCTGCTTTGT
>JAESPR010000084.1 GCA_016765685.1 Colwellia sp. | reverse complement strand
GCCCGTGGCGGCATTATTAATAATGCCGATTTGCTTGCCAATTTAGACAGTAACCATTTAGCCCATGCGGTGTTAGATGTCTTTGAAGAAGAGCCGTTAAATATGAACAGTCACTTATGGCAGCAGCCAAACCTTACTGTGTTACCTCATGTTTCGGCACCAACACATTGTCTAAGTGCTGGTGATATTGTAGCTAAAAACATTAAAAGCTATCGAAAAACGGGTGAAATACCAAAGTTTGTTGATTTTGCTAGAGGTTATTAATTTACATAGCCATGTCAATCAATAACATCATATTCAAAGTGATAGCTTGTTTTTAGGAATAGGCAAATAAGGTAATAACGTGTAATTATTTGTTAGTTTGAATAAGCAACCTCAGCTTTATTTAATCAATGTTATTTGTTTGCCCCTATCATCGCAAAAAACAGCAAAAGTCTGTTTATACTCATGACACCTCAAAATGCTCCTTTCAGCGAGAATTAAAAGGCTTAGAGGCAAGGCATTGATTGAAGATAATGGTTGTTCCCTTGTCGAAATCAATAACGCGGCATATAAGCCTTTTAAACTCGCCCTGCGGGGACGTCTGAGAAAATCATGTTCGTCGTTGCTCCTTTTTTTAAGGGAACAACCATTAATAAAAACAAGCGCCTTGATCATTGATTGCTCAGGCGTCCTGAAAGAGACATTTTGAAGTATCATGAATATTACAATCAACTGGTTAAATAAAGCCTTAAAAAACCTAGATGATGAAGCGCAGTATATAGCTACGGACTCACCGAGTGCAGCCAAGAAAATGGTGCAAAAAATTCATATCACGGTTGAGCTATTAGCGAGCAACCCATCCCTTGGCCGTCCAGGCAGAATGGTAGGCACAAGAGAATTAGTTATTGATAATTCACCCTATATCATTCCCTATAGAGTGCATAACCGCAATATAGAAATATTGCGCGTATTTCACACCTCAAGAAAACTACCGAGTCGTTGGTAAATTATCATGATGGTCACCTTTATCTCCCAATGCGAAAAAAACGCCCTCAAGAAAACTCGCCGCGTACTCGATGCTTTTGCCAACCGTATTGGCGACAATACTTGGCAAATCTTGATCACCGAAGACGGTTTGCTCACGGTAAAAAAATGCTCCGTAAAGCGCCAGTAAAAGTACTGCCGTGAGCTGTTTTTGGATACGATCACGCAGTCAGTTTTTGTGGGTGGTGGGGAATAATAGTAAGTTTAATAGTGAGGGCGTGGTGCCAGTGAATAATACGGGGCAACAACAATTTATAAGTGAAGGAGAGCAAAATCCATATTATGAAGTGATTGGCTTGGCATCAGCGATCGCGAGATTGTTTCATGATTTTGGTAAAGCAAATTATACCAGTAACCTTAAGTGGAAAAATTTATAAAATTAAATAATATTTAAAAAATGGATCTTACTATGAAAATCGACACCAGTTTATTTGAAGAGCATCAAATCCGTCGAGTGTATGACGAAGAGTCAGAAATTTGGTGGTTTTCGGTTATTGATATTGTGCAAGTGTTAACTCAACAAGCAGATTATCAGACTGCTCGTAAGTATTGGAATAAGCTAAAGCAGCGTTTAAACAAAGAAGGCAGTCAGTCGGTGACAAATTGTCACCGACTGAAATTACCCGCCGCAGATGGGAAAAAATACCTCACCGATGTGGCAGTCGCTGAAACTTTATTGCGTTTAGTTCAATCAATCCCAAGCCCCAAAGCAGAGCCAGTTAAGCTTTGGCTTGCAAAGGTCGGCTATGAGCGAATGCAAGAAATGTCTGATCCAGCTATATCATTAAATCGCGCCAGAGAAACATGGCAAAAACACGGAAGAAGTGAAAAATGGATCCAGCAACGTATGACGGGTCAGGAAACTCGAAATAAGCTGACTGATTATTGGAATGATCATGATATTAAGCAAGGTGAAGAATTTGCTATTTTAACCAATATTATTCATCAAGAGTGGAGCGGGGTTAGTGTAAAAGATCATAAAGGATTGAAGGAAATCAAAAGCCAAAACCTTAGAGATCACATGAGTGAAGCTGAATTGATTTTTACAGCGTTGGCCGAAATGTCTACAAGGCAGATAGCGGAAAGCGATAATGCTACAGGTATGAAAGAAAACAAAAGTGCTGCAAAGCAAGGAGGCAATATTGCTAAAAAAGCCCGTATAAATTTAGAGGATAAAACGGGGGGAAAGGTAGTGACGAGGGATAATTATTTACCGCCTAAAAAAGCGATCAATAAGTTAGGTAAGGATTAACTCGCTATGATGGTCACCTTTATCTCCCAATGCGAAAAAAACGCCCTCAAGAAAACTCGCCGCGTACTCGATGCCTTTGCCAACCGCATTGGTGACAACACATGGCAAACCTTGATCACCGAAGACGGCTTGCAAACCGTTAAAAAAATGCTGCGTCAAACAGCCACTAAAAGCACAGCGGTGAGTTGCTTTTGGATACGGTCACGCTCACGCAGTCAGTTTTTGTGGGTGGTAGGGAATAAAAGTAAATTTAATGCTGAGGGGGTTGTGCCGGTGAATACAACAAGGAAAAACCTTTTGCACAGTGACATTGAAAATGATTGGAAATACTTACCACTGATTAAATCGCTAACCGCATTATCAGCGTTATTTCACGATTGGGGCAAAGCCTCAAAACTATTCCAAGAAAAACTAAAGCCAAGCAGTAAAAACAAATTTAAAGGCGACCCCATTCGGCATGAATGGATTTCTGTATTGCTGCTTAACGCTTTAGTCAATGATCAAAATGATAAAGCTTGGCTAACCCGAACAAGTAAAGGGGAACTTGCTGAAACGCAATTAAAGTACATTGCGCAACAGCAAAAACAAACGCCATTAGCGCAATTACCCAATGCGGCTAAATTGCTTAGTTGGTTGATTGTTTCTCATCATCGGTTACCTTATTCAAAAGAAGATTGGCGAGATGAAAAGTCACCTGATATAGAAACAATGCTAAGGCGCATCACTCAACAATGGGGTTATGAAAATAACCAAGATGCACAAGAATACCAAAAACGAGTGCAAAACTGCTTTGAATTTCCTAATGGCTTGTTAAGTCAATCAAGTGAGTGGCTAAAACGCGTTAAGCGCTGGTCGAATAGCTTGCTAGAAAATTTACCGTTACTTGAATCAGCCATGCAAGATGGCAGTTATCGTTTGGTATTACACCATACACGTTTATGTTTAATGTTAGGTGACCATTATTATTCATCACAAAATGCCGCTAAAAATTGGCGAAACGAGAGCGGATTATTTGCCAATACCGATAGAGCAACGGGTGATTTTAAACAAAAACTTGATGAACATTTAATCGGCGTGGCAAAAAGCGCCTTAGATACCGCGCATTTATTGCCAGCTTTTGAGCAAGAGCCTCCCGTTGCAACGGATATTCAAGTATTGAGAAAACCAAGCCCTGATGAATTTAAGTGGCAAGATAAAGCCGTGACTCAAATTAATGACTGGAAAAAACAACAAGATAAAAAGGAGGTGGGATTTTTTGCCGTTAATATGGCCAGTACAGGTTGCGGAAAAACCTTTGCCAACGCAAAGGTGATGCGCGCGTTGTCGGTTGACGGTAAAAGCTTACGTTATATTCTGGCATTAGGTTTGCGTACCTTAACCTTACAAACGGGGGATGAATATCGTGATCGTATCGGTTTAACCAACAAACAGTTAGCGGTATTAATTGGCTCGCGAGCGGTTGCTGAATTACATAACGCAAAACATAACCAACAAGCCACGGAAGATGAACTCACCGAAGAGGTATTAGGCTCAGAATCAAAACAAGCGTTATTAGATGAATTTATTGATTATGAGTGTGATATTCCCGAAGAAGGGCTTGCCACCGTATTAACCTGCGACAAAGACAAACAGTTTCTTTATGCGCCAGTTTTGGCTTGCACTATTGATCACATGATGGCGGCAACTGAAACTAAACGTGGTGGTCGCTATATTTTACCTTGCTTGCGTTTAATGTCGTCCGATTTTGTGATTGATGAAATAGATGATTTTACCGGTGATGATTTAATTGCCATTGGTCGTTTAATTCATTTAGCGGGTATGCTCGGGCGAAAAGTGATGATCTCATCAGCCACTATTCCACCCGCATTAGCGCAGGGGTATTTTAATGCATACAAAAAAGGTTGGCAGCTATTTAGCCAAAGCCGTGATAATGCTAAAGCTGAAATAGGCTGTGCGTGGATTGATGAATTTAATAGCTCGGTGCACTCAATTAAAGTACAAGATAGCAATAACGCGTTAGAGCAGTATCAATTGCAGCATGATAATTTTATTAACAAGCGTGTTGCTAAATTAGATAAACAGCTGGCTAAACGTAAGGCTGAAATTATTGCTTGCCCTTTGCTAAATGAAGAAGCCGAGGACGCATCAGATGCCCTAGCTGAGAAAAGTAAGCAAGAGCATTATTTTTCTATTATCAAACAAGCGATATTAACCAAACATCAGCAGCACCATAGCCTTGATGTTGCGACTAAAATCAAAGTCTCTTTTGGTGTTGTTCGGGTTGCCAATATTTCTCCTTGCATCGAGCTAACACAATATTTATTGCAAGCAAGTTATCCTGACAATGTACAAGTTAAAGTGATGGCTTATCACAGCCAACAAGTATTATTGTTGCGCCACGAGCAAGAAAAACACCTTGATGCGGTATTAAAACGTAAAGAAAAATCGGGGCAAGCGCAGCAAGCATTCTCCGATCCTATTATTCGTTGTCACCTTGACAATAGTCAGGCTAAAAATGTCATATTCATTTTAGTGGCTACGCCTGTTGAAGAGGTAGGACGAGATCATGACTTTGACTGGGCGATTATAGAACCCTCATCTTATCGCTCAATTGTACAGCTTGCAGGGCGTGTGCGTCGCCATAGAAAGGATGAAACACCGCAGACCAATATAGGTATCATGCAATATAACCTTAAAGCCTTTATGGGTAATGACAAACAAGGTGAAAAATACTTTATTAGACCCGGTTATGAAAATGGTATCCCTAAGTCGCTAAAAACACACAATGTAACAGACTTAGTTGATACTAATGTGCTAAAAAACAACTTAAGTGCAATTGCCAGAGTGCAAGTACCACTAAAACCTGAAAATCAAATGTTAGCTGCATTAGAGCATCATGTAACCCAAGGATTATTAAGCAGTTATAGCCGCATTGGCGCGAATACACTGCAAGGTTATTTAACTGAAAACTGGTACTTAACCGCCTTACCACAGGTATTAACGCCTTTTAGAAAAAGCGAAAAAAGTATTAACCTGTTTCTATATTACAACGCCGCTAAAGACAGCTGCTATTTCACGCAAAAAGATGAAACAGGTAAACCTTTACTGGATGAAAATTACCAAGCGATAAATCGTCAGGGAATACTCAATATTAGCCAAGTTGAACTAAGCGATAAAGCGCGAGAAAACTTATGGTTATCGCGAGATTATCAAGCATTATTGGCTAACTATATAAGTGAGCCTTATTTAGTCAGTAAAAAAAGCATATCGCTACGTTATGGCGAAATAAATTTTGTTGAGCGTGAAAATGCACGTTATCAATATAATGATCAGTTTGGACTGGTACCAATAAAAAAGCCTGATCAGTAAAAAACTAATCAGGCTTTGAAGCTGCTTGTTCAGCAGTTAACAATAAAATTAATTGTTGTAATTTCTAAGCTGCTTATCCAGCAGTTGTGAGAGTATAAAAAAATACCGCGATGAAAGCACTAAATTAAAAAGGGCAGTATTGACTTATAGTTTAAAATTAATTGATGTAAGGTTGTTTTTTGTTTTTTTTTGATTTAAAGTGTTGTTATATTAATCAACGGAAGGAACATAAAATGCTAGATCCTGAAATAGAGAAGTTTTTCTCTGAGCGAAAAGAGGCTTGGTTAAAGAAAAAAGTGAAGGCTTCAATGAGTGAGTTTGAGGTAAAAGAGCAAGAAACAGCATGTGAGCAAGTTTTTTCTCTTAATGAATGGCTACCAAATGCAGCAAGAAGAGCAGGGCAAATTTCAATGTCTACTCACCCTTGTACCTTTAGTCACCCCAGCGCACGAAAAAATAAAAATGGTTATGTATCCTCTGTACTTGTTGATGTTGAGCCTAATGCCGATGGATTTTTAAAAACGGGCAATGTTGATGTAGCAACAGATGCATTAGGTAATGCCGCTGCGCTTGATGTTTATAAATTCCTCACGCTTGTGATGCAAGACGGCAAAACCTTACTTACCCATATTCAGCAAAATAGTGAGTTAGCGCAAGTGTTGCTTTCAATTAAGGCGGCAAGCTATGAAGATCTTAAAAGTGGTTTTTTAGCCATGATAGAAAGCTCAACCGAAAGCATTACTAGCTCTAAAATAAAACAAGTGTATTTCCCCGTAGCGGATGACTACCACCAGTTATCCTTACTCACCAATTCAGGTATGGTTTATCAACTGAGATCTCGCCTAGATAACATGCGTTTTTCAGATGAAACCAAAGCACTGCGTGATAAAAAACGCAAAAACGAATTTAGCGAGCAAGGTTACAGCGAAATTTATAATTTAACCACCATTGGCTATGGCGGCACTAAACCACAAAATATAAGTGTCTTGAATAACCAAAATGGTGGTAAAGCACATCTTTTATCCTCATTACCGCCTAGTATTGAAAAGCGACATATCCACTTCCCTAAAAATAACTTTTTTGTTGAGTCATTCAAAAAGTATGAAGTTGCCGATAGCTTTAAAGCGCTACATAAACTGTTTCAGGCGGATCAAAATAATATCAATATTCGTGATGCCAGAGATCATTACATACAAGATATTATTGATCTACTAGTCGAAAAAATGTGGGCTGTCCGTGCCGTATCACAAGCGCAATTTCATCAAGATTCTTCATCACTTTCTAGTCACCAACGTACTTGGTTACACAGTGATTTTTCTGAGCAAAGGCAAGAAAGTGAACAATGGTTAGACAAACTAGTTAAAGAAATATCAACGTGGCTAAGCCGTAGTTATGAAAAAGTATTAGCAAAACAAGCGATAAAACTAGGCGAGCAAGAGTTGTTGTTATTTACCATGATTATTGAACAAAATAGGGAGTCTTTAAAATGAGCGATATAAAACGGTTATTACTACTGCCTCACTTAAAAGTACATAACGCTAATGCACTTTCTAGCCCTTTCACTATTGGATTTCCTGCCATGACTGCATGGTTAGGTGCTACCCACGCACTACAGCGAAAGCTTAATGCTAATGGTTTTCCAACGATTAAGTTTAATGCCACAGCAGTTATCAGCCATCAATGTGACTTACAAACCCACAAAGGCAATGGCGACTTTGTTTATTCCATTATTGGCACAGGTAATCCATTAGATAAAACAGGTTCAAGAAGTGCTTTTATTGAAGAAGCCCGTTGCCATTTAGAAGTGTCATTAGTCATTGAATATACAGGCATTGAAAAAGATGATGAAGCACAGGTGCAAGAAAAAATAACTCTTTTACTTAATAGTCGTATGAAAATAGCGGGTGGTGATATTTTAACCTTTAAACCTGCTGAATTTTTTAAAGTTGAAAAGGGCAACCAAACAGATCTACGTGCATTAACACGAAAGTTAATGCCAGGTTACGCACTCATAGAGCGCCGTGATTTGATGCTTGAGGCTATGGAGCAAGGACAAGATGCCATGGATGCGTTATTAGATCACTTGGTTATTCATCACCAGTGTAAAAAAGAAGTTAAGGATAATGATGAAGATGTTTTTAATTGGCAAAGTGGTCGCAAAACTAAAGGCTGGCTAGTCCCCATAGCGACAGGCTTTCACGGTTTAACCGATTTAGGTGAGGCGAAAAACCAACGCGATCCAGAAACCCCACACCGCTTTGCTGAAAGTGTGGTGACTTTAGGCGAATTTAAAATGCCTCACAATATTAATTCAGTCGATGAAATATTGTGGCGCTATCAAGCAAAGCAAAGCAAAAATTTATATTTATGTACGCAACAGCAAACAGTAAACACTAGCGCAGAAGATACCTTATCTGCCTTATTTGAATAAACAAATTGATTAACTTAAACCCCCAATAATATTAAAAGGAAAATTATCATGGCTAAAAATCAAGACACTGCATCAGTATTGGCATTTGAGAAAAAACTAGTTCCCTCAGACGGTTATATGTATGGCACTCAATGGAATGATCGTAATAGTGCAAGCCCATTACAGCTTATTGAAAAATCGGTCCGTGGCACTATTTCAAATCGTTTAAAAGCGGCAATAAAAAATGATCCTGTTAAATTAAATGCCGAAGTAGAAAAAGCAAATCTACAAACCGTAGACAGCTGCGCCTTAGCGCCAGAGCAAGATACTTTAAAACTGCAATTTACCTTAAAAGTACTAGGTGGTGTCGCAGAGCCATCAGCCTGTAATAATGTATTATTCAAACAAAGTTATAGCAGTGCTGTACGTGACTATATAGGTACACATGGTTTTAAAGAGTTAGGCAAGCGTTATGCCCTTAATATCGCCAATGCTCGTTTTTTGTGGCGTAACCGTGTAGGCGCAGAAAATATTGAAGTGCAGGTAAAAGCGCTTAATAAAGACTCAGCACAATCATGGACCTTTGATGCGACTCAATTTAGCACTAAGCATTTTAACAGTGATGATGAACAGGTGGCTGAATTAGGTGAGCGCATTGCTAAAGTCCTCGCCAGCGAAGATCATTTTTTAATGTTAGAAATTAATTGCTTTGTACAGGTAGGTAAAGCACAAGATGTTTACCCAAGTGAGGAGTTAGTGCTTGATAAAGGCAATAGTAAAACTAAGAAAAGCAAAATTCTCTATTCAGTTAAAGATATTGCTGCCATGCATTCGCAAAAATTGGGTAATGCACTGCGCAGTATTGATACTTGGTATCCAGAATTTGATGATGCAGAAAAAACGGCAGGCCCAATTGCCATAGAACCCTATGGCGCAGTCACTAATTTAGGTAAGGCATACCGTACACCAAAAGATAAGCAAGATTTTTATACTTTCTTTGATAAATGGGCGCGAGGTGCTGAACTCGAACGTGTTGAAGATGAACATTATGTCATGGCCATTTTAGTGCGTGGTGGTGTATTTGGTGAAAGTGATAAATAAGTACTGTTTATTCTTAAAAAAACTAGGAGGATAAATGAAATATTATCTCGACATCACCTTATTGCCAGATAACGAAATTACACTCGGCTTTATTTGGTTTAAGGTTTACCAGCAAGTGCATATTGCTCTTGCTGAAAATAAAATCGCAGAAAATAGCTCTGCTATTGCTTTGTCTTTCCCTGACTATGGAAATAAAGAATTTCCATTAGGCAATAAACTACGTTTGTTTTCACCAACGCAAGTGCAGTTAGAAAAGTTAGCAATAAATAACTGGCTAAAACGCTTTAGTGATCATACTCATATTACTTTGGTAAAAGCAGTACCTGATAATGTCAGTGAATCTGTTTGTGTTAAACGTAAGCAGTTTAAAACTAATTTATCTAGGTTAGCTAGGCGCAGAGCAAAGCGAAAGGGTGAGACCTTTGAGCAAGCATTGCAGTATTTTGCCAGCTTTAATGATGAAGAAAGTGAGTTACCTTTTATTAATGTTAAAAGTCTTTCAAAAAATGAACAGTTTCGTTTGTTCATTGAGCAGGTGAAAGTAAAAGAAGCGAGTACAGGTGACTTTAACTGTTATGGTTTAAGTAAAGAACAAGCCACAGTCCCTTGGTTTTAAACTTTTGGTTTGTATAACCGCCAATAAACCTATGCTTTACATAGGTCTCTATTTTATCTACACTAAAGTAATAGGCATAGGTTTAGCATAGGTTGATTTTAAGGGGAATGAAATGCGTACAGTTTCAATTTTTAAAAATGGCAAAAATCAGGCGATACGCTTGCCAAAGGATATGGAGTTTAATGGTTTGAGCGAACTAGAAATTGTAAAAGAGGGCGATACTATTATTTTACGTCCTACTCGTCCTAGTTGGCGTTCATTGCTTAATTTTGAAAGTGCCGATGATGACTTTCTTTGTGATCGTGATGAAATAATTAATGACGATGGCAGAGTGGCGTTTTAGTCATGCCTAAAAAAAAGCAAAAAGTGTATATGCTAGATACCTGCATCTGCAGTTTTATCATGCGAGAGCAGCCTGTTTCTGTAATCCAAAAATTAGAGCAAGTTTCAGAAAATAATAGCATTGTTATCTCTGCAATCACTTATGCAGAGATGCGTTATGGTTGCATTGGTAAAAAAGCATCACCTAAGCATACGGTATTAGTTAATCAGTTTTTAAAATGTTTAGACGCTATTTTACCTTGGGATGTTACCGCCGTTGATTGTTCTGCAAAAATTAAAAAGGAATTAGCTGATAAAGGTATGCCAATTAGTGCTAATGATACCGCTATAGCAGGCCATGCTATTTCGCAAAACTGTATTTTGGTGACCAACAATACCAGAGAGTTTAAGCGTGTTAAGGGATTACAGTTAGAAGATTGGGTACATTAAAGTAACGCTATGCACAATTTTTAAAAAGTTATTAACACTTTAACAAAAACCAAATATGGTTTATATTTAGGCTTAATTAAGTTTATTTAAAGGGCTATTATTATGTCACTAGCAACTCATATCAAACCGATTAGTTACTTAAAAGCCAATGCCGCCAAAATAGCCTCCGAACTAAAAGATGATGGTGAAGCATACATTATCACTCAAAATGGTGAAGCCGTTATGGTGGTGCAATCGGTAGCAGAGTATGAGCAAACGCAAAATACACTTGCTATGTTAAAAATGATTGCACAAAGTGAAAACAGTATCGCACAGCAGGGTACAGTGAATGCCAAAGGTTTTATGAAAGAGCTGCGAAAACGCCGAGGTCTGTAATATGACCACATATTGTGTTGAATTAGCTCCAGCAGCCCAAGCTGATATTGAAAGTATTTATCAGCATTACATCATCACTGCTAACGATTTCGTTGCTAATAAATTATTAGAAGAAATTGATCTTGCCATAGCCTCATTATCTTCTGAACCATTGTTAGGCCATTTACCCTTAGAATTAAATTCAAGTGATAAAGAGTGTTTAGAAATACTGACTAAGTCTTTTCGACTTGTTTATAGGATACTAGACAAGCGTGTTGACATATTATTAGTACTTCATCAAAAGCAAAGTATAGAAAAAGCACTCAACAATCGGTTGTTACATTAATGAAAATTGTTTTTAGGCGATAAAAACCTAAAAAATTGCTCTTTAAAAAATTGATTAAATTTTAGTGAGTTACAAACAAGCTAAAAATTTAAGGTAAAAAGCCTAAATGATCATAGCTTATTGTTGTAACTTATTTTTTTGCTGATATTCTATTGTTCACTGCCGCACAGGCAGCTTAGAAAAAATGTTGACGCAGATGTACTGCAAGAACAGTGTTCACTGCCGCACAGGCAGCTTAGAAATCCTAGTGATCCACCTGCCGG
Source organism: Colwellia sp. (assembly GCA_016765685.1). Classification (GTDB taxonomy): domain Bacteria; phylum Pseudomonadota; class Gammaproteobacteria; order Enterobacterales; family Alteromonadaceae; genus Colwellia. The sequence continues at coordinate 1,305 of JAESPR010000084.1, read as the reverse complement.
TAATCCTCCTGGTTCACTGCCGCACAGGCAGCTTAGAAATTACGCTTATTCTCCTGCAACTGTTGTGGGTTGTTCACTGCCGCACAGGCAGCTTAGAAAATATTGGTTAGATGGCATAACTATATGTCGAAGTTCACTGCCGCACAGGCAGCTTAGAAATCCACCCTTGTAAGTGGTTTGACTCACAAAAGGTTCACTGCCGCACAGGCAGCTTAGAAATAAAATATTTTCATGTTGCGACATGAGTAAGAGTTCACTGCCGCACAGGCAGCTTAGAAATAATGTAGAGTATGTTTCTTTCCCATCATGGAGTTCACTGCCGCACAGGCAGCTTAGAAAAATATGATGGTGCCGGTTTGGAATGCTTTTTAGTTCACTGCCGCACAGGCAGCTTAGAAAAACAAGCCGTTTGTTGGTTTCTATACCACTAAGTTCACTGCCGCACAGGCAGCTTAGAAATTTGCAGTTAATGGTAAGTGATTGAGGTAATGGTTCACTGCCGCACAGGCAGCTTAGAAATGATTTGTCAGACATAACAATCAACATGGTGTGTTCACTGCCGCACAGGCAGCTTAGAAATTCCAACCCTGCCGTCGATAGCATCAAGCTTGGTTCACTGCCGCACAGGCAGCTTAGAAAATGTTCATTAATTAATATGTTTTGTGGTTTTAGTTCACTGCCGCACAGGCAGCTTAGAAATAGCTGGTGTTTAATATAACTAGCTATATCATGTTCACTGCCGCACAGGCAGCTTAGAAAACTTGAGGCACCATTTAAGCTCACTAATTTTTGTTCACTGCCGCACAGGCAGCTTAGAAATTCAACAAAACAATCTGAAACATTACTGGGATGTTCACTGCCGCACAGGCAGCTTAGAAATGCCATGTTAAGGGGTCAATGCGGCTTTATTTGTTCACTGCCGCACAGGCAGCTTAGAAAATAATGAGCCGTCGTCTGTCGTTATTTGCTCTGTTCACTGCCGCACAGGCAGCTTAGAAAGATAACATAGCAAGCAGGTTGTAAGGGTTAATGTTCACTGCCGCACAGGCAGCTTAGAAACCACCGTAAAAAACAACTCTACAATGGCTAAAGTTCACTGCCGCACAGGCAGCTTAGAAAATACAAAAAAACTAGTTGCGGTATCTGCCGTCGTTCACTGCCGCACAGGCAGCTTAGAAAAATTATAATGGCGATGACGCATGAAGCACTCGGTTCACTGCCGCACAGGCAGCTTAGAAAATTTCAGGGAAATAACCAACGTGATGAACCTTGTTCACTGCCGCACAGGCAGCTTAGAAAGTACTG
>JAESPR010000002.1 GCA_016765685.1 Colwellia sp. | reverse complement strand
CCCGCACCAAAAACAATCTTGCCCCGTCCTGCTGTTCTGGCTTACGCTACGCTCCAGCCGCCACAGCAGGACGGCAATCGTGGCCGGATCCTAACATAGGAAGTGGACCACTTGGTGGGGGCAGGTCAGAGCATTACAAGTTGTTTCAGCGATTTAATGCAGGCACGTGACGGCTGGTTATTTATTCGACAAGAAGACATAGGTACCTTGGCGGGCAAAAGCCGAGGTACCGTAAGTGCGAGTATTACAAAACTTGTAAAGTGTGGACACATGGAAAAAAGAGAGAATATTAACGGTGGGCAAGGTGCGAACTTTTATAAAATTGTACACGATGGTTCCCTTCCTCCTGAATATGATCGTTGGCAAAATGTTGGGATCAAAATCATTCAGGAGGATAAGCAAGAAGGCACAGTTAACAGCGCTGTTAAGTCACTCGACAGCGCTGTTAAGTCAGCAAATTCAACAAAAGCAGAAAATACCAACAACTTCAAGGCTGTCGACCCAGCTGACAGCGGTCCCTTTAGTTTAGAATCTATTAGAAAAGATTCTAAAACTAAGACTAAGGAACTCGTACCAGAGGTCGATGAAGTCGTTTTGAATATTGTGTCCACTTTTATGGCTTACAGAACGCTATATTTTCCGAAGGCTACGGCGAAGTTAAACATTCGTAATCAGGTAAATGATATTCAAGGCATGTTGGATAAGGGTGCTTCATCAGAGACACTGCTTAGGGTTATTGAAGAACAAATGCCGTTGGCAAGTAAGCAGTATGCTGAAACAAATCTAGTTCCAAACACGATCAGGTTTTTTAAGAATGAGCTAAAGAAAAAATGTCCGGAAATTTATGACATGCATAATTCTCAAAATGGCGACCTGCAACAAAAAGAAAAATATACCATGGCCCCATCTCAAGTTGTCAGGTCTAAGGAAGCCAAAGAAAAATTCTGTGAATCTGTTTCTGCGCTTGTGCCATTTCAAGCAAATTTTGCCTTTGGGGAAATTCGAGAAAACAAAGTGCAACTTTTCGTAAACAGCAAAATGCTTAAGGGCATTATTGAGCGTAACTTAGAATTATCTCAAATATGTAGAAAGATTTTTGGTTGTGATGCCGAGTATATTGTTTGTGCTGATATAAGACCAATACTTGAGTTTCAGGCAACGGTGTAGATTGTTTATGCCATCACCCAAGAGGGTGACGACTCTCGACGCCGTATAAGCGCCCTAGGGCGCACGGCGACGGCATCCTCAAGCAAGTTCGCTTTCAGCTCACACGCTTTGCGGCAATGGCTAGGCCATTATTTGTCTTCAGGTGACGGTTCAGGAAGACTGTTAGGCTGTTGGTACGAGAGCTTTAAAACAAAGTGTTTAGAGGCTTTGAGTTATTGGAGATAACGACTACGACCCAACACCACCCCCTTTGGTAAAAATTATGATTAAATATCAAAGGGTTAAAAATCGTGCGATCATTTGCCACCCCCTAATCGAAAACTTAGGTATTAAAAAGTGGTCTAGTGTTAAAAATCAATGAGGATAAGGACTGGTAATGATGGCAATGTATTTTGGGGTGTTACGCAAAGATGCCACAAGCGATTACGGGATAGATTTTCCAGATTTTCCCGGCTGTGTAACGGCTGGGCTTGACCTTGATGATGCTCTAAGGATGGCGAAAGAAGCTTTAGCCCTGCACATCAATGGCATGATTGAAGACGGAGAAAGTGTGCCTACACCAACTTTGCTTGAAGTTATTCAGGCTGACCCTCAGAATTGTGGAGCTGAAATCGTTTCAATTGAAATGGCGGTTACAGGTTAGGCGTAGCCTTAATCCTGTAACCCTGCCTTACTGGCGAAGTACGGGGGTGCAAGTGACAAGTGAGGCTCAGGGGACCCGTTTGTAGCGTAGCGAAAATGGGGTGGCCGCAACTTTTCAGGCGCGAGGGGCAGCGCCCCTTAGTTTATTAAGTTTTAATCTACGACCCAATTGTACCCCCTAGTGGATTTTGATCACCTCACTTGATCATTCAATACTTCATTCTTCATCGCTTGATTTATTTTCAGCCATTCCTTTTCGCATTTTGAAAAGAAAATAGGCTATGAAAGTAGCCCCCATAACCCAAGGCAAGAAAGGGTAGTTTGAAAAGAAGTTAGCTATAATTGAAATGATAAAGAGTAAGCCAATTAATGAAGTTAGGAATCTCATGATTGAACCTCATTTTTGGAATTATCATGTTTTACTCTCCTTAAGATGAGGGTGCTGATTAAGGATGTACCAATAAGAAATAGTCCCATGAAATTGCCATCGAAGAGAACTTTTGCACCAAGAGTAAAAGCAACGATAAGCAATGTATAATTTAAAAAAGTTTTTTTCATAATTCGATTTCCTTATTATAAAAAGTGATTATTTCTGCATGCGATCCTTAAGGCCTAACCCTGCGGCAGCCCCTAATTTTCCACTAAATTTTGACGCAGAAGTAGCACCTCCTAAGCCAGCTTTTCCTCCTTCAGTTAAAGCAGAAAGCCCTTTACTTGCCCCCATACTGATCATGCCAGTTGTCGCACCAGCAAAGGCCGCAAGTGGTCCTGAATCATCGGGTGTTTCAGTAATTTGTGAAATAAACTTAACAGCCGCCCAATGAACCATCCAACAAAAAGCACCCAGAATAGTTAGGAGTGAAAAGACTTCGAAACTACTTAAAGCATCGGCAAAAATTGCATTATCAACGCCCATTGCATTAGCAAGACTTTGTGTTTCTTGAACGCAAGCATTCCCTCTGGTTTCCCGCGAAAAGCAAGCTATCATTTCTTGAGTACCGCTTAAGATTCTAAATGTAATGCCCATGGCAAAGCCAGCAGCAACCATTGTCAAACCAGCGTTAACAATCATCCTAATGCCAGCCTTGAAAGTTCCACGTGTTTGTTCAAACGCTAAAGAAGCTACAATCAATGGTGCAAAAGCGACTGAAAGCTGTAAATACAACAAAGAACGGCCTACGATGAACATAAAATAAAGTAGCAAGCCGCCGTAAACGATCATCGTTAGAAGTCCAAAAATAATGGCTAAGGCATAAATTTGCACACCATCCCAAAAGGCTTCAAATAATCCGGGTGCTTCAAGAATTTTAAAAGCGAAACCAACAAAATCCCATAAATACAATTCAGCAGTTCCGACAAGTTTAGCCGTAGGTGTATGTGCAAGGGCTGGGATAGTTGAATAGCCCCCAGTTTACTAGACGCCTTGAGCCTTCAATTTTTGTTGGTCTTCAAAATCTATTGGCGACAACATTCCGTTGTTACCATGCTTTCTTTTT
>JAESPR010000022.1 GCA_016765685.1 Colwellia sp. | reverse complement strand
GTCTAGGTCTAAGCGTAATTTCTCAGCTTGACCTTGTGCTGTTGGGTTGAAGAAACCAACTTTCTCGATGAAACGACCATCGCGAGAGTTACGGCTATCTGCAACAACAACCTGATAGAATGGACGCTTTTTAGCGCCACCACGAGCTAAACGAATGGTAACCATATCGTCCTCTTTATATTTTAGTGTTAAAACGGATTTTTCCAGACACTTCCATCGCCAAGCGACAGAAAAGCTCGCGTATTCTACGCTTTTAAGGAAAAATTGCAAGAAGTGTTTGTCTCAATAATAAAAACCGCACTTTTTTGTTGATAATTTTTCACGGGTATCGATAAAGTTTTACTCTACTCGGTTACGGCCATTATTCTTAGCTAAATAAAGCTGTTGATCGGCTTGTTGTACCAGCATGGGAGGCGAGTTATTGACTAAAGGTACCATTGAGCAAACGCCCAAACTAATAGACACGCATTTAAGGTGTTCAACCTGAGTAAAATCATGCGCTATATTTTGCGCTATTACCTCTTGACGGCATTGTTCAGCCAAAATGTTTGCTTGTGCTAAAGAGCTGTTAGGTAAAAGCATAACAAACTCTTCACCACCATAACGTGCAATAGTATCCGTTGTGCGCTTGCTGGCTTTTGCAATAATTTGAGCGACTTGAGTTAAACATGCATCACCTTGTACATGCCCATAATTGTCATTGTAGGCTTTAAAGAAATCAATATCGATCATGATTAGAGATAAATTTTCTTCATATCGCATGGCTCGATGCCATTCACGGTCTAGTGATTGATCAAACATGCGCCGATTTGAGATCTTAGTTAAACCATCTTGATAAGAAAGCGCTTGCAGTTCTTTGGTTCGTTCTTCAACAATTTTTTCTAGTTTTGAAAATGCTTTTTCAAGGGCATCATTGGCTTGTCGTTCAATTCTGGTCCAAATAACAAAACCAACTATTGATACTAAGGCAATTGAGAAAACAGCTAAGATAAGAACATTGCGTGTTTTATAATTAGGTACTAGTGCTTCTTCAACATCTATTTCGGTAGCCAGACCAAAACCAAGCGAGCTGTCCCAAATCCAACTACCAAAAACAGGCACTCCTCGATAATCACGATAACCTTCTACATTAGCGCTATTTTCGCCTGCAACCGCACTTTTAGCCATAACGGTCAGTGGTAATTGGTTTCTTGTTACTTTCGGAGTATAACCGTCGAGCATATTGCCACCGGGGTCGGCAATACGAATTGATAATATTGAGGTTTCTTGTGCTGCAACTAAGCCTATTTGTCGTAATTGTTGTTCAAAGCGGCTATTAGTAATCAGCATGCCCTTTTTATCAAAGGCATACGTTTCACCACTAGCACCAATACGCCCCAACTGAGTTACTCGTGTAAAATCATAACTAGGGTCAATTCGCAGTGTTAACAGAGCAATGATTTTTTGATTTTCATCATAGATAGGTGAGCCGATGAAAATGGTCGGTAAGTTTTCTACATAGGTGCCATTTTTTGTTTTTATCGGTATATCTGAATTAATGGGTGGTACAAATAACGTTTCCCCTTTGATCATACGTTTAAAAAACACTGGCCGTTTTTTAAAGATCACATTGGTTTCATGAAGGTTATTATCTCGCATTGAGGCAATATTTTTCTTATTCATTGAAATAATGAAAAAACCAATATCTTGATGAATTTTCATTTTTTTCTTCATGAAAACACGTAATTGACTCAGTGGAGAATCAGCTAAATCACTTGTCTTTAACTTATCGTTGTTAATTTGTAATAATTGCTGTGTTAAAGATATTAATGCTTCGTCTTGTGCTATTTCAATTATTTGTTGTTGGCGGTTTTTTATCCAAATATATAATGCTTCATGGGTGGTCAACGTAACCGTTTGCAGTGAATTTTTAATTGTTTTTAGCGATTCTTTTTTTATGTGTTCAAGAGCAATCCAAGCAGAGCTACTGACAAAAATTAAAAACAAAAAAGTAAAAATAAACCAAGATGATTTTTTCATATATTTTCAATTTATCGGTTTATAAATTAAGTATAAATTCCTTCTTAATGACTTATTAATAACCTAGCCTTTTTTATCAAAAAACAACTTTGTTTAATAAAATCAACACAAAGTACATTAAATTCTCTTTTTATAATGAAACATAGGTATTAAAAACCATGACAAACAAGCCATTATTAACAACCTAAAGTGACCATTTCATAGACAATAACGTTGGTATTACTTAAATATAGCAGATAAAAAAATGCTTACTGAAAACAGTAAGCATTTTAAAGAGTGCATGTTTAGCCTGCATCAGCTACATAGACATAGACAATATGTTAAAGGGGAAACTAACGACCAAACATACCACCGCCGCCCATTCCGCCTGGCGGCATCATGCCCTGCATGCTTCTCATCATTTTTTTCATGCCACCTTTGCCTGACATTTTTTTCATCATTTTTTGCATTTGGGTAAATTGTTTAAGTAACTTGTTTACGTCTTGAATTTGCGTACCCGAACCCGCCGCAATACGGCGTTTACGTGAGCCTTTAATTATATCGGGGCGTTCACGTTCACCGGGCGTCATCGAATTAATGATAGCTTCCATACGGCCTGTTAGTTTGTCATCCATTTGATCTTTAATTTTACCCGACATATTACCCATGCCCGGTAATTTATCCATCAAACCCATCATGCCGCCCATGCTTTTCATTTGCACCAGTTGGTCACGAAAATCTTCTAAACTAAAACCTTTACCGCTTTTAACCTTCTTCGCTAATTTTTCAGCCTGCTTACGGTCAACTTTCTGTTCAATTTCTTCAACCAGCGATAAAACATCGCCCATACCTAATATACGTGAAGCTATTCGGTCAGGGTGAAACGGCTCTAACGCTTCAATTTTTTCGCCAACACCCATAAACTTAATCGGTTTACCGGTAATATGGCGAATAGACAACGCTGCACCACCACGGGCATCACCGTCGGTTTTCGTTAAAATTATCCCTGTTAATGGTAAGGCATCATTAAACGCTTTCGCCGTATTAGCGGCATCTTGACCGGTCATCGCATCAACAGTGAATAATGTTTCAATCGGATTAATTGCCGCATGTAGGTCTTTAATTTCCCCCATCATGTTTTCGTCAATATGTAATCGACCGGCCGTATCAACGATAACGACATCAAAAAAGTTTTTCTTGGCGTGATCTATCGCCGCATTAGCAATATCAATAGGTTTTTGGGTAATATCACTTGGAAAAAAACCGACGTTTATTTCAGTCGCAAGTGTTTCAAGCTGTTTGATAGCCGCAGGGCGATACACATCAGCACTAACCACTAATACTTTTTTCTTTTCACGTTCAGTTAAAAACTTCGCCAGCTTTGCAACCGAGGTAGTTTTACCCGCACCTTGCAAACCTGCCATTAAAACGTTTGCCGGTGGCGCCGCTTTTAAATCAAGGTTTTCATTAATGCCACCCATAGCAAGTTCTAGTTCTTTTTGAACAATTTTCACGAACACTTGCCCAGGCGTTAGGCTTTTAGAAACATCGACACCAAGTGCTTGCTCTTTAACTTTACCGACAAATTCACGAATTACCGGTAGCGCAACATCGGCTTCAAGTAACGCCATGCGCACTTCACGCAGAGTATCTTTAATATTGTCTTCAGTTAAACGACCACGGCCGCTGATGTTTTTAAGGGTTTTGCCTAATCGATCGGAAAGATTTTCAAACATGAATGTCTCTAATAACGCTTTTCCTTGCTAAAAATTGCGAGAAGTTGCGAAAAGTTGCGAAAAATTAATGCGGCTATTATACCTGTGATATGGTCATTGTCGAGCCTCGCTTCACTCGTATCGACCTACCACATAACCAATACTTATTTTGTGCCCTTTACCTGAACCAACTACATAGGCACGTTGCTTTATGACAGTGTTTTTTAAAAATGAAATGGGGAACGGACATTAATCAAGTTTTTGGTCATTAAACCATGACAAGGATTAGTAGTTTAATTTATGTATTTGTCATGGTAGTTGACACTTTATCTGATAGAATCAATAAAAATTGCATGTCTCGTTTTTAGGAGTTTAACTTTAGTGGATTTTTTGGTTATTGGATCTAGCATGGCATTTATTGCTTACATGCTTGCCACTATGGCAATTGTATCACGCTTATTTCACCCTAACGGCCCCAACCTTAAACGGGTATTATTATTTGCTAGCATAGCGATAGTTATTCACTTATTTAACGACGCACAGTTACTTTTTAGCCACGACGGTATTAATTTTAGTTTGCCTAATGTGATTTCTTTAGTCAGTTTAATTATCACCATAGCAATTTCAGTGGTGGCACTACGAGTTAAAGTTAATTTATTGCTGCCCGTTATTTATGGTTTTGCTGGTATATGGCAGCTAATTATCATCTTTATTCCTCAGTCTGAATCAATACCATTAGTGGCAGATAAAGTCATTTTAATAAGTCATATAAGCCTTGCTTTAATTGCTTATTGTGTACTGATCATCGCTACTTTATATGCTTTTCAAGTATCGTATATTAATCTAAAATTAAAAAATAAAAATTTAACCGCAGTAGTACATTTACCGCCGTTAATGCAGGTTGAAAAACAGCTGTTTACTATTTTAGCTGTTGGTACATTATGTTTATTTGCTAGTGAATTGATTGGTCTCGCTTTTTTAGAGGGCTTTTTTGCTAGAGAAAACATTCACAAAACCGTTTTGTCTTTAATTGCTTTGTTTATTTACCTTGTTATTTTGCTTGGACATTACCTGCAAGGCTGGCGCGGTCACCGAGTTTTAGTGCTCACTATCACCGCTAGCACCTTATTAACCTTGTCATATTTTGGTAGTCGATTCGTTCAAGAGTTTCTGCTATCTTAGCGCTATGTTTAATATATGGCTTAACGTAAAACTTAACCTGCTAATACAACGAAAGGATCCCTTTTTTGGATAACATATCTACTCAGATGCTATTTATTATACTTGGCATACTGATACTTATTTCAGCTTATTTTTCGGGCTCTGAAACGGGCATGATGTCATTAAATCGCTACCGATTAAGACACCTTGAAAAAGAAAAACACAAAGGAGCAAAACGGGTTAGCAAGCTGCTAAAACGGCCTGACCGACTTATTGGTTTGATCCTCATTGGCAATAACTTAGTCAATATTGCGGCAGCTTCTATCGCAACAATAATTGCCTTACGTTTATCTAGCGAATTCGGTATTTCTGATGATGTTGGTATACTTATTGCCACCATTGCGTTGACCTTAGTGATATTAATTTTTGCCGAAGTGACCCCAAAAACACTCGCTGCGTTATATCCTGAGAAGGTCGCTTTTCCTAGCTCTATTATATTATCTTTATTGCTAAAAATACTGCTGCCTTTTGTTATAGCGGTCAACTGGATCACCAATGGTATATTAATGTTGTTAGGTATTAGCTCCGTGCAACGAGAGCAACATAGCTTGAGCAGTGAAGAGTTACGTACCGTAGTAAATGAGTCAGGCGCGCTATTGCATGAACGAGATCAAAGTATGTTAATGAGCATATTAGATTTAGAAAAGGTGACTGTTGACGACATTATGATACCAAGAAGCGAATTGGTAGGTATTGATGTTAATGACGATTGGAAAAAAATTCAAAAACAACTGACGCAAGCAAATCATACCCGCGTTTTATTATATCGTGACAACATTGACGATGTGGTGGGTTATATTCATGCCCGCGATGCATTAAAACTGTTATCAAAAAAACAGTTTACTAAAGCGACACTATTGCGTGCTGTGCGTGAATTGTATTTTATTCCTGAAGGAACAGCACTTAATATTCAACTCTTAAAATTTCAACATGCCAAAGAACGATTGGGTTTAGTTGTTGATGAATATGGTGATATTCAAGGTTTAGTGACCTTAGAAGATATTCTAGAAGAAATTGTAGGTGACTTCACCACAACACAAACACCCACCCCAAGCGACGAAATAAAGGCACAACCTGATGGCAGTTATTTAGTCGATGGTAGTGCCAGTATTCGTGATGTTAATAAAGAAATGACGTGGCAGTTACCAACAGATGGTCCGAAAACCCTTAATGGTTTAATTATCGAACATTTAGAAGACATTCCACAAAGTAACCTTAGCGTACGAATTGCAGGCTACCCGATAGAGATAGTAGACGTTTCAGAGAATCGAATAAAAACGGTACGGGTGATGCCTCAGTATTTTATTAGTGAACAGATTGAAGAATAATAAGCCTCTAAATTCCTCATAAAGAAAGTTAATCACATTGTTATCCACAAGCAGAATAATGAAAATAGCTTTCCACAATTTCTGTGGATAACAATGTCAAAGCCTATTTGCAACAGCTTTTAACTATTTCAATAGTTTTTTAATAAAAAAATCATCTTTTTTTTCACTAAAAATGTTGCAAAAGCTACAAGCTAGAGAAGACAAGGTTTGAACGTTTTTTACTAATAAAAATAACAAAGTGGCAAGATTTTTGAGTACAATTTTTGAGTATAAATATAGGTCAGGCTGACGATTAACTTTAATGGTAAGGTTGCAACCTCACCGGCACTAATAATTAACCAAAGAACAACCGCCATAACCAACCATGGCTTAAATCGTCTTCACAACTTTTTAATTGCGATGAATAGCGGCGAGCTCTATTATCTACTTTTCTAGCGACTTTCACTAACCATGCTTTCTTTTTATAACTTTTACGCTTAAATCCGCCCCAACCTTCGTGATAGTTTAAGTACTGGTTGTAAGCGTCCCACTTTGAAACGCCATTGATTTTTTGCGTTTTAAATATAAACCAGCCCATAAAATCAATAGCATCATCAAAATCATCACGATCGGCACCTGAATTACCGGTTTCTCGAACATAATCACCCCAAGTCATCGTTTTAGCCTGTGAATAGCCATAAGCACTACTGATTCGACCCCAAGGGATGAAACCCAACAAATAATCCCTCGGCGGTATAGCATCATGCTTAAATGAACTTTCTTGATACATCATGCTCATTGGTATATGAATTGGTACTCCCCAACGTTCTCTAGCATCCTTAGCTGCAAAATACCAATCTCGATGTTCGCGAAAAATATCACAAATGTTTTCAGGATTTTTGGGCGGCGGTGTTGCACAGCTAGACAGCAACAGGGTGATGAATAGGGTTATACAAATAGTTTTAACGATAAGCATAGAAAATATAAAAATGAGTAAAGGCGTAACTGCAATAATGCCAGAATTTTTCACTCTTTGGCATTATTAACGATGATTTTTGTAGTATTTATATAATTTTTGAAATAAATTGAACTTAGTTGCAAAACTGTCCTCTTACTTAACAGTAATGTTATTCCCTTAGTGTTTCATGTTTTTATGCATCTATTTTTATAGATGCATTTTTTTTGTTTGCTAAAACGTGGCGAATAAATAACAGCAAATGTTATTCCCGCCCTTTTCAGCAAAACTTCATGTTTTTATGCATCTATTTTTATAGATGCATTTTTTTTGCTTG
>JAESPR010000083.1 GCA_016765685.1 Colwellia sp. | reverse complement strand
GGTGTTATTTCACTACAGCCCAACACGAGAAGCACGTGTTGCGTATGACTTGCTTGACGATTTTAACGGCGCGTTAATGACTGACGGTTATGGTGTTTACGACAACGTAACCAAAACCAAAGGTTTAACGCACTTAGGATGTTGGGCGCATGCCAGACGTTACTTTAAAGAAGCCAGTGATGCACAGCCTAAAGGAGCCTCAGGTAAACCAGAGCAAGCGCTTAGCTATATACAAAAATTATTTCGCATTGAAGCACAAATAAAAACCGCCCCTAGTGACAAAAAAACAATAAGTCGGCAACAAGAAGCGCTTCCGGTCTTGGCAACACTTAAAAAATGGCTCGATAAGTCGTTAAAGCACCCGGTAAAATCAGCTAAATTGCGCAAAGCACTGACCTATTTAAACAACCAGTGGCCTAAACTTATCCGATATACGGACAATGGTGCGTGGCCGATGGATAATAACATGGCAGAAAACTGTATTAGACCCTTTGTAATCGGCAGGAAAAACTGGCTGTTTGCGGCAACGGCAGAAGGCGCAAACGCCAGTGCTAATTTATACAGTTTAGTTGAAACGGCTAAAGCAAATGACCTTGAGCCATCAGCCTATTTAAAAACCATTTTCACCTTGCTACCGCAAGCAAAAACGGTTGAAGATATTGAGGCACTATTGCCTTGGAATATTAACGCAAAAAACAGGCAATAGTTTTTGCAAAAGTATGCTTATGCGCTAAGCTTATAATTGTTGGAACAACACTAGGTAGGATACCTTTTTATAGGACGCTTTAAGGATAAAGTTAAATCGTTAGGGTACGATTCAGGATGACAAAACAGGGAATGTTGCTCAAGGATGGCATCTCCCTGCGTTACCTTTCATTATATAAATCCAATACGGCTGATCTTAGTGCTTACAAAATACCGGTAGGTGGTTCATTAGGAGCTTACATTTCATTCGAATTTAAGGGACACCCTTATAGTAAAGGCAGATGGTACTTTGCACGCCTTTTTCTTGAGAAAATACTAACTATCAAACTATACAAAGAATACTGGCCTAACATAATGATAAGCAGTGCTCATATTGCGATAGGTAGTGAAATACATTTACGCAACTTACTATTTGATAAGTTGATGGCACGCAAAGCTGGGCTGTACTTCAGCTCTGATGGTGATTTGGAATTAATTTACTTCCAACCAAAAAATAGAGTAATGGAAATTGCTGTGTATGATAGAAAGGCAAAAGTCGTTAATAGAAATATTGCCAAACGCCCAAATGAATCAACTAGGGCTGAAGTAAGGTTAGGTAAAATGAACATGTCATTTGAACATTTCATTAATGAACATGGTTATCTTAATAAATTTGATTATTTAAAATCCTATGACTTCCAGCAAATTATTGAGTCTGGAGTGTTTTGCCGATACGCAACAATGGCTATTCAAGCTATGGGCTTAACCCCTTTTATGAGAAAGCATTCCAAATACGAAAGAGCAAAGTATAGGAAAGCATTAAAGCCTTACCTGATTCCTGTCATTGAATTAGAAAGTATTCAAACTCTTTGGTTGAAACAGACTAAAAAAATGGCTGTTATGAATCCATTTAATAACATCCCTAGCAGAAGAATGAAGCATTACAAAGCTAAGCTTAAGAAATTGTATTTATAGATTATGTTATCCATTGATTTGCCTATATACCCCCATAATAGCGTAGAACAGAGTTGAGACTCTCAACTCTGTTTAGTATATATACCACTGTTATTAGAGAGAATAAGGACATAAAAATCTGGTTTAAGGGATCTTAACTTGTGGTTTAGAAAAGCCTCTCTTAATAACTTGGTATACCACATCATTAGTTTCCACATTGCCAGCAATATCGGTTAAGACTACTCTCGCTTTACAAGTGTACGTTGACTGGTTTTCGTTAAACTTTAATTCCATAATCCCACTCAGCTCTGTATCAAACTGGTCATCTGCAAGCTGAGTTGCTGCTGACACAGTTTTAACAATTAATTTTGTAAGTGCTGATTTTGTCGTTCCACTATTACAATCAACGAAGTAGTTTTTGGAGAACATGGAAATAATACCAATACAGGCAAAGACATAGCCTATTTTTTTAGCTTTAGGTGTTTTACCCCATGTTAAACAACGGTTTGATAGCGTGGTTAGTTTATCAATTAACGTAGATTTCACTAATACACTGGGAGCAATAGAGTTAGTTTCTGGTAATTCAGGCGCAGGTGTTTGATAAGTGATATCGCTGGCAAGCGTCTCTTCTTTAATAAGTCTCGTAATTACTCCAATACCTAATAGCTTTTGCTGCATAGCAATCGCGTCATCCACATCGATGCCCTTCTTTAACGCATACGCATTGCCATTAAATAACTTGTTTGCTTTTGCCACTGGTATCTTAAAGAATTTAGCTAGGACTAATTCTATTTTATCTCTGTCAGAGTTCTCACAGATCTCGCCTTTGAAAATAATTTTATACGTCGCCACAGTAACTCCCTGTTGTTTAGTGTGAATTCGCGAAGAGCACGAAAACTAAGATATACTTAGCAAAACACAATACTAAGTAATTCTTAGTAAATGTGTCAACAAAAAACCTAAGAATACCTTAGGTATTTAAATTGATGCAGTTACGAAGATGACAAACAAAAACAACACACCGTTTCCAAAACGACTAAAGGAAGCCCGGAAAGCGGCTAAACTTACGCAAGAAAGCCTTGGTATTAAAGCCGGGATAGACGAAAGCTCAGCCAGTGCTAGAATGAACCAATATGAAAAAGGTACCCATGCACCTGATTTCACCATGGTAAAAAGTATCTCTACGGTGCTAAATATACCTACGGCCTATTTTTATAGTGAAGAGGATGACTTAGCTGAAATAATTTTAGGTTTCTCATTAGACAAAGATAACACCTAAAAACTAAAACTCTCGTCGTTTACAGCCGACCATTTTTGCTATAACAATCCACATAACATCCTGATACCTTTATATAAAACAACCAAAGGTATCAATCATGTATCAATACTTATTAAGGTTATTGTGCCCCTATTTAGATAATAGGGGGCGCTATGGCGCGAAAATACGCTGAGTTATTACCTACAAGCATGTTTCAATCTCTTGCCACAGAATTTGCCTATCGAGCGATGACTTCAGACTATCTTGACCCATGTGACTTAATGAATATTAAGGGCAATATGATCAAGTCGATTTGTGGTAAAAGCATGAAGATAAAGTTATCTAATGAAGCGAAGGAAGAGTTCGAACGGCTCACGGTGCACTTCCATAAAAGGCTAACCAAGGACAACAATACCGATTTACAACATAATTGCCGGGTGCTGACCAATGGATTAGAGCTACCTACAAATGCATGGAAAGTCATTCAGCTCATGGTGGTGATGACCACTAATGGCGGCCTTAACGAATTTATCCAACATGTTTTACCTTCGGATATGTATATCAATGCTTTGTTTGGTTCGATGATAGGCATTGATGAAACAGAAGTTATCAATATTAACTCGGCCTTATCTGAAACAGGGTTATTTCAAGATTGCATCATTCATTTATTAGATTTGGCAGCGTTACCTAGAGGCATAGTTGATGGCTTAATTGGTGATAAGGTGGAAAGTTACACCGAACTGATTGCACCTTTGGTTCAGATACAACCCGGAAGTGAATTAACATTTAAGGATATGTCCCATCTTGATATAAGTGCCTTGGTGGAGTTTTTAACTATAGCGGTAAACCAATCATTGATTGGAATCAACCTACTTTTTCATGGTGACAGTGGCACAGGTAAAACACAGCTAAGTCGCTTACTTGCCGACACTATCGGAGCATCACTCATTGCAATAAAACCCTTAGGTGATGATATTAATCAAAGCCAACATGATTATGGGAATAGCATCGACGGCTCCGCGCTTAGGTTACAACACCTTAGGCTTATACAAAATATCATTGCATCGGATGAAAAGACATTGTTCTCTATTGAAGAAGCTGAAGATATTCTGTCGCTTTCTTCCAAATCGAGTCAAAAGAATTCGCTATCTGATGTTCTAGAGACCAATTTAGCTCCTTGTATATGGCTTACAAACCACTCGGATATGATCGATCCCGCAATACTGAGGCGCATGACCTACATAAAACTTATAAACACTCCCAGCAGCCTTGTTATGAACAGGGTTATCAACAAAACAACTAAAGGTCTTCGTCTTTCCAAGGAATTTAAGATGTCCTTGGCAAACACAAAACATGTAGCACCTGCCCACATAACCAATGCCGCATTTGTCTGTAAAACGCTTAATCAAATTGGTAACCGAGCTCAAGAAACAATGAAGGATATAATTGATGAAGTTTTATTGGCCTGTGGTTTTGATGAGCATAAGTCTGTTTATAAACCACAAATGCCGTTCTGCACCAAGTTCTTAAATATCCAAGGAGGAAATCAATCCATCGCTCAAATAGCCAAGGCGGTTAATAAAAATAGTGATATCCGTGTGTTGTTAACTGGGCCACCGGGAACAGGTAAAACCGCGGCGGTTAATTACTTTGCTGAGCAGGCTAACAAAGAATTAATTACCGTAAGATGTAGTGATATTTTGGATAAGTGGGTTGGCTCTACGGAAAAGAACATAGCTAAAAAGTTTTGCGAAGCTGAGGAAAAAGAAGCCATCCTTTTCTTTGATGAAATTGACAGTTTGTTACGCTCGAGAGAAATGGCACAAAATAGTTGGGAAGTGACGCAAGTTAATGAATTGCTGACTCAGATTGAATCTTTCAATTTTCCATTCTTTTGTGCTAGCAACTTTGTTGAAAAATTAGATAGCGCCATGAATAGAAGGATTGACTTTAAGCTTCAATTTCAACACTTAGCATCGCCGCAAGTTTTAAAACTCTACAATCGCCTCCTAGGCGGGTCTGATATTCCATATGATATCAAGACTGAACTAGAAAAGCTGACGCTACTAGCGCCGGGGGATTTTGCAATCATTGCACGACGACAGAAAATAGCGACGAAGCCACTTTCTCACGTAGAGCGTTTAAACATTCTAAAGGCTGAAAACGACCGGAAGCAACAAAGCAAGTCCATTGGTTTTATTACGTGAGATATACGTTTTAGCTAAAGCCTTGGCGTAAATACCTTGGCAGCATTTCCTAGGAAACTTGCCGAGGACACAATCAGTATTTCCATTTACAGCAACACCACTCTTTTCTACACCAACTGCTTCCACTTGAAGCTAATAACAACCCCAACCAACCATAAAAGGTAAATAAATTATGTCAATTTTAAATCAATTGAGCCTAACCGCGTGCCCGGAAAACACTAAAGACAATCCCATTTTACGACGCAGACAAAAGCTTCTATTAAAAATGGACGAGCAACTTGCCATGGCACAGAGCCATATTGAAGGTAAACCTCACACTTGTTTTAAGGAAAAATGGCAGGTTAATCCTGAAACAAAAATCCGTGAAAAAGTCCGGGTGCCAAAGAACATAAAACCTTTCTACTACAAACGCGATAATAAGTATTTTTTGGAGATCCGTTACTTTAATAAAGCCTTGGAATTACAAAAGGATATGTACGCCATCGATGTTGGTGAGCCTGAGGCATTAGTCGCTACCATTAAAACAGTGATCGAGGCGATTGTTGCAGGCGAGCTAGATGATTTATTGGTCCCCATTGCGCCAATTAATAAGAAGAAAAGTACTAAGAAGTAATACCTACCAACCCGGTATAAGTCAAAAAATGAGTCTGTTCGTCCGGGCTCATTCAACCATCCATCAAACATGCCAAGTCCTAGGAATCATTATGACTATTAAGCTTAATACCACCGACTACCCGTTAATGGTAATTACGTCCTTTATCAACATGCTACAAGAAAAGATAACCTGTATGAAATACCTGATAAAGTCAGTCACATTACCCTCAAGTTTACTGACCCCAAGTATAGTGAGAAGCCCGGTGGTTTTCTTCCAACCGATGTTCAGTTAGAAAAGCAAGTCGATTGCTCGTGGCGTATTGCTACCCTGTGCGATTACTGCAATTTCAGCCACGGTAAGCACCCTCACTTTGCTAAAGATTTAGAATTTTATTTTAACCGTCAGCTTTATCATAACATTTTCGGAGTGTTTAGTGACGATGAAGCCAAGGAGCATTTCAGCTAATGGCAAACCAACATGGTTTGCTTCATTCAAGACTACAAGACTTACGACTCCTATATTCAAATGTACTGGACATCAAACATAAGGTAATCACCGCCTTTACCGCCAACAAATCAGTGGCAACCAATGCCACCCAACTGCTCAAACACACCTAATTATCACAATCCAAGGAAATACTTATGACTATTCGTATAAAACACGACGGTTTAGCCCTGCCATTTAGCTCAATGTTTACACTTTATATTGCGGATTTATTAGTCCTCTATGAAAACGAAAATGGCGTTACCATCAACTTTCGTGATCCTAACTACTCTGCCGATGATGGTGGCTATCACCCTGTAGAAATACGGTTAGAAAACGAAGGTGATGGCTGGCGGTTTTGCTACATCATTGACTTTTGTTATGTTGGCAGTGGTTATTGTGCAGAGCTTGCCAAGGATTTAGATTTTGACTTTGATGCAGGAGTTTTTCAAAACATTCATGGGGTATACCCTATTGAACAAGCTATTGATATGTTCCAAATATGGGAAAGTAACTTTGTTTATTACGCCATGGTAGCCAAGGTTTTCACTATTACCTTTAGTGTAGATAATTAACCAATTAGTACAGTGATCAAGTTAGCATTGTAATTAATCACTCCTACCACACTACAGACATTAAGCGTTAAATGTAAAAGCCGAGTTTAGATTTGTTTTTGTATAGGTAACGCCCGCTACATAATTGGTTTGTATGCGCGCCGAATTCATAGACTAGCCAACAACTTGTTAAATTGCAATTACGCACCTTTAATGTGTTTTGCTAAATGTTCAGCCATAACTATAAATGATTTAGCATCTTCTTCATTTAAATCGATAGCTCGAACATGTGCCACCTTATTTCTAAGTTGACGCAAACGTTGAAAGGTAATTAACTGCTTATCATCTATAACGTTACACTGATGCAGATATTCACCAAGCTTAGAGAACTTTTTCATTGTTTCATTAGGTGATTGTCCCCAGAAAGAACTAGCTACTTCTGTAGCAGCTGTTTCAACCTCGATCCAAGCTTCCATAATCGCCGCTCTAGTCGAAAAAGAGAGTAAATCTAAAGCTTTTGAATTAGTTGATGGAGATACTGTAACCGTAGGGCTACCTACACCAGAGCTTTCTGTGACTTCCAATTTTAAAGCCTTCACTTCTTGAGAAAATTCAAGTTCAAGCTCCTTATATTTTAATTTTTTCATTAAAGGTACAAGTTCAATAATTGGTTTTCTTAGCAAAAACACTAAAACAATGGCAGAAACTGGCCAAGCTAATGCTTTTACTATTTCAGTAGTGAATGTAAATCCGTCCATATTAACTCGATAATTTATTTTGCAATTTAACGACCCACTCACCGAGATTTGGGGAGCGAAGCGAGTGAATTTTTCTAGTACAGTAGCTTGTTAGTTGCCGATTTCACGCTGTGCCTGATCATATGTATCATATAATTTTTCAACTCTATTGCTCAGTTTTATTCCACCTTTAGTCCCTCTATCTGTCCAATAATGCCCTTCAAGTTCATACACAGGAAAGCCATGAATATCCAGAGCGAAAGAACCATGATGGATTTCATTTCTGACACCTTGTAATTCAATTTTTGGTTCATTTCGATATACCGCAACCAGCTTGAATAAATCATCATCTTCTTGCTGCTCTATACTATGAGCGACTAAAACTGAACGGGATTCTTTCGTCATAAGCCTCACACTTAGAAATGTCAAAGATTGCCTAATAACTGCGTAACCATATATAGGGTCAATAACCTCTCCAGTTTCGGGGTTGACCCAGCTACTCTTTAACTCGACTTTCCACGTTCCTCGTAAATCAGGGCGCTTTACATACCAGCCTTTAAAGACCCTCCAAGACCACATATATTTATTAAATAGAGTTAAAAATAATGTTATTACCCCAACAACGGTACCAAATGGTTTAATAAAGTCGGCACTTAATACAGGCATTCCTTGCAACCATAGAGCCAGTAACCAAACGGCAATAGTAAGTCCGATGAAAGATGAAATGTGAAGTCTCGTTAACATTATTCGTAACCTATATAATCCCAAGCATCGCTTAAAAATTGATGGGCGCTTTCTCTTGTCCACGGCTGTGATGCTCGAAAAAGATACTTTAATTCGTTGACTTCACCCCATTCAGTGCACTTTTCAATTGACTGTGTGTTATTAAATAGTTCGGCAAGCACCGCCCTTACAATTTGTTTATAAGTTGAATATTCAAAGCAAGTATTAGAAGCATTAAACACCAAGCATTCAACAAGAAAGCTAGGCGCGTCTTTCGCTGATTGGATACCATTGCCAGCCATTTCGTTGGACAATTTTTTAAGGATCCGCACAACTCTTTTATACCGTCTTGAGGTGGAGTTATTTTTTGAAACTCCATTTTGGTAATGTTGCTCTGGCCAGTTCTTGATTCTAGGAGGATGATTGTCATCGGGAATCATTTCGACACCCTCATGAAAGTGCACGGCAGACGTATATCGTCTGTGCTCAAAGAAAGCTGCAACATCTGATTCAATACGATATGAGTTAGCTTTTATATCGAATGCTTTACTTCCACGAGTAACTTCAGCTCTGCCAAATCGAGCCACGAGAGCCTCTTCGAGTTCATTTTTAAAAGTTTCGTATTCATAGGTTGCAGGAGTAAAGTTTTTGGCCAATTCCATTCTGACATTATCATCAAGGTATTCAGGGAAATACGTATCGAAACAGACAACACCAACATCTACATCGCTATCCTGCCGCACATTAACTCTGTTTCTGTAAGACCCTTGTGTAAAGACACTAATATTACGACTCTTTAGCTTGTCGCTTGCCTGAATAGCCTGTCTTATCTGTCTTTCTGCATTTTCTGCTCGTTCTTGTTCAGTTTTACCAGGCCCTTGTGACCAGCTGGAAAATACAGATTCCCAATCCTTGCTCATTTTCACTCCTTACTTCGAAAGGCAACTAACAACAGCTTATTTAAGAGGGAAAATGCTATGTTTAAACACATGCTTTTGCCTCCTTTCAATATTTGTGTTCACCTACCATAATATTAAAATTCAAAAGATTCAATTGATTATAGATAGCAGCACTCATTATTTAATTAGAAAAAAGGGTTTTTACTTTCTTTCGTGCATTTTTAAATTAATCATTAGAATATATATGGCAAATGTTTTTAACCTAATGTCAGGATTGCACTAACTTGTCATAAATCTTACTTAAATCTCACCACATTATCAGGTGCAGCTTCTTCTATCCGTTTAAAAGTAAATGTTGAGCTATCACCATTATGAATATAGATAATACCTTTACCTTCGAATTGGGTCGAAAACTCTAGTTCAGGCATTCTAGTATTAGCAACAACATCCATTTTACCTTCAACGGCACAGAAGACAAACTGACCACTGTAGTCTTCATTAAACTCAAAATAACCCTCTTCTTTTAAGTTGACTATATCTTGTGACCACACTTCCATCTGGGTGATACGCCACCTTCCTACAAACTCATGCATTACTTGCCTACTTTAGAAGTTACTTTCACCAATAGTGTAAAGACTATATGTAAGTAAATAAACAAACTACTGGAGATATTTAATGAGTAAACACGATTCTAACGTGGCTTATATTGATCGTAAAATGAACACCTTTGGCACATCAAGAAATATTGCAAAGAACCGATTTAATTCTATGGAATTCGATTTAACTAAGCCACCTCACAAACTTAAGCTATATAAAAAACATAAGCATGACTTGGATAAGGAGTTTGTCTGGTCACATACTCCACCACCAAGAGGAAAATCATAGTAGAGGAGTTAAGCCTTGTTAATTTTATGAAGAACAACGGATACAAAAAAGCCCAACTCAATTAAGAACTGGGCTTTAATATAATGGTACCGCAAGACGGACTTGAACCGTCACTTCTTTCGAAACCGGATTTTGAATCCGGCGTGTATACCAATTTCATCACGCTGGCATTTCTTCTTCTATAACCTCAAAATTTATGCAGTCCATGCAAAGGGTTTTGAATTAATTTCAAGGCGTTAAATATCCATACATATCCATATATATCAATATATTACGACACCATGCCGTGACGGATATCGATAAAGACTATTCCATATCCATTGATTATGTCGCACATAGAATAAGCACATAGATTAGTTACAGCTTAAATCAACACTTAGCTAACAAGGTGTAGTTATTGCGACAGAATCTCGCTCATGAGGTGACCACCTGCTACTTATATTTTGACGCCTACAGATCGTATAAATATCACCCCCCAGTAATCTACGAGTTTTATCCAAGTTTTGCTCTGACACCTGATTACCTTGAATGTTATTATCCAGCCAACCAACAAAATGAACCTTATCAGCCTCCAACACGTTATCAATATACTGAGCTATATCACTTGGCGTAGGTACATTATGAAGGGAAGCTGCATTAGGTATATTGGAATTCAAGTCCGAAAAAAAAGCACTAGTACTAAAGGGGTTGCCCTCTTTAAATTCCAAACCTAAAAATTCGCATAACTGATTAAATTTATCTATGTAAGTGCTTATTTCAAAAGTCACGCTATCAACGTTAAGGTTGATTGCAAAATTCCCGCCTCTGGCTCCAATTAACAGCTTATATGGAACTTCATCTGTGAAGAAAAAGACATCAAACCTACCTCGACCATGAGCATATTCAAATTTATACCGTGAAATGCTCTGAGTCTGCATACTTCCGTGCAATGGAATTAACCCGTCTAATATCATTTTTCTACTCCTAAAATGTAATCTGTCAATACAACAAGTTAGTTCTGTAATTACGTCAATTTTGTTAACAGCGTAAGCACAACACCAGCAAATTCTTCAGAGTTGCTAACTATCGAATTAACTTTATTATTTCGTGTTTCAGCTGATTTCACTATTTTCAATAATTCAGCTAGTTTCTTCAGATCTGCTGGCTCAGGAAATAATTCATTAACTTCATCATCCGTTAATCTCGTGATAGATGAAATGTGCGATGCTAGTTTGTTATCAACAGCATCAACTGATTCAGTGATAGCTCTCTCTACGTTTTCGTCAAATTCTTCCCAGTTAATAGGCATGTGAGCCTCCTTATTTAATTGATTCTTTAATGTCTTTGATTTTTGTTACAAACTTCTTCGCAGAGTCAACTTTGTCATCTGCTTTATGGCCTGCTGCTAGTAAGCCCAATACCGCACTGTCTGTTTTATCGATAAGCGTTGAAAGCTTGTCATCAGTCACACCAACCATTTCCAAGTAGCGGTCTCTATTCTTGGTCACTTCTGCTGCTGAAAGTAAAAAGCTAGTAATGCTATTATTGATACTTCTTGCTTGTTCATATTCAGCTTCAATATTACGGGCAATACGCCTTTCTAATTCATCAAGAGGCTGGATTAATTCAATACGTTTTCGATTAACCTCTTTTTGTAGTTTTGGCCCTGTTTTCATTAGAAATTGTAACCGCTGCTGCTTATCATTTTCAGAAACAATTGTATTCCATGCATTAACCATGAAAGGCTTTTGAAAAAATTCATTTGCAAACTCCGGCAACCAAACCTCTTGAATAAACCTATCAACTTCCACTCTTTTTTGATCAAAGTATCGGTTTAATAACGTAACGTTGGCATGTTCTAATGCAGATATTCTTTTACCTAATTCGCTCGATAAACTAGGAGCTTCAGGGGGAATAGTCGCACAGCCTGATATTCCTATTAAGCAAATGGCTACCATAATGTAATTACGCATATTTAATCTCCTATTCTAGTTTCTGTTTGTTGCAACGATTGCTAATTTTTTGCGGTAAAGGCTTATTGAATGGTCTGCTAGTGGTTTACTCCATGGCAGAGCTTTAACGTAAAGCATTTTGATGCGGTAGAAGAAGCTAACTGAATAAAGTAGGTTAACCGCGTCATAGTTACCACCAGTACAGTTTGTAAGGTAGCGCATATTGCCTCCGTGTAAGTATCCGCCAAACTTAGATAGAAGAAAGCTTCTTATACTTTTACCAACTTGGGGAATAAAACCTAATAACCAGCTTATAAATGAAATCGTAACTGAACTAGGTGGCATCATAGTTACGCAATCAGCGGCATTTACAACACGGTAAAGTGGGGTTTTGATATTCGATATCCAATCCTCATCACCAACTCTTGGTGAACCAAATGTATAGCAAGATGCAATACCGCCAGTGTGATTTAGCTTTTTAGCTGCAATTGTTGCTAATGCCCCACCTAGACTGTGACCTGTGATGAATAGTGACTTATTTACAAATTCTTCTTGATTAAGCGTGCTTTGGATTTCTATAGCTACTTCTTCAAATGCCTCCTTAAAGCCGCTGTGTATATTACCGCCACTGTCGCACATAGTTGTTATTGCTTTAGCATCAGATTTTATGTCTTTAATGCTAGTTGATTCAGTACCTCGAAAAGCTAGAGTGATAAATTTATCCGTCGATATCAAAATGGCTTGAGTTCCATTAGAATCAAATGTCTTTACCAATTGTGCATTTAACGAGTCTAACTCTGCTATTAACCTTTCGGTTTCAACTTCATGGTCATAACCTACAATATCTAGTAACTTGAGCAGACTAGATTTCTTAGTCTTTTCAGCAAAATCTTCTAAATACTTGGTTATCAACTCTTTTTGTTGATTATTCGTGAATAAGGGATTGAATCTAAGGTAGGCCAGCTCTGAAAAACAAGCCATAAGCCATGACGTTCTATCGCTATATGCTTGGCGATACGTGGGTACATCTTTAGTCAGTAACTTATTGACCATTTCAA
Organism: Colwellia sp.; assembly: GCA_016765685.1. Lineage (GTDB taxonomy): Bacteria > Pseudomonadota > Gammaproteobacteria > Enterobacterales > Alteromonadaceae > Colwellia. Next base: position 6,068 of record JAESPR010000083.1, on the reverse strand, counting down.
CTTCTAAAGCATTTTGTGCTATAACATTCTTCATTTGTACTACCTTTGATTGAAGTAAAAGACTAGCTAGAGCTTGGCTCTAGCTATATACCGCTTCAGTTAAATCAACCACATCAGCTGTCGGTGCATTACGCTTTACTGATTCAACGCCGTTATCACGGCCTTGGGTTGAAACATACATTTCACTCGTACCAATTACTTGACCATTGTGAGCTGACTTTAAATTGAAATAGTACTGACCATTATTGGCCGGTAGTCGATCATAGTTAGCATCTGCTGGTGAGTTAGCCTTAACGGACGAAATGCCGTTTTTACAATTAGCTTTGGCGGTATAACCTTCACTGCCAAGGATGATTTCCCCATTGGCTGCTTTTAAGCGGAAGTAGTAATTTTGATTTGCGTTGCTTTTAAAAATTTCAAATTTTGCTGTCATAATAATTTCACTCTGTTGTGTTTACTTAAAATCAGGTTCAAAGTTATTTTTGAACCGTGATCTATAATAAACACAGAACGAAATCTGTGTCAAATTATTTTTTGAATGAGATTGTAAGGTTAACTAATAGCGTAATAAGTAAACTCTATACCACCTGTCTCAGATTTTTCTTCATTTCGAAGTAAGTAACCTTCCTCAAATAGTGTTTTTAGCTTTGTACTAGCATTATTAAGCTTCACATCAAACTCTTTTGAAACGTCATTAGCTGTAGTTGAGCCTTTAGATAAGATAAACTGGAAAATAGGTTTATTTGTTTTCGATGGAGCACCGATTTTATCATGAAAAACATGGTGCAAAACTTCATCCACATAGTAAGCGATTGGCTGATTAAGTTTTAGAACTGGACTCAAAATATTGTCTAATAAATCTTCATTATTAATATTTATTAGACAGATACCTTTACTCATTCTGTAATGCTTTGCCAATTTAACAATACCTTCCCGAGCAAATGACGCATCAAAGAAAGCATCGTCCAATGCAATATAGAAAGTGTTATATTTTGGGTGTCTATCAATAATTGATGATAGTATCTCAAAAGCAAGTTTGCCTTGCTGAGCGCCCAAGCCTTTAATATCATTATTTTTCATGATATCAGCTAGGTTAAGTATATTTTCATTCCGTTTCATATTTTATATTGAAGCAGCTTCATTCCGTAGTGTCAAGTTATGATAAAAAAACAGGTATTGAAAAACAAATAAACGTTCCACTTACAGGGAGTAGTTCATCCATAAATCGCAATTGTCCGATGTCATCATTTTCAATATCCATTTCTCTTATGCTGAACTGAGATTTGTTAATTCTAATAGTAAGACCAGAACCCATTTTTTTGGCCTGAGTGAAGCAGGTTTTAAGTCCACTTCCAGCATACTCTTCAGGATTTTTGCTAGATATTCCCTCATTAAACATTTCTTTTACAAGCATTAAATCACTAAAAGCTGAGTATTTTGCATTATGTGTTTGTAAAGAGTCTTTAATAGTTTCTAACAAACCAACACCGCTATCACATACAACGATTTCAATTCTCGGAGTAGTGCCTCCATATGCCTGCAAGCCAACAAGACCATCGAGTTGAGTCTTACTATGCTCATGGATATTATTAATCAATTCATAGAATATGGTTTTATATATTGTGTCAAGTCTCAGGATATTTGCAGCTGAAAGGTTCGGACGTTCTTTCTTTAGAAAAGTGATAATGGCGTTTGACAATCTATCGGAGAGATCCGCGCTAGGTTCTTCAACCGAGTTAACGACAGCAAGTTCTACTAGGGTTCCATTGGTACCATGATACTTCTGGCTTCCAGAAATTTCTGGTGGTTTTGGTTTTACTTTTACTTTTCCATGTAAACGTTGAAAAAAACCTAGTCTATCTAAGTATCCCATTGCGGGGCTATCTTCGTTGAGAAAATCTAACTTAATTTTATAACCGTTATCTTGTAACTGATTCACATAACTAAGCATTCTAATTAGCCCGTCTACAGTGAGACTAGTCTTTTTAGGTATAGTAAAAGTTATTAATTTACCATCTTTAATAAGTTTTTCTTTATTGTTTAATAATACCTTTTCAAACCAATAACCATTCACCCATCCGCTTTTCGAATTATCGTTTACTACCCTGATATTTCTTGTTTTTGCTGCCATGCGTTACCCAGAATATGTATTCCCTCAAACATCTTAAGACTCAGTCTAATTGTTTCTAAATACTATTGTAATCATTATTTACTTCACAATAGGGACTGCATGAAATTATTTTGTTCTAAAGCAATATATACCCAACGACTTAAGCAAACACCAATACAACCATTTGTATTTCATAAATATTAGACATATTAAGTATGCAAACTATATTAACCATATAGAAAAGATTGCTAGTCACGACCTATTAATTAGTGTAATTCAGTGATGCATTCTGGTAAAAACATCAGCTCAATCTCAAAATTAGGAAACTGTGTAAGTAACATTTTAAGTGTATTAAAAAAAGCCCCACTCCATTAAGAACAGGGCTTCTAATGATGGTACCTGAGGGAGGACTCACCGCCACGCATTGCATCTACGTATTTTAATTCGTCGCGCCTATCAATTATTTAAACTTTAAATTCATCCACAACCTTCACCAACTTGCTTATATCCGTAGCTCTGTGAGTGTAGTTGCCAGTGATACCAAATGAACTTATTTCGTGACCTACCACTTGTTGCAGTAGATTAACTTGAACGCCTTCGTTCATTAGTTTGGTGATAAACGTATGGCGGAAACTGTGGAATGAACGAATGTGATCCAGTTCGTTGGTTGGGGGGATATTCAAATTGCTCATATGCCGTGGCATCCAGTTTGTTACTACTTCAACATTAGTCAACTCATAGAAAACACGGTCTTTACAGGTTTGTAAGTACTTAATAAAGCCAGCGTCTATCAATGCTTGATGTAATGGAATTATGCGTTTTGAATTATCGGTTTTAAGTTTCTGGCTTTCGTGCGAGTCTGTGATCAGCAGATAATAACGATTTGTTTCAGCATCAAGTTTAATATCCTCTATACGCAACTGGACCAATTCAGATCGTCTAGCCCCTGTATAAATACCAAGGTATATAACCCACTTCCGCCAGTGGATAGTTTCTTTATTAGCGGCTTTAAGGTAGTTTTTAAGCTCTAAGTCAGAGAATATACCCCGAATTCGCGCTTTAAAGTTACGTTTAATTGAACAAGGTGAAACCGTAATGTAGGCAATAGTGTCACGTTTAGCATAAGAGAATACACCCATGATCCACTTATAATACTGTTCAACTGATTTAGGTGATTGTAAATCTTCTTCAGGTACATCAACATCAAGCCGCTGATCCCACGTCATTTTATTGTATGGAGTAATGTTCATACGTGGTAATTCAAAACACCTATCGATAAATCGCCCAATATCTTGCGGGGTGTAGGTATCAATAGCTTTATCTTGAGCAATTGCCAACCAAACAATATGTAACCGCTGGTAACTCTTCTGCATTTTCTCCGACAGTTTATCTTTGTTAATTTTATATTCAAGAAACTCGGCGTAAATCTGTGAGAACAATGGAGCCGTTGACTTAGGCTTAACTGGTGTTGGTACTGTAATTTGCTGAACCGTAGGTTTCGGTGCCAGTAATCCTTGTAGTTCACGTTCACCAATAAAATCTTCGGAGAAAATGGAAGAGAGTAACTCACCTTGAAGTGCTGTACTGGCTTTTAGTTTACTGAGTAATACACGATACGGCAGGCTATTGGGATTCACGTTATAGCCATTACTAGTAAGTAATTCGTTGGCTTGTTGTGATAGTCCATCAGTATCGACGTTATCACCAGCAATAGCAGAAAAGGTTTTCATTATCGTAGAGAAGGATTCAACAAAAGCCCATTTACCTTCTGCGGTCTGTTTACTCGCCACTTCTTCAAAACGCGCTATACGCTCTTCGTTACTATCAGCTTCAGCAATATAAATAAATTGTGCTTGAAGGTTTTCATCAAGCTCCAGTAATGGCGTTTGGCCTAAGGCATTAATCGAATGACCGCCATCACTATAGCCTTGTTCAAGCTTTGCTATCATTGGGTCGATATCGGCAACGGTTAACTGTTTTAACATAGCATCCTTGATTTGAGTAAACTGCAAACAGATTAAACCAGTGTCTAATGTTCTTGAACGAATGACAAGTTGTTTTAGCCTTAAGATTAACGGCAAAAGACGGTCCAGCACCACTACGGCAACCGCTAGTTTTTTAGTTCGAAGACAAAGCCTTACTTCCCTAGCACCAAGTCGCTTAGGTACTTTTACTCTCAAGTAAAAAGTACTTTTCCTAAGGTACAAATACTTAAAACCAGAAACTGCCTGCACTTTACTCACTCAAGCTGGCCAATATTTAACAACCGTGTACCAATGTGTGTACCACAATTTTGATTAATGATGACGCTGCTATTTTTTATAAATTGAATGAAAAGTCTATCAGGCAAAAAGTTCAGCCTAAATCAATTCCGTAGATAAATTTGCTGGTGATATTTTGAGAAAATCAGGGGTGAAAATGATAGCTAAATTGAAGAGTGTAAATTCGAGGCCGTGTACCGCACCGTGTACCATTTTCTTGATTGTAACTTTTTGATATGAAAGGATTTTAGCAAACCGCTTGCAAATTCAAGCGGTTACTAAAATTGGTGAGATGACACATAAGCCGGGTTTTGTACTTTCTTACTTAAAATAAAAATTAAAAGCAGAAAAGTGACAATCATTCGTCTAGGCCTTAAATCGCTTTAAGGCTCAAGCAACCTACCCGGTTTCCACGCGAGCCACGCTTATATTATGTAAACTTGCGTTAACATAATCATGAAACCCTATTTGGTCTTGCTCCAGGTGGAGTTTACCCTGCAATTACTGTTACCAGCAATCCGGTGCGCTCTTACCGCACCCTTTCAGCCTTACCTGTGCCTCATTACCTTATAAATAAAATAATGGGGTCATCGGCGGTCTTCTCTCTGCTGCACTTGTCGTCGGCTTGCGCCGCCCAGGCGTTACCTGGCACCCTGCTCATTGGAGCCCGGACTTTCCTCCCGCTAAAAATACCCGAAAGTAAATTAGCCAGCGATTGTCTAGTCAACTCGGGCGTATTCTAACCGAACACAGTTTTAACAACAACCCAAAACTGATTCGGTAACTAAAATCTGAGTCGATAACTAAAAAATGACATTTGTCAGGTGAAACTGGTGACAATCGTCTCTAACTTCTCTGCTCTTTTTATCACAAACTGGTTTGGCAATAACAAACCAACACAATCATTTTATACTTAAATTCGAGAAAGGATAATATTATGAAAACATTAGTTACTTTACTGTTAGCAATCAGCTTAAATACCCAAGCAAGCCAAACCGATATCACTGCAATAGAGCAAGCAGCAATGAGTTTAGACACTCAACAATTGACTATATTGGTAGAACAAAATAGTGGTTACGAAAAAGCCTTTGCTTTATACAACTTGTCCATTGCAAAAAATTTACACGCCGAGCAAGAGCAAGCCACTAAGTCGTTAGACAGTGCGATTAGTGAATTAGAAAATTTAACTGAGCAAACGCCCAATGATGATGAAGTACGGGCACTATTGGCACTCACTTATGGGTTGAAAACGGTTTATCAACCGATGAAAGCGGCCGATTATGGGCCAAAATCAGGACAGGCATTAGCAAAAGCGCTTTCATTAAATCAAAATAATCCACGGGCATACTTAGTTAAAGGTATCAGTAAATATAATACCCCTGCTATGTATGGTGGCAGTAAAACAGCGGCACTAACCGCGCTAGATCAAGCGATTGCGTTATATTCACAAGAATTTGAGCAAGGCAACAGCAGCGATAAAGTATGGGGTGAAGCTAACGCGCATGTATGGCGAGGTTTAGCTAACATTTCATTAAACAATAAAAGCCAAGCATTAACTGACTGGCACAACGCCTTAGCAATCTCACCCAATTTTGGTTGGGCAAAAATGTTAATACAACAGAACCAATAACCACTATTATACGCAAGCCACATTCACTTTGAGTGTGGCTAAACGTTTAAAAGTACGCTTTTAGAGT
>JAESPR010000021.1 GCA_016765685.1 Colwellia sp. | reverse complement strand
TCATAAGTGACATCATAAAATGCATTACCATAATCAATATAGTCGTAGACTAATTCAGAGACCGTATCCCTGTAGTTACTCTCTCTTACCTTGTTAGACATATAGCCAGTGATGGCCTTCTGCTTATCCTTAGAGTCATCATCTTCAGCAGCTCCTTCCCACTTCAACCAGTTGTCATTGGGGAATAGCGAAGAGATATAATTAGAATGTAAATTATCTCTTATCTGACAAAGCTTAGGAATAGTAGTAGTGTTCTTCCAAGGGAGCGAAGCATTACTTGTAGTTGATGTGTCTGTTGCAAACAAGTACTGCCTAAGCTCTTGCCAATCAGCCTTCTTAGGGCCTCGTTGACTGTCCCATGTACTCCACAGGAATCCTATATTCTTACCAATATCGTCTGAGATAGCACCAAATTGGCTTTTGAGTTCGGCAACTGTACCTGCCATATATTATCTTCCTGCGAAACTTACGCCACCAAATCTAGAGTTAAAGGCTAGAACATTTGATCTGTCTAAGCTCTTACGTCTTCTAGGTGGTACTAGGATTTCAACAACACTCGCAAAGCAATCTTTAATGTCATCATGCTGTGGTCTTGCTGCTACCAATTCTTCCTCTAACGCTTGAGTATGACCACCCCTATGATGGAAGATAGTCATGTTCTCATACCTCGGTTCTAAGACAGCAGCTATACGCTCCTCTTTACTTCCTTGGTATCTGTTAGGACGACACTCATCTATTACAAGAGTCATCCCCTCTTTACGTATGTTGTCTTTTAGATCGTTGGATATAATCTTCTGAGCAGCGTTAACCTCTGTACGAAGCTTCTTAAACTGCCATTTGATATGCATATCTCTTACACGATCGAAGTAGACATTTACTTTATCGGTCTTGAACCTATCAATATCGAGTACGTATATAAATCCGTCTATGTCGATACCAACCACTACTAGTGCAGTCCAATCCGCTTTCTTAGAGAGAGAGTAGGCGAAGTCGATTCCCGCATACACGTTCATAGGTTTCTTGTTGATGTACCATTGACCGCCTTCTTGCACTACCCTCTTTGTTTCATAGTATTGGAATCTTGATCTGTCTAAACGACAGGACTCAGGATCGTTTGGATCATTATAATACTGAGCATAAAATTGTGTTCTGTCAGTGTACATAGCACTGATACGGGCAAGTTCTTTACGATTGAAACCAAAACTCTTTCCATCATCTCTTGTCTCTCTAGGCCAAAGGAACTCACCGTTCTTCTCAACAACCTTCTCTAGTATCTCCCAGATAGGTTCGTGTGAGGTAATATTGTCATCATCGTCATAGATAGGAACCTCTTGTTCCTTCCACGTACGGTATTGATCTGAAGGGTGGTAACGTGTACCACATGCCTTGATGCAACCACCTGTGTTTAGGATAGAGGCCATCTGGGACATAGCGTTAGCACACTTACGTCTTCCTTCTTCTGTATAAGCATTGTCTGGAACAACTACATCATCAGGGACAACTATATCCGCATGGAAGCCTGTAGTGTTCGTAGTCAAACCTGCTGTAATAATAGTAGGGTCACGTACACCCTCAAGTTTACGTCGGGGGTGATCAACACATATAGCTGAAGTAGACCACCTCTCCCTTTTACCCTCTTCAGGGTTCGTCATCTCTGGCCAGTACAGTCGATAAGGATCGCTATCTAACATACCCTTAATGGAGTAAAGCTGGGCTTCAGCTAGTGTACTGGTAGCTGACACATATAAGATAGTTGTCTCTGGGTGTTTAGTAATCCACCAAGCACACCACACAGCAACACAATGACTCTTCATATGTGCCCGAGGGAGAAGCAAGAGTTGGTTAGGAGTCTCCATTGACATCAGCCAACGGAACACTTCCTTATGTATATCTCCGTATACACGCATAGGGTTGACTAGCTGTGCAAATGTGTAGAGATCGCTCTCAGCAGCCTCCCTTATCTGTTCGTGTATACTCTTAGCCATTCTTACCAATTCCTAATCTGTCAAAGTCACCTTGTATGACTTTAGCTAATTTACTGTCTCTCTTCTTCTGTCCTGCTTTCTCAGCCTTGGAGGGAGCCCCTGCCTTACGCAAGTCCCATCCTTTATCAGCTAAGTACTTAGAAGCTTGATAAGAGCCTTCCTTAGCATGTATAGCCATCTGACTGATTGCTTCAGACCGTATCTTAATCTCTAACTCTTCTCTCCAGCTCTCTACCTCTTTAAGGATAGGAGGGCTGTCTAACATAGCTTTCCAATGAGACCAACCACCTAACTCTTGAATTGCAAATTCATACTCAGTAGGGTCTCCTACGTCTAGATAGCGCTTCTTAAGAGAGATGAGCTTAACACCCTTCTTAGTAATGTCTTCGTCACCATCAGTGAATATAGCGAATTTATCTACTGAGTAATCAGAAAGCTCATAGAAGAGCCCTCTTGTTAACCATTGGTTCTTAGTGTCTTTAAAAGTTATCACATCGCAGTCCCATCAGTGGCAGTGGTAGGTAGTGAGGTTTTCCATCTAGGTTGACCTGTATCATCTATCCACATAAAGGTACTTACCACACCATTGACAGTAAACTTGAGCCCGACTCGGTCAACATCTGCACCGCAGTTGATTCTCGTCAGGGCACCTACGGAGCCTGTGGCATTGTAGGAGCCTAGTATGTGGCCGTCAGTGGTCGTGCTGTTGTTTGTAATTCGGGCAACACCGTCAGTGACTCTTAAATCACCTGTAGCGACAGTGAGTGCATCCGTCCCTAGTGTGTCGTTCAGGGTGGCAGAGGTCGCGGACAGCGTGCTACAATCTACGTCACCATCTTGGCTATTGTGGAATCCATTCCTACTGGTAGGGATGGAAGATATAGTCCCTGTGTTACCCGACACATTATAGTTAGCGCCTGCATTTTGAATCCTGAATGCATTAGTAGTCGGCAGAAGGAATCTATTAGCGATTATATGTAGGTTATCGGCTAGTAGGTCAAAATGATAAGTACCCGATGTCCCGTTACATTCATTTTTAATAAAGCTCAGATCAGTAATGGTTATATCGTCCGCTACTACAGATCCGAGTGAGTTGGCTTCAAACCAGTTACCGATAAACATTAAATTTGTCAGAACTTGAGTGTTCTTTTCCAGTGAACAACCCCACCCCCCATTAGCTTCAAACCCACACCCGTAAAATCTCACACCCCACGCATGTTTAAGTTGACAACCATGACTAGTGCTGTTGAAGAACCGACAATTGAAGAATTGAGTGTTTGTAATCGCTTGCAAATCCTCCCCAATCAACCCTACCGCATTAGCTTCACATACCACATTGTGGAGTGCGGTGCCTTGTGGTGATATTAACCTCAGCCCCCCTGTTGTAGCACCCGTTATCAATATATCTTTGATCTCGCCCAGCATTGCTTTTGGGCCGGTACCGTTACCGCCGAGGGTCAGACCGTAAGCACCGCCTACTATCTTAAACCCACCAACACTCATATTGTGGTTAGTTTCAGAGGAGGTCGCATCGTTACCTACAACAACCCCTTCTACTCCGGCAGCTAACGTGAAGATAGTATCTTCCACTCCTGCCCCTTGGAAAACTTTACCTCTACCCATCACGTAGACTGTAGAGCCCAGCTTATAGTTACCTGGTGGGGCGTAAATGCTTCCATGAGCAGCTAGAGCTAATCGGATAGCTGGTGCATCGTCGGTAACACCGTCCCCTAACGCTCCAAAGTCTTTGACCGATATTACCGTATTGAATATACGTTCATATTGTAAACTTAACGTATCGTGGTCTAAGTAAGAACCCCCGTCAGCCGTACCGGTTGCTGCTGCCACTACTTTAAAAGTAAGAAGTCCTGAGTTACTACCGGAAGCATATTCTTCACATTCCCAGACTTGACCAAGCACTGCTGAAGTGTCTCCTAACATAGAGGCTACTGTATCGTGCCGGAAGGTATTCTTCTTGTATGCCAGACCGATGCCATTAGAAGAGAGTGCCTTATCTTCATTACCGACAGCGCTAGGAACAGTTTCGGTTATTCCTGTCACACCGTTCTTAACATCTATCCATCTAGCAGGTTCTTGGTCTGATATAGGGGATGGCAGGTTAGTTATCTTATTACTATTCATATCGAGATCATTCAACATCTGGTTAGGTTCGCCAGAAGGGTTGTCTCGGTATAGCACCTTGTCGTTAAAATGCTCTTCTATGTCATCAAATCTATTATTAAGAGAGAGTGCCGAAGCAAACGCTGTTAGTATACTAGCTAATGTTATCTTCAACAGGTTGCCCTTTTATGTGGTTGGAACACTTGGACTCGAACCAAGGGTCTTCCGATTATCGGTCGGAGGCTTTACCAACTAAGCTATGTTCCAGGTATAAAGCCCTAGTCTAGTTGGATAACTTAATATCGCCAGAGGAGGGTAAGTAGTATTTACAAAGGACGGTGTGTCCTTTTTAGAGTCTATACATATATTGACTAAGAAACTCTAGACATGTTACCCCTGTATATTAAATAAAGTTGAGATGTCCTAATTCTTTGTAGAAATTTAGAGGGTGTAGTGCATATCAAAGGACAGGCCCCAACCCCCCCTTATGCCTTCCTCAGCAATATCTATGCCATGCCATGTGTATAGATTAAATTGGTCTAAGTAATGCCTGGGGTATGGGGAAAAGGTATAGGGAAACAGTTGACAAATGTAGTACAATACACTATACACCTCCTCTCACTACTATATACATACACATATATCAATTAACAAAACTGCCTAAGTGGTTGATTTGTATATAGTTTCCTCCTCTTTTCCTACGGTCAAATGCTAACTTAACGCCTTACGGCAACACATATTTAAAAGTATTTACAAATACCCCTTGCATATCCCATTGATAACCCCTATTGTTAGTACATCAAACAGCAAGCAACACACTGTTAGGTAGCTTGAAAATCTTTTTAAATAAAAGGTTGACTGGCTAGAAAGACTGAGTTATTATTAACTCGTAACATTGATTCACCCCATATGGTGAAGAGTAACAATAGCGGCGTGATCATATCACCCTATAGTGACAGTCAGATAGTCAAACCTGACAAGCTTACTCTATAGGCAGTGTGTGAAAACAATGGTGGCAAGAAGCGGTGTGATACCTGGTGAGCTATTAAGTCAAGAGACCTTAGTTTGGTGTGAGTAGAAAGGTGGTTAACAGTGAGGAAACGAGCTGTATACTGACGATTGAAAGCAACTAGACACGTATGCATGTTATGTATACAGGGATAAATGACAGACTATAAAACATTATGACTAGATGTAAGGATATAGTAGCGGTTAGCAATCGCCTATTGAGTGCATCTAGTCCATATCCTTAAGCGTCTTGGTAACAGGGCTCTTAATGATATGCAACAATGCTATCATCGACTAACACAGTGAAGGTGAACATCATGTCTAAACTAAATAAGCGTCAAGAGTTAATGTTACAAGGTTATCAGGCATTCAGAGGTAGTGCACGTGGTATGGTTACCATGTTTGAAGATCAATTGCAAGGCTATTGGGGGCCGGACAATAGAGACTCTCAATGGCTAGAGTTCTTTGTTAACATGTTAGGTGATACTCCTCAACTACAGAAGAACATCATCTCTCTTATCCCTCGTTACACTGGCTGTACAGTATCAAGAGACAACGGTGTATTCGTTGTTGTTAATAACAAAGACTTGACTAAGAAGCAGAAAGAGACCTATAGAGCCAAGATAGGCGCTCTTATAGCTGCTGAATGGCCTACTATACAGGATATAGACAAGCCTGTTAAGGAAGAAAAGGATAAGAAGGCTATTGATACGGCTAAGAAGTTTAGAGTGGCTAGTAAGGCAGCTATCCTTGACGGCTATAGTCCTCAACAGTTACTTGCTATGATGCAAGAGATGGCCTTGGAAGCTGCTCAAGAAGTGGAAGCTGAAGAGTTAGCGGCTGAGAATGAAGCCGCTCTTGAATTGCAAGTAGTAGAAAGTAATGAAATTGCAGCTCTTGAGGCTCACGTAGAAGCTGCTTAATATATAATAGCTATAGTAGCTCAACTGGGAGAGCACTGTGTGTAATGTCTCGGAGGTTGTTGGTTCAAGTCCAACCTATAGCTACCTAACTAATGTATAGAAGAATGCTATCATGTTTTTTCGGGAGGACTAATGAAATACTTAATAGCTAAGCTAAACAAACTATTAGACTGGGTAGTAGAAGGTAATAGTCAGGCTATGGTTGATGAAGAAGGCAACACTGAATGTGTTAACAACTGTTGGCATGTTTGTTTAAGAGGTAGGTGTTATGAGTAGATCAGGTAGGGATTGGCAATATGATGCTATGCTATCATGCAAGGCCCCTAAGTCTGAGTACGACGCTCATAAGGGCCTCTCACAGGCTATTGAGAAAAACAAGGTACATACCCTAGGGCCTGAGGTAGTTTATGGCTGTAAGCATGATCTATCCACTTGTGAGGGACGTGTTAACCATTACTTAGAGGAGGTAAACAAACATGGCTAAGAAACACATATATGTAACTGATCTGGAAGGGACAGGTACACATTACTTTGGTACGATTGAATGGGCACCTGATGGCTCGTTCACTATTGAGGTCGAAGTAGGACATATACATTGCGCTGTTGGATACTACACCAGTGTATCTGTATTAGACATAACCTTTGAAGAGCTTGAAGTATTACAGAGTAGAGCTATTCTTGACGACTTAGAGAGCAGGGTGGCTAAAGAAGCTCCTGCTTTGGCTCTTGTAGGGGTAGACGATGAAGAAGGTTAAACGTCTTAAGCATGACCATAGGGGTTGGTTTACACAGGGTAAGATATACCTTGTAGACGAGAAAGGTTACATTAAGGATGAAGAGACAGGAAGGCTAAGACAGCCCTGTATGTCTAAGAGAGGCTACTGGGAAGAGATACTAGAAGAGCCAGAAGAAATACTATCATGCCCTCCACCAGGAGTCACCCAAGTAAACGGTGTAACAACTAAAATAGTAACAAACCCATGTGCTGAAATAGCACTACCAACTAATGGACAGGAAAATATTATGTCAAGTAGCTATCCACCACAGCCAGTAGCGCCATCAATGTCTCCAGCAATGGAGATGTCCTCAACACCTGTTAAGACTGTAACGTATGTATACGGTCAAGACATCACCCTTATGGACGATCGTAGCCTTATGTCGTCCATTGTACGTGCCCAGGTAGAGATTAGCTCTCTAGCTGCTATGGAGGTAGAGAGTACTAAGGTGCAGTCCATGATCAACGATCTAGAGGCTGCTGTTTCACTAATGGTGGAGAAACTAGATGAGGATTGTGAAGGCTAAAGCTATCATAGCCTGGGACGTATACTACGGGGATACGTTCATTGAACGATTCGATAGGAAGTGGCAAGCTAGAGAGTTTGTTAAGAGCTGTATTCATTAGTAAGTATAATAGAAATACTTAAACTTTCTTATCTTCCCTTTACTCCTTACCTCTTACTTACGGTATATCTAATCTGTATTACGAAGTAATAAATACTTATTGATGTAAGAAAAAGAAGAAGGAAGTATAAGAGAAGTAAGAGAAAGAAGAAAGTTTTCTTATAAATACTTATATTGACCCTATTTTAGGCAAACTATTACCCCTGATAGGTGAAAATAATTCAATTAATTTAAAACAGGTGTTTGATTATGCGTGGTAAGAAAGCTAAAGCATTACGTAAGATTGTAAGGGAGGCTTGTAATGCTCCTAAGAACTTCATAACAACATACACTGACAATCATGTTAAGAATGTTAACGTACCAACAGGTCGTCTTGATTCTGAAGGTAAGATTGTTATGGTTACTATTGAACAGAGGGGTGAGGACGGTACTATCGAAGTCCCTGAGTTTCGTACTGAGAAGCGTTATGTACGTACCATGAATGAAGGTGTACGTCGTAAGCTTAAGGCATATAAGCGAGCTGTAAGTAAATGAGTATCGAGCTGTTCCAACTAGGGACAATCGGTATATTCTTTGCATTAACATTCTTGTTTGTATTCTGTATCAAGAAAGGTTATTACCGGCAAGCCGTAAGTGTTGTAGTGATAACCTTGTTAGCAGTATTCTTTAACCCTTTAAGATTCACACAGGAAGGAGGTGCATCCTTAGAGCGCGGTGTTAAAAGGTTTGAAGTAGTAGAGAAGGTCGTAGTAGAAGATGTGAGTTTCAATCAAAAACAACTAGACGAAATGTCTAACCTTAAACAACAATCAAAGGATTTAGAAAATGAAATTAATAATTAAAGTAGCGTTAATGCTATCATTGATCTCGATGGCAGCTTGTTCCTTCCCTACCGTCCCTCCAACAGCTAAAGGTAAGATCCTCACCACGGCTGGATATGACACAGATATTAAAGAACCGGGTAAGTATACTTTGTGGGGTCGGGACACTATGATCCTTATTCAGACAAACACCAATACCTATAAAGAGGTTGTCAATGTTGTGCTACAAGACAAGCTGACCTTACAAGCAGAGGTTCGCTTTCGTGGTCGTTTAGCAGGAAGTAAGACTGTGCTGAACTCTATGTTTAATGACATCGTACCTGGTGAAGACAACATGGTGTCCTTTAATGAGGTCTATAAGATATACGGTCGGATGGCTGTGCGTAACAAGGCCCGTGAAATCCTAAGCCAGTATAGCGTAGAAGACGTACATAAGAACTACTCAAGACTGTCAGGTGAGATAGGTAAGGCTCTTATTAAAGCCTTGGAAGGCACACCCCTTGAGATCTCTGACGTAGCACTAGGTAACATAGCATACCCTAAAGTAGTTACAGATGCAGTAGAGCAGGCTAAAAAGCGTGAACTTGACATAAAGAAAGAGCAAGCACAAGCTGCGATTGATATGGTTAAGAAGAAGAACGAACGTATCTTAGCGGAAGCGGATTATCAGATTGAGATAACTAAAGCTAAAGCAATTAGAGACGCTAATAAGATTATTGGTCAAGGTGTCACACCTGAACTGTTGAAGCTACGAGCATTAGATGTTCAAAGGGCTATGGCTAAGAACGGAAGTGCAGTCTTTATACCTTACGAAGCAATGAATAGTATTGGTGCTCAGGTTAGAATGTACGGTAAGTAATACTATCATACCCCTAGGAGCCTCTAAACAGCCTTCTCAGGGGTTTACTACTTAAACTATACCTAACATACCAGGCAGGTATAGAGAGGCTTACAAGATGAATGAAGAAGTCATAGCTAGATCTAAAGAACTCCTTAGAGTTATGAGGAAGAAGCAGAATAAGCAGAGAAGAGCGGGTATACAGGACTCCAATGCTAACTTCGGAGCTGTATTACCTGAAGGTAAGACTAAGTATGTGGTAGGTAAGATTTGTCATGCAGGTCTAGGTAATAACTACGGCGGAGACTATCAAGGAGCCTTGTCTGTTGTCTCACTTATAACTGTTGACCGTATCAAAGAGAAACGTCTAGCAAAAGGATATACAACCCCTTACTACCGTTGGCTTCTTAATGTCTCACCTTGGAAGGACGTATTCATTACTAAATGCCCCAAGGAAGCTATGAAGAAAGGAGTTATACTGAGGACAGATGTACCTAGTAACCTCATGAATGGTGCTTTAATATGCTCTCGTTACGGCTGGGAAGGACAAGGGGGAGGCTATACCCCTAAGCAGCAAATATATGCTTGGGGCGAGCTTAGGAAGCGTGGTGTAGATGAGTCCTTTGCCTTTATAATGGCCCATCAGGCCCGTATGAATAGGGGTCACTTATACTGGAATAATACTAATGGAGGACACGAGGTAATAAGTCTACACGAAATGAGTAGATCTTCTGTTAAGAAATTCTTAATAGGAGAAGTGCCTAAGCAAAGTCTGTATAATAAAACCTTCCAAGAGAAGCCCCAGCGTAGCGGCATAAACGCTATATGGGGGGAATGTGGTCACTTATGTACCCTATTAAAGAGAGAGGCTGAGAACATAGGCTCTACTGTCAAACTTAAGAAGCGACTCCTGAAGACCTCAAGAGTGAAGACTACAGAACCTAAAGAAGGGTTTGATCATATGGCTAAGTGGGCTAAGCGCTACTACAAGGAAATCATGGCATGAAGGTATTTGTAGAAGGCTCTCTTAAGACATATGAGGATATGTTTAAGGAACGAGGACACATCTGTGTATCTACGGTTGAAGAGGCCGATGTAATACAGTTTGTTGGTGGTGCTGATGTAGACTCTCGACTATACGGGGAAGATGAACATCCACAAGCCTCTTGTAAC
The DNA here is from genome assembly GCA_016765685.1 of Colwellia sp. Lineage (GTDB taxonomy): Bacteria > Pseudomonadota > Gammaproteobacteria > Enterobacterales > Alteromonadaceae > Colwellia. The sequence goes on along the minus strand of JAESPR010000021.1, from coordinate 39,262 downwards.
CTTGTTACTGACCGTGAAAGCCAGTATCTATACAGGTATGCTATCATACGCACTGTCCCCTGTATTGGTATATGCCGTGGTGCTCAGTTCTTGAATGTTATGAACGGAGGTAAGATGTACCAGCATGTCGATGGTCATGCTATACACGGTACTCACAGCATGTTTGAAGACTGGACTAAGCGAGAGATACAGGTCAGTAGTACACACCACCAGATGATGATTCCTGCTGCGGAGGGACAGGTTATTGCTTGGGCGGATGAGTCCTCTTGTAAGGAGAGTGTAGGCCCTGATGGTTCCATTGTTAAGTACAAAGGTACAGATAGGGACGTTGAGGTAGTGTTCTACGAAGAAGCTAAGGATTTATGCTTCCAGCCACACCCTGAGATGCTAACTAAAGAGCATGAATGTCAGGAGTATTTCTTTGAACTATTAGAGCGATTATTAGGATTGACATAATGACTACTATTATACGAAGACCTAAATTAGGAATGTCTAGTTGTAAAGGTATTGCCCAGTTTAGTGAGACAGGCATAGGCTGGGTTAGGAGCGACAGGCCGCTACCTAGTGATGACCTATACATACGGTGGGGGTGTACTACGAACGTCCCTTCTAGGCGTGTTTTAAACACTTCTGAGGCTATTCATAGGGTTAATGATAAGGGAGTGTTCCGTAAACTCCTCTCAGACAGCAATCTAGCCCCTTCTACCTACTTCAATCATGAGGATATTACTGATGATGAGCTTATATCGGGTCTTGTTATACGTCCTTATAAACATTCACAAGGACGACGACTGTGGACAATGTATAACCGTGAAGATCTTATAGAGGCTTGTCGGTTAGCAGGAGATGGTTATTATTGTGCACCCCTTATTAATAAGGTAAGTGAATACCGTGTATTTGTAGTACAAGGACGTGTAGCCTGTGTAGCTGAGAAGACTCCTGGTAACCCTGAAGATGTAGCCTGGAACGTAGCTAAGGGCGGTAGGTTTGATGTAGTGAGCTGGGATAACTGGCCTCTTAAGGCATGTCGTATTAGTATTGAAGCCTTCTTGTTGTCAGGTTTAGACTTCGGAGGTGTTGATGTAATGATTGATGCTGAAGGGGGTTGTTACGTATTAGAGATTAATAGCGCTCCTAGCCTAACCTCCCCTTATCGTCAGGAGTGTATGGCTAAGTGTTTTGATTATATTGTTAACAACGATAAAGCTATCATCCCTTTGATCGAGGCTAAAGGTGGCTATAAGAAATTCATTCATCCGGCTGTGTGTGATCGTGCTCAGTTGGTAGACAATTTAGAAGGTCTTGTGCCTCTTCAGGGCATAGGTGTTGAAGATGTCCTATGGCAACTAGGAGGTTGATATGGCTAGTATACAAGTTTGCTTCAACTCTGTTATGGGCGAGATATTCAAACTTAGAAGAGAGAATAACTTACAACTGGAGTTTATTCAGAGTATGGCATCCTTATCTCTTAAGGGGCTTAGTACTACAGAGAGAGCTGTGTTTGAAGAGAAACACACTAACTTTATTAAGAATATAAACCGTAACAGAAACCGAGGAGATTGATGTGTTAACAGAGGCAGATAAGTACTTTATTGGCTCTTACTCCTTAGTATATATAGGGGGTTACGAGGTTTGGTGGAAAGAGAACCAGGCACGTATCTATAAAGAGCACCCAGAACTCGGTGAGGCTGTAGAGGAAGCGAGTCTTGCGGTAATAAAGGCAGCATCTATTATGAGAAGAATTAAGGAGACAACTTGAATGTGCGGACTAGTAGGAATGGCAGGGAATATCTCTGTAAAACATGAACGAGCTTTCAAAGAGCTATTAGTAGTTGATGCAATTAGAGGGCCACATAGCACAGGAGTGGCTAGTGTGTCTCACCTAGGGATTACAGAGGTAGTTAAGCATACCCTACTGCCTCATGACTTCTTCCAGTGGCAGCCCTTTACGAGGCTCCTAGCACGTAGTCACAATGTCTTGATTGGGCATAACCGATGGGCTACTAAGGGCGCTGTTAACAAGGTTAATGCTCACCCCTTTGAGGTTGGTAATCTTATGGGTGTACATAATGGTACACTTAGACAGCAAAACCTATTACCTGACTCAGGTTCTTTCGATGTAGACAGTGAAAATATCTATCATTCAATCAATAAGATTGGTGTATCAGAGACTACTAAGAAGCTTAATGGGGCATATGCCTTAGTATGGTGGGATGAAGAGGATCAAACCTTACACTTCCTACGTAATAAGGAGCGAGAGTTCTCTTATACATACTCTGAAGCAGGAGATTGTGTGTTCTGGGCAAGTGAAGGGTGGATGTTAGAAGGTATTTTAGGCCGTAAAGAAATAGGTATTAAACATGGGCCTATTGTCGAGACTGCTATAGGTATGGAGTACACCTTCAAGATCCCTAGAGCGTTCCCTGGAGCTAAATACCCAGGACTCCCTAAGCCTACATGTATCAAGAGAGATCAATGGGTAGCGCCTGTATACAAGAAGCCTAAGCAGACAAAGCTTCTTCCTAAGCCTAAAGGGTCAGGTTTTAGTCCAAGGTCTAACAGTAAGGTTGTCCCAATAAAAAAGGGGAAGGAGCTTACGACCGGCTCCGTAGTAACATTCGCAGTCGTACGAGGAAGCTCCTTTCAAGAGCCGGGCTATGAGTTTAAAGGGATGTCTATAGGGGCACACTCAGTAGAGGTAGTTATACATGGAACAACTCCTTCGATCCTCCTAAAAGATGCTCTGTTGGAAGCTAAAGGATTGTTCACTGCAACGGTTAACTCCTTCTATCGCTATAATGACAAGATCTATAAGGTTACTGTACAGGTTAACTCTGTTAAACGAGTAGAGGGTAAGGCAAAGGAGCCTGTAGTAGAAACCAGGGAGTTCGAGACTAGCGACGGAAAAGTCTTCTTAGATCAAACGGAGTATGAAGGCCTCTCCCAATCAGGTTGTGTCAACTGCCAACAAGAAGCCCCTGATTATGACGACTTCGCTATGTACTTCGGAGAGGAAGGGGACATATGTAAGCACTGTGTTGACCTGCCTATAGTACAAGAGTATTTATCATTTAATATAATGGATCACATCAGACACTAACCAGAGAATACTATCATGAACAATTATCTAATCGGAACAGATCCAGAACTTTTCCTTAAAAAGGATGGAATATTACAAAGTGCATATGGTCTAATCCAAGGTGATAAGCAGAACCCTTTCAAAGTTAAGGATGGAGCCGTACAAGTTGATGGAATGGCCCTAGAGTTTAACACTGACCCTACTAATGAATGTGATGTGTTTGTACACAACATTGCCTCTGTTATGGCTCAGTTGAAAGCAATGGTTCCTGAATATGAGTTCTTTATTGAACCTACAGCACAGTTTGGTAAGAAGTTTATTGATGAACAACCTGAAGAAGCTAAAGAGATGGGTTGTGACCCTGACTACAACGCTTATACGGGTAAACAGAACCCCACTCCCGATGGTAATACAAGCTTCCGTACAGGAGCAGGTCACCTGCATATAGGTTGGACTGAGGGTGAAGACATTAATGATCCTGACCACATCTATGAGTGCATGGAAGTTGTTAAGCAGTTAGATGCTTTCTTAGGATTTCCTGCTATGTTGTTTGATAAGGACACTAAGAGACGCAGTATGTACGGTAAGGCAGGGGCCTTCCGACCTAAGCCTTATGGTGTTGAGTATCGTACCCTATCTAATTCTTGGCTTAAAGACCCTAAGTTACAGGCTTGGGTGTTTAGTAATGCTCAGTTAGCTGTAGATAAGCTGGTGGCAGGTAAGGTTTTTTATAATAAATGGTCTTTCAAACACCATATCAATGAAGGTCAAGATGACGAAGACACAAGATACATGTGTGAGGATTGCAACATACCTCTACCACCTGAGGTAGAAGTCAATATACCACACACTCCTAAGGTCACAGTAATAGGAACGCCAACATCATTCCCTGGCAACGGACATTGGGGTAGTACTCTATGAGGTTCTTTGATACCCCAAGATACGCAAGACAAGCCCTAGCTAATTGCTTAGTACGTATTGGTCAGACTCCTGTATGGATAGGAGATATTGGTGAGGATTTCAATACAACCTTCACATACCTCACTAATGGACGTAAGAGTGAGATACCTGATATACGTAAGGTGGAGGATTTAAACATAGAGCCTGTACCTCTCGGATATATTAACCTAGGAAGTAAGGCTGTCTACTTACGACGTATCCCTCGTAGACGTTGGAAGCAAGGACTCAGTAGTGAGAGCCTGGATAAGCGAATAGGAACTACGGCTATATGCTCAAGATCTATGGCTAACTGTATCACTGGACGCTACCCTAGCCTGGATAAGGCCCTTAGCCGTGTAAAGGAAGGGTTGCTTAGTGCTGCCTTCGATAGAGACTGGGCAATAAGTACAGGCGTTGTTAACCCTGACTTACGTTATAAAGGGACAGTTGTTGGTATTATTAGTAACGAAGGGTTACCAACGCTATCATTAGACAATCAATACTTACATGAATGCTTAGAAGGAGTAACGGGGTGAAGACAGTAGCAGAAGTTTTGTTTGGAGGTAAGACACTAGATGACAGGGAAGTTGGTATTGAGATTGAAGTTGAAGGTACTGATCTCCCCATAGTAAGGGATGAGTTATGGCGTACAGAGCATGACGGTTCATTACGTAATGAGGCCTATGAGTATGTTCTTAATGAGCCTGTACCTAGAGACAAGGTTAAGATTGCCCTATTAAAGCTTAAGAAGAAACTAATCCTCCAGAAGTCAGAGATATATGACTCAGGACGTGCTGGTGTACATATTCATATAAACATACGTGACCTTACACGTCCTCAGCTATACAACTTTATATGCCTTTACCTCATCTTTGAGGACGTATTAGTAGATTATTGTGGAGAGAGTAGGGTAGGTAATCTATTCTGCTTACGTACCAAGGACGCTGAATACCTTACTGACCTGTTAATCTCCTCTGCCCGTAATAGGGAGCTTAGAGAATTACATACAGATAATATCAGATATGCCTCTATCAACTGCAAGGCTATATGTCAATACGGTAGCTTAGAGTTCAGAGCTATGCGCTCTACAGTTGACCTGAAAGTATTGAACAACTGGGTAGGGATGTTGTTATGTCTTAAGGACGCTGCTAAGACGTATGAGAACCCTCAAGATATTGTAGGCTGTATGTCTGCTTATGGTGGTAAGGGGTTTGCTGACCATATCTTTGGGGATAAGCTATCATGCTTCCCTAACCTTGATTGGGATACTGCTGTCACAGAAGGTATACGTAGGGCTCAACCTTTAGCTTATTGTTCTAATTGGAAGGAACGTACTAGTGAAGGGTTAGGGTTGGAGAGAGTTCAAGTTGCAGTCCCTCGTCCTGTGTTCGATCGGGGAGAGCGTTTAGTATGATCTCTTGGATTAAAGTTATAGGGCTTGCTTGTTTAGTAGTATTTTTAGTATTGCTTACTCAGTAATACTCTTTTATGTCGGAGGATAAAGTTTTGAAAGAAACGGAGAACCACAGGCGAGCTAAAGAGATTGTTAAATCGTGGCCCAAGTGGAAGCGTGAAGTTACGCTAACGAAAAAGCCTAAGTATAAATAATGTCGGGGGTTTGAGTTATGAACAAAAATAGATATCCAGGCTATTAGCTGAAAATCAACGCGTAAAAATGTCGGAAATACGTTTTAAATATAAGGAGAATATATGGGAGAATGTGTAGAGAAGATTAGTCATTCCTGCGGATCATCTAATGGTCTTCAGGTGTTCGAGGATGAGGATGGCTCTCACAACGGCTATTGTTACGCCTGTGGGGTTTATGTCCCTGATCCATACAAGAGCAAGCCTGCTGGCTATAAGCCTCCCAAGGCCCTTAAGAAGAGCCCTGAGGAGATTGATGTTGAGTTAGCTGAGATAGGTGAATGTGTAGCTACGTTCTTACATAAGCGTAAACTCAATGAATCAACGCTATCATACTTCGGAGATAAAGTAGGAGTTAGTCCTGTAGATGGTGAGACACCAGACATCTTATACCGTCCCTATACCTGGGAAGGAGAGCTTAGAGCTTATAAGTGTAAGGTCTTAGGTAAGAAAGGGGCCTGGTCTGTAGGGGATCAATCTGAAGTAGACCTGTATGGTTGGGAGCAAGCTATACGTACTGGGTCTAAGACCTTATACATAACAGAAGGAGAGGAGGATGCGAAGGCTCTATGGCAAGTGCTCACGAAGAATAATAAAGGAACCGACTACGAAGACTTCGGTCAAGCGGTCTGCTCCCTCCCTCATGGGGCAGGTGCAGCGGTTAAGGACCTCCTCAGGCTTAAAGCCAAAATCAACAAGCACTTTCAGAATGTTGTTCTGGTATTTGACATGGACAAACCCGGACAGGAAGCGGCTTCTTCGGTTACAGCCAAAGTATTCCCTAAAGCAAAGACAGCAATACTGCCAGAAAAGGATGCGAACGACGCTCTCATGGAGGGTAAGTCAAAGGCGCTTGTTAAATCCGTCCTATGGAATGCTAAGGAGCAAAAGAATACTAAACTGGTATGGGGAGGGGATGTCCACAAAGAGGCCATGGTGAAGGCAGAGTTTGGTGTCTCGTGGCCATTTACTGAGATAACAAGGCTTACAAGAGGAATACGTAAAGGAGAAACGATCTATATAGGCTCCGCCCAGAAGATGGGTAAGTCTGAAATGGTAGACACTATAGGGGCTCATCTAATTAAGGAACATGGTTGGAAGATCATGATGGCTAAGCCAGAACAGGCTAATGTAAAAACTTATAAGATGATGGCTGCTAAGATGGAAGGTAAGGTCTTTCATGACCCTAACGTAGCCTTTGATGCAGAAGCCTATGAGCGTGCTGGTCGCCTTCTTAAGGATAACCTGTGTATGCTTAACCTCTATCAACACATGGGGTTTGAGACCCTTAAGGACGATATAGGGGAGGCTGTAGCTAACGGGGTTGATGCAGTGTTTGTTGACCCTATAACTAATCTAACTAATGGGATGAAATCAGCAGATGCGAACACCAAGCTCCAAGAGATCGCCCAAGAACTGGCCGCTATGGCTCTCGATCTCAATATTGTCATATTTATTTTTTGTCACCTTCGTAATCCCGATGGAGGGCCTGACCACGATAGAGGAGGAAAGGTACTTACTAGCCAATTTGCTGGCAGCCGTGCCATGGGTAGGAGCTGTAATTATATGTTTGGATTAGAAGGAAACAAAGACCCTGATTTAAGCGAGGAGGAACGAAACTTAAGGCAACTAGTATTACTAGATGACCGAGAGTTTGGTGAGGCAGGTGTTCAGAACTTATATTGGGATAGGAAAACAACATTGTTTAATGAGGTTTAGTATGCTATTAGAGGTAAACCATATATGTGGGAAACTTACTGAAGTATCAAATGATGAGCGTAACACAGGTACTATGGATGCTGTAGAGACATTAGACTTTGCAATGCATTTAATAGATGTTGCTAGTGAGTTACTAGCGGGCGCTGAAGCAGCAGGCTTAGAGAATAAAAAGGATTAACATGCAAGCAGTAGAAGAACACTTCACAAAGAATATGAGCACTATACGGGCCTTGGACGACATTAAAAACAAAGCCTGGACTGCCATACGTAGAGGTAAGTGGGAAGGACAGGCATACAAGCAGCTTAAGAGCAAGGAAGATGCTGAAGATGCTGTACAGGAAGCTTATACAAGGATTTGGGAACGCCTAGAAAGAGGTGGTGAGATTAAAGACTTAGATCGCTACTTCACTATTGTATTACGTAACTGTATTACTGATGTACATAAGTCTAACCGTAACACACCTTCTACGGACAGTAGTGATGGTTCAGAAGACTATAACATACCTGAAGATCAGAAGGTATACCTAGAAGACACTCTCACTATTGATGAGAAAATAGAAGACATTGCTAGGGTTTCTAAAGGATTCTCTAAGGTACACCAAGACATCTTTGAACTCCGCTATGTGTATAGACATAAGTATAAGGAGATTAAGGACGTGTTGAATGTATCTATCCCATCCATAGTTAAGGCTATTAATAAGCTTAATAAGGTTTTGAAGGAGACAGAATGAGTAAGGTGTACTTTACATCGGACTGGCATTTTGGCCATAAGAACATTAATAAGTTCAGATGTAAGAATAAAGGGTTCTTCCGAGACTTCGAAGATGAAGCCGATCACTGTGCTTGGTTGATTGAAGAAGTTCTTCTCAAGGTTCGTAAGAGAGATACGATATATATGTTAGGGGATATGGCTTTTAACGAGGATGCCTTGAGGGTTATTGGGAGCCTACCAGGTAGAAAAGTACTTATTAAGGGCAATCATGATGTAAAGAAATCAGATTACTATTCAAAGGTATATGACCTGGTATACGGGATACACAGGTACAAGCACTTATGGCTTACTCATGCCCCTATTCACCCCTCCGAATTGAGAGGCAAGTTTAATTTTCACGGACATACTCACTTTAATGTTATACCCGATCACGACTACTTCAACTGTTGTGTTGAGAACCTCGTACATGAGTTCGGGTCTGCAATTGTAAGTTATGACGACATTATAGATCTAAGAGGAGGCGCTTTATCAAGTGGGTAGCTGATTTAGAAACCGATGGCTTCTTAGACGTAGTAACAGTTATACACTGCGGAGTGTTCATAAGCCTTGAGACAGGTAAGAAGCGTACCTTCAGTATTCTAGACGGCATTGACTATATAGCTCAAATGCTATCATTCATGGACTCCTGCGATACACTAATATTTCATAACGGCTTTGGGTATGACTACTCTGTACTAAGGAAGCTGCATAACTATGAATATCATGGAAAGAAGGAAGACACCTTAGTACTTTCTAGACTGTTACAACCTAAGCGTAAGGCTCCTTTCCATTGTCCGAATAAGAAAGCCCCTCACTCCATAGAGGCATGGGGTTATCGGGTAGGAAGAGGTAAGCCCTCCTTTGATGAATGGGATCGGTTTACCCCTGAGATGCTACACCGCTGCGTAGAGGATGTTGAGATCGGAAAGCTTACCTACCTAGCCCTTCAGTTAGAAATGGGGGACTATGAGTGGGCACCCGCTGTACGACTCACCAACAAACTCTTTGACATATTGGGTCAACAAGAACAATACGGATGGCTAGTAGATCGGGGGCAAATCGATCGCTCCATTAAGATTCTTACGCATTGGATGGACAGAATTGATAAAACTATTGAGCCGTACTTACCCATCATACTTGTGGTTGATGAGAAAAAGGTTAAAGGTGCTCTTAGTTATGTCAAGAAGCCGTTCTTAAACAGTGGTAAGTATAATCAACATGTATGTACGTGGTTAGAAGGAGTAGGCTGGCCTTGTGAAGGCAAGCCTATAGGAGGCCCTCATAGTAGGATAAGCTACCGTAAGGTTAGTTTAGACAAAGCTAAGGAGGTTAAAGAGTGGCTATTAGACTTAGGGTGGATACCCGATAAGTGGAACTATAATGACGAAGGAGAGAGAACTAGCCCTAAGCTTGATAAGGAGGATTCATTCGCTGGAATATCATCTGGACTGGGTAGACTCGTCGCTAAGAGAGTCCAGTGCAAGCAACGACGTTCTATTATTGAGGGTTGGATCGGCATTATCCGTTCCGACGGAAGAATACCTTCAGTCGTTGCGAACCTTGCTGAAACAGGTAGAGCTACACATAGGAACATAGTAAACGTACCCAATGCTGATTCTTTCTTCGGGAAGTGGATGAGAAAGATATTCATCTGTAAGCCAGGGTATAAGTTAGTAGGGACTGACTCAGCAGGTTGTCAGTTAAGAATGTTAGCTGCCCGTATGGGTGATGCTGAATATATGGAGACAATAGTAAATGGAGACAAAAGCAACGGAACAGACATGCACACGGTCAATCAGCGTGCTGCTGGCCTTTCTACAAGAGCCCAGGCAAAGACATTTATATACGGATTTCTCTTCGGAGCAGGAGATGCTAAGATTGGAAGTATTGTTGGAGGAGGTGCTGCTGAAGGTAAAAGACTTAAGGAGCAGTTCCTCAATGGCTTACCTTCCTTAAAAGCCCTGATTGATAAGCTTACTAAGGAATGGAGGAAGAATGCTAAGAAGAGACCTAACAAGTGGGGAGGGACGGAGTATTACAACGGACATGTAATAGGTCTAGATGGAAGACCGATCTTCATTGACAGTGAACATAAGATATTAGTGTATGTTCTCCAGTCAGATGAAGCTATTATGATGTCAGGAGCTTATAACATCCTATACAACCGATGTAAGAAGAGGGGTTGGGTATGGGGAGTTGACTGGGCTTATGTATGCTGGTACCACGATGAATATACTGCTGAGGTCAGAGAAGACATAGCAGAAGAGTTCCTAGTGATGGCAGAACAAGCCATAGTAGACGCAGGTAAGTGTTTTAATATAGCATGTCCTCATGAAGGTGAAGGACAAATTGGTATTAATTGGTACGATATTCACTAAGAGAAATAATTATGGGTTTAAATGCAAACAACGTAGCAGCTCCAAAAGGTAACAAAGTAGAACAGGCCGTACTAAGTGGTAGCCATGGGGCACGAGTAGTTCAGATCATTGACTTAGGTATTCAGGACGGAGGCTCCTATCAAGGGACTGCTAAACCTCCTGTACATAAGATTCAACTGACATATGAGCTGTCTCATGAGTTCATGAAGGACGAGGAAGGTGTAGAACAAACAGACCAACCTCGCTGGGTCAATGAGGACTTCGCTTTCCATAGCTTAGAGGTAGACTTAGCTAAGAGTACTAAGCGCTATAAGGTATTAGATCCTGAGAGTACCTTTGGAGGTGACTTCACCTTACTAGGTGGTACACCTTGTACATTAGCTATCATCACTAACGCTGGTAAAGGGAAGCATCAAGGTAAAACCTTCTCTAACATTGCTAACGTAACAGGGCCTATGAATGTACCTGGCTATGTTCAGCCTGAGTTAGTACATGAAGTACGAGTCTTCACCTTAGATGAGCCGAATATGGAAGTGTTTGGTGCATTACCTGAGTGGATTCAGGATAAGATTAAGGGTAACTTTGAGTTTAAGGGAAGTAAGCTTGATGTAGCGCTTAATGGCGGAGAGACTTCTACTCCCAAAGAGCCTACTAAAGCAGATGTTGGCGATGGTGATATGTACTAATGACTCCTCTCACAGACGGAGATATTTTCCTTTACGAACTAGGGGCTTGTGGTGAGTACTACGAGCCTGTAGAGGAAGGAGAGGAGAAGGGGGAGCTTATTATACGCTCCTTTGAGTTTGTTCAGAAGCTTATAGACGGACGTATAGAGGAGATATGTGACGCAGTAGGAGCTACAGAAGACCCAATATTCTTCTTCACTGGTAAAGGGAACTTTAGATTTGAAGTTGCAAAGACATCACCGTACAAGGGAAACCGTAAGGATGTAGTTAAGCCATACCATCACAAGAACATCAAGATCTACCTTGAAAGTATGTATGAGTGTCACACCTCAACAGATTGTGAGGCAGACGATGAAATAGTGATGGCTCAGATGGCAGATATGCACGTTGCAGAGGGGTTACATGCGACTGCTTGTTGGGAAGTAGAGGAGGGTGGTTTAGAGCCCCCCTTAGATCACTTCTGCACCACAGTCATATGCACTAGAGATAAAGACTTACGTATGTGTCCAGGATTACACTATGGTTGGGAGTGTGGACTACAGCCTGAGTTCCAATTACAATGGGTAACTGAGCTAGGAGATTTACGTCCTAAGTTTAAAACTAAACTCAATAAGAAAGGAGAAGAGGTTGAATACCTAGACAAGCTTGATGGTACAGGTATACGTTGGTTCTATGCTCAACTCCTTATGGGTGATATGAGTACAGACAACATACCTGGATGTCCTGGCATAGGGAAGGTTAAGGCTTATGAATACTTAAAGAACTTCGATACGGAATACGACCTCTACTCTGCTTGTGCAGACATATACAAAGAGGTTTGCCGTAAGAAGGAAATAGATTATAAAGAACTCTTGTTAGAACAGGCATATCTCTTATGGATGGTACGTGGGAGAGATGCAAACAATCAATTAATTATGTGGGAACCACCTTTATGTCAAAAGTAAATAGAATAGTAAAAGCCTTAACGAAGATGTCTTCTCAGCTTAAGAATGAGATTGTTAAGCAGGAGAACGTAATTGATAACTCTGTTGAACGTCTCTCTGATATTCAACGTACAGAACTAACTGTACAACGTAATGCTAAGTACGAAATTGATACGGCTAATGAGTGGCTAAAGGTTCTACCTAGTGTCAAATAAGAAGGAATGGCTATGCTGTGACACAGGTAAGAAGATAGACAGAGTAGAAGCTGGCTGTAACCATGACCGATGTACAGGGCCTACTCCTGTAGCTCCTCATAACGGAGGTCAGTGGACAGAGGCTCGTAAGAAGTCTTTCATAATAAGTCTATTGAGAGGGGGCTTCACTAGATGGGGGCCTAAACAAACATGCATAAAGAATGCACGTACTCGTAGAGGTTTCTACTTGTGCTCCGAATGTAATAAGGAAGTACCTGCAACATTGCCCCCAAAGGAGGGTAATAAGCTCCGAATAAAGAACATTATAGCTGATCATACAATACCAATAATAGATCCTCATGTAGGCTTTAAAGGGTTTAACTCCTGGATTGAAAGAGCCTTCATTGAGATAGACGGCTTTAAGGCGATGTGCCACGGCTGTCACCAAATTAAATGTAAAGAGGAACGAGATATTGCAACAGAACGCCGTAGAAGTGAACGAGTATAAAGGTTATTCTCTGTTTAAAGAAGCAGACTGTGAGAAGAATAGACACCGTAACAGAGGTGTTGTAATGGTTAACATCATTGAGGATCATACTAAAGAAGGTAAGATGTCACCAAGAGGTACAGCTACTCTTATTGGCTACTTCCAATGTATACCACCTCGTGATCAACTCCTTGCTGAGAAAGCATGTAGTGATATGTTGATTGAACGTGGTGTTGTTCCTGTAGTTCACTAGGAGTTTGTATGAAGATATTCTACATACCAGATACACAAGTTAGAAAAGGAGTTCCTCTTGAACACTTAGAAGCAGCAGGTAACTACATAGTAGATAAGAAGCCTGATGTTATTGTTCATGCAGGAGATCACTGGGACATGCCTAGCCTTTCAGTATTCACTAAGAAAGGTACAGCAGACTGGGAGGGGTTAAGGTTCAATGAGGATATTGAAGCAGGAAAGGAGGGGATGGAGGTGTTGCTCAAGCCTTTATGGAAAGAGCAGAGTCGTCTTAGGTCAGGCCATAGGCCTAGGTATAATCCTCGTATGGTCTACACGACTGGCAACCACGACCCTGCTGTACGGGTTAAGAGATTCACAGACTCAGACCCTAGACTAAAAGGGTTTATGTCAGGAGATGAAGCTGATATTCCTTCCTTCGGATGGGAGGAACATCCTTTCCTTTCTATAGTTAAGATTGGAGGCATATCCTTCTCACACTACTTCACTAACCCTCACTCACCTATGAACGCCCCGTTAGGCGGTATGATGGACACACAGCTTAAGAACTGTGGGTTTAGCTTTGTTAAGGGACATACACAGGGTCTTAAGACAGGTAAGCACTACCTAGCAGATGGTACTTGTAGATTAGGCATCTCAGCAGGTAGCTTCTATCAACACGATGAAGACTACATGGGGCTACAAGGTAACCGTCATTGGAGGGGGTGTATCATGCTTAATGAGGTAGAGGACGGGGCGGCTGATGTTTGTGAGCTCAGTCTTAATTACTTAATGAGTAATTGGTTATGAGTGATCCTAAAGGAGTAAGTGCCGAGTACACCATAGATCTTCCCGAACCAACGCTCTCAGGGAGAGCCTTAGACGTACAAGTAGGAGGAGGTCATTACAAGGACATGGCTATCCAGCCTATTGAGTTCATCATGAAGAACAACCTCAACTACTGTCAGGCTAATATTATTAAATATGCTTGTAGGTATAAGGAGAAGAATGGAGAGGAAGACTTACAGAAGATTAAGCACTACGTAGAGTTACTTATTGATATGGAATATCGTGATGGTTGAGTGGCCTGACGATAAGCGTATAGAAAGGATAGGGCAGAACGGGGGTGAGGGGTCGCATTACCACCACCTACATAAGCACGGACACCGACCTAAAGGAGGGAGGTCTCCTACATATGTATCTTGGGATGCTATGAAGACCCGCTGCCGCTGCGTAAGAAGTGACTCCTACCCCTTTTATGGTGGAAGAGGTATCAAGGTATGTGAACGATGGATGGACTTTGTGAATTTCTTAGCGGATATGGGTAACAGACCTGAAGGGTGTACTTTAGACCGGGTAGACTCCAAGGGTGATTATGAGCCAGGTAATTGTAGGTGGGCCACTATCCGGGAGCAGTCGCTAAACAGGGCTAACGTCCACACTGTAGAGTTTAAAGGAGAGGAGCTTACTCTTTCAGAGATCTCGAAGAAGTATGGTGTACCTAAGACAACAGTCTATAGAAGATGGAAACAAGGCGTTAGAGATGATGCTCTGATATGTAGGGTTAACAGAAATAAAGGAAGATAAGATTGCAGAAGATAAGTGCAAGAGCAGAGATAATCACAAGAAGGACCTACAACCGCCCCTTAAATGATGAGGGTACTGTGTTTGAGTCCTGGGAGGAAACAGTTGGAAGAGTTATCAGACACCAGGAATGGCTATGGGCCAGAGCCCAAGGTAACAAGCTCTGTGTACAGCAGCTACAAGAGCTCGAAGAGTTCAGACAACTCATGCTCGACAGGAAAGCCCTTTGTTCAGGGAGAACCCTTTGGTTGGGCGGCACAGAAGTCTCTCGTACAAGGGAAGCTTCTATGTTCAATTGCAGTTTCCTACGTATTCAGACGGTTTATGACTGTGTTGATGCGTTATGGCTCCTGCTTAATGGGTGTGGCGTTGGGTTTAGTCCTTCTATTGGGACTCTTAACGGGTTCTCTACAGTTATTCCAGAAATAGTATTTGATAGGAGCAAGAGAGATAGTGACTACCGAGGTAGAGAAGACAACGAAGAGTCCTTCGAAGAAGGTGTATGGCGCATTAGCATCGGAGATTCAGCCGAAGCATGGGCTAAAGCTCTTGGAAAGCTACTGGCAGGTAAGAGGAGAGCTAAACAGCTTGTCATTGATACTACGGAAGTTAGAGGTGGGGGCGCAAGACTCAAAGGTTATGGATGGATATCTTCAGGAGACGCTCCTCTTGTTAAAGCAATTGAAAGTATATGCGGCCTCCTTAACAAAAGGGCAGGGGCCCTCTTAACAAGGATTGATATACTCGATCTAGTTAACCACCTGGGCACAATCCTTTCTACTCGTAGGTCAGCAGAGATATGCTTATTCTCTGTAGATGAGCCTGAGTGGAGAGAGTTTGCCGTAGCTAAGAAAGATAGATGGGAGAAAGGTAATGGACATAGAGAACAGTCTAACAATTCTCTTCTATTCAATAGCGTTCCAACTAGGGCTCAACTTGACAGCATCTTTCACCTTATGGCAGAGGCAGGAGGCTCCGAGCCCGGCTTCATCAACGCTACTGCTGCTAGGAAACGGGCTCCTTGGTTTTATGGAGTTAATCCTTGTGCTGAAATACTGCTTGGAGACAAGTCTTTCTGTAACCTAACAGAGGTGGACATTGGAAAATTCATCGGTGATTCTGCTGGACTTGAGCGTGCTCTGTATCTTGCTTCTAGGGCTAACTATAGACAAACTTGTGTCAACCTCAAAGATGGGATCTTACAAGAAGCTTGGCATCTTAATAACGAGTTTCTTAGGTTGTGTGGGGTTGGTCATACTGGTATATGTAAGCGGGACGATCTAACAGATTACGAGCTTAACCATATGCAACGTATAGCTACTTCAGCAGCCTTTAGTATGGCTGATGAGTTAAAGCTCCCCTATCCTAAGAACGTAACAACAGTTAAACCTAGTGGTACGCTTAGTAAGATAATGGACACTACTTGTGGTGTTCACAAACCCCTTGCTAAATACATCTTTGAGACTATTAACTTCGGGATACATGATCCACTACTAGCTCCTCTTAAGGAAGCAGGGTATGACGTAAGACCTCACCCTGACAATCCAGAAGCTATGTTGGTAGTGTTCCCTGTAGCCTATGAAGACGTAGAGTTTGAAACAGTTAACGGAGTGGAGGTTAACCTTGAAAGCGCTATTAAACAGCTTGAGAGATATAAACGATACCAGAAGAACTGGAATCAACAAAACACTTCATGTACTATATCGTATGATCCCGAGGAAGTTCCAGCAATTATTGACTGGCTTCTTACCAATTGGGATAATTACGTTGGCGTGTCTTTTATTTATCGTACTGATCCTACTAAGACAGCTTGCGATCTTGGTTATTCTTATCTGCCGCAGCAACCAGTGGATAGGGGAACGTACGAAGAGTATTGCAGACGAATTAGAGAGGTTGATATAGATGGGTATAACAGCTTTGATGAGATTGAAACTGCTGAGGAATGCATTGATGGGGTTTGTCCTATTAAGTAGTACAGGGTGTAGCCAGATGACTAACATGAAGACTTATAAATATCAAGTAAGTGATGATGAGAAGAGTTGGGATTGTGAGAGTAAGTGGGTAGGGGTTGTTAATAGCTTCCCCTCTGGGAGACAAGATATGTGTGAGGAGGTTAAATGATTGATTGGAGCTTACCTGTACTAAAATCTACTGTAGACAAGAAGGATTACGGAGAAGCCTTTATCGGTTTGAACAGGATTATAGAAGACCAAGGTAGGCGGATAGAGGAGCTAGAGAGGTGTATCGCTATGGACATTAAGAAGACAGGTGGCAACCTTCGACTTGAATCGGTTCTTCATTATTAATAAGGGGTTAAAATGATTTCACTCTTTGTAGTAATGTCTCTGATCTTGCATCGTAAAGAGCTTAATGATGATTTAGACCCAGGGGCTATGTTAGCCGTATCTATAGTGGATATCTATATCCTATACGGTATCCAGTACTTAATAGGAGGTTAATATGGAAGACAGGCGACCTGGTTGTTAGGCAACAAAAAAGGGGAGTCCAGGCTATATGCTTGGCTCCCCATATTTTTTTTACTTCTTTTTCTTGGTAGTCGATCCTTTCTTACGGCCACCAGTCCCTCTATTATCAGCCCTGTTAGCACTTTTACTCTTTACCCTTAAATTTCCTTTCCCATTGCTCAGCTTACCGTTAGCCTTCCCTTTATTCTTATGATCTACGTCCTTACCATCACCCTTCTTAACAGCGCCCTTCTTCTCCATAGTCTTTCTAGCAGCATTCCTAGTAGCCCTACGCTTCTTCTGAGCAGGCTTACTATTGAACTTACGCTGTCTAACACTATCTGCCGTAGCCCCTTTCTTAAACTCACCTTTCTTAGCCATACTAAATACCTATCCTTTCTTCTTTAATCGTTCGTCTAAACGAGCTATGGCTACTGTAAGCCTTTCTGCTGAGACTGACATGCGCTCGATCGCCCTTATTGCCGCCTCTTGTGTCTTTTTTAGTGCATCCACCTGTGCCTTAGTAACTGCTACATCCGTAGCTAAGCGATGTATCAAGTCCCTAGACTCTTCCACAAGACGGTTGTATACCACTAGCTCTTGTTTGATATTGGCTATCTCTGTTGCATTATGCTCTATGTCGCTAGTCAATGTAGCATATACTCCTGCTCCCGACCCTACCGCCATAGCTCCTGCAAACAAGGCCCCTACCCAATCAGGTACAGTCCCTCTAGATTCCTTACCCATCTCTCTTCCTACTCCACATGGCAGTTAAACCTTTCCACATATTAGAAGGGGTAGGAAGTACCCATCCTAGAACTAAAAGAAACAACATTACATAGTCAGTTTCGTTTATGGTTTGGTTATTAATAGTTTCAGCTTCCTGCTTCGTATTCGACTTATTCCCTATCTGTGTGTTTATAGTCTCCTGCTTGTCTCCTATGACCGTTTCCAGCTCAACTGATAGTCCAGCCTTAGAGGGCATTAAGATGTCCTTAGCCATGCTTAGGGGGTTCATAGAGCAGCCCCCTAATGATAGCATTAACAAGATAACTAATATTCTCATAATGTGAACCACTCTTCTCCGTCATTTACGAGTTGAATAACAGTAACACTCTCTGTTTGCCACTCTGAACCGTTATCATATAGTTCTTGAGTGGCATCATTTATTGGAAACCATTTAGCATTGTTACCATAGAACCTAAGAGATCCGTTGTCTGTATTAATAAGAAAGTCGTTTAAGACCTCCCCCAATATTCCATAATACAGAGAACCGTAGAAGTCTGAGGAATGGTAGTCACTGCTGAAATAGTCATTAGCCATTATGTAACATCCGTAGTAATAGAAGTACGTTGACCGTTAGCATCAACAGTAGCAGTTATCCTGTCCTTGGTATCTGCTGCATCTCTAAAGGTTACAGTTGAACCGGATACAGCTAACTTACCTGCTGCCTCGGCTCTAATCAACCTAAGTGACTCCTGATACGTCTCTGAACCCTCTACAGTATCTACTTGGGGGTTAAAGGTACTAGTGTTTAAGAGTTGTGTACTTTCACTAGCAGTTAGCCCTGAAACCCCTGTCTCTACTATTAAAGGAACACCTGAGTAATCCATGAATATCGAATTACCTGTAGTGTCGTAAGGGCTAGACAAGTCTGACCTATAGTACCTGACATCGTTATCAGTAAACTGGAAGTTACCTGCTGAAGTCTTCTCTAACACCACATCTATTATGTTTACGTTCTGACGTATACTATTAGCAGCCTCTACCGTATAAGCATCCCAGAAGTTTTCTATGCCATCTGCTGTAGTTAAGTAATAACCCCACCAAGCAACAACCTCCTTCTTAGTTCCTGTCCCCGTACCTGTAATATCGATGTCGATATTAGTACCATCAGCAGCAAACTTACCTGTCAGAGTGGAGCCATCAATAGCCCATCCTTCTACGTCTGTCCAATCCTCTTGGTTTATCAAGGCAGTGAAACCTGAAGCCCCTGCAATAACAGTTGTTTCAAAAGGTTCTTCGTAGTCTGTACCTGTCTGGAACATACAACGTATCCTTACGCTGTCTCCTTGAGTGAACTCGACCCCCTCAGTATAGCTAAGAGACCAATCACTTGCTTCTATAGAGTTCTCTATTTCAGTAGCAGTTGTTACGTTATACACCTGTATACGAGAGTTCGCCCTAAGTCCTGAAGTCTGAGCCTGGTTTGTCACAGTAGGTGTGAAGAAAACTCCTGTGTCTGACTGGAAACGAGTGAAGTCAGGATGTTCTACACCCCCTCTTAATACTCGTACCCCTTTCAACGTAGCCCCTGCGCCTCCTTCTGTTATCCCTCTAAGCGTATCGTGAGAGCTACCTAACTCTTTAACCATCTCAGGCCAGTTGAAGGGATCTTTTCCTTCGTACGTAGCGTCTAAGGACAGGTTATAGTTTAGCTCTCTTAGGATGTCTTCACCAGAGTTAGTTCCATTATCTACTATAGTAATAGAGAAGGGTAAAGTATTCCAGGTTACAGGTGAAGCTCCGTGATCAGTTATTGTTATGGAGATAGTAGGGTCACCAGTAGCAGCCGCAATAGCTACAGGCTCCATAGCAATGGAATACTCGAAAGGCTCTAAAGAAGCTATACCTGCAAGTGCCAATACATCTGCCCTGACCTCTCTATATCCGTTCACTTGGAACTTAACTACTAGGTGGCTTCTGAAATCAAAGTTACCATGTGTTACATCCCCAAATACCTGTATTATCTGATCCACTACTCCTGTAGCTCTTAAGTCTGTAGTAGTACCTCCTGATGTCTGTTGGTACTCACCAAGAGCACCCCCAGGGACAATACCTGAAGATTTCACACTTACCCACTCAGCAGTTACTACATCTGTATTGTCTAAGTAACGTATACCTGCTTCATTCCAATTATCCTCACTAGTAGCATCAATTATTTCTGCATCATTAATGAAGAATATAGAATCAGGCCCAACGGCTTGAAACTTAAATTCAGTATTCCTTAACGTTGTCTGGGCGATAAAAGCATCAATCAAGGCCGAGTAGAAGTCACGTCCCGACTGTCGGGTTACCAAGGTAAGAAGGGAAGTAGTTCGGTTATAACTTAAGTCTGTTGTATAAGTCAGGCCGTGACCTGATTCATATATCGGATCAGAACCTAATACAATAGACACACTTGAATCTGTGAGCGTTACACCTACAAACCTCTGAGGTAAGAACCCCGCTTTCTGTATAACGTAATCAACAACAACAGTGCCGGAGAAGACATGGTTAAGGGTTGTCCCCGTAGTACTTGCTAATACAGTCTGTGTTGCTGTTGTGAATATCTGAATCAATGAACCTGATTCGCTGGAATTTATAGTGAACGATTCAACAGGGGTAACCACTGTCAAAACCCCACTTGACGCATTATTCACGGTTATAGCGTTGGCTGACTGAATGCTGAAATTCGTTGTCCCTGTATATTCAATATCAAACGTGTTTCCTGACATTGTGAAATTAGGATCTGACCAGCTACCTGTCTGGTTTCCTGTTATTAATATAGCCCGGTTATTGTTTGAGAAGGTGCAGTTTGCTAACTCATCAAACAATGCTTCAGATGTAACAGTGATGGCATTGGTTTCTACACACCCATCTATTGTATTTCCACCGGATAAATCCGCATCATTCTTATTAATCTCATTACAAGCGGTAAAAGTCATACCTGCAATGGCACGTCCAATATCCCTCAGTATCACCTCACCACTGATTACTAGTGCTCCTGCTTCACTGTAGGTAGCTGAAGTACTTGTTCCCGACACTAGCTCCCACACATGTAGGTTACCCATATTGAAGGTGGTTGTGGAGAAATCAATATTACAATTAGCACTGGCATCTATTGAAAACCCTAATAGGCCCGCACTTACAAGTATCTGAACTCGTCTATCTGCTTCGCTTGATATACTGGGCCACTCTAGTGAGTGCTGCTTACTGTCCCATGTAGTTGCCGTTACTCCGTTTCCAACCCTTACTTTCTGGGCACAAAAGAACTGTGTTTGTGATTGTTGGTTTTGTGAGGAAACAGTTCTTAATGAGGATGTTTTTGCACAGTCAACACCTATGTTCATACTTACCGGGAAGGAAGAACTACCACCTAAAATGATCATGGTGGACAGCTTATAAAGAAATCCCCAGCTCTGGCTTGCGTAACTTACATTTCCTCTACACCCATATGCAAAATTATCTATAGTTTGTAGGGTAGTTGAAGTTACTGTTCCAAACTCCTCTGACTCGAATCCTCCATCCACCTCTATTACATGTATTAAGGTGTTGTCTTTTCCAGTAGGTACGGTGTTCAATGCGTCTATTCGCCAAGCCCTGAAGTTTGTACCGTCCCCTAGAACGATATGTTTAGAAAGAGCATCATACGAATCGTACAATACTGAATCACCACTACCTGAAAGAGAGATTATTTCATTTTCTAAGTCATAGGTTACATTGGTGCTAGACCCATTTAGAGAACAGGCTTGTGACGTAAAGTCTGTTTCATATCCTGCTGGTGTTATTCCGTCTTCAAACTCTTCCTGACCGCTGTTTGACTTGAAGCTTGTAGCTATTCCTTGTAGTGTCGTTATCGTTGCAGTTAGATTAAGAGGTGCCGTACCTGTAAGATGTCCGGTTTCTCCATTAATACCTAGTAAGTGTACAACTTCAGCAGGGGGACTAGATATATCGACAAAGCCAATTTTCTCGTCACTGCCATTGTCTCTTAAGGCAATGGTTACAAGAGCTGGATTTATGTTACTATCCCTGGTAGAAAAATAGTCATGAGCAGGAACAGCTACACTCGCCCCTGCACCGTATGTGTAATAGCTTAGTATATTGTTTCTAGCAATCTTTATTGGCCCTGGCGTGGGGACAATTTGAGCATTGTTGTTTATGCAGATATTTAATATAAGAGAATTTGCTGTTACTGGTGTTATAGCTGTAGATGTAACTTTGTTAGCTGATGCACTAGACCTAGATGTCACTGTAACATCAAAAGCTGTTGTAACGTGAACGCCTCTACAAACTATAAGCTGCCCGTCTTGATCGCTGCCTGTACTTGTTATAGTGACACTGGTGGGCTCTGATCCTGTAGCTCTTCTGTACCAAATGTTGTTTGAGAACCCGCTACCACCTACTGAGTTATAAGTCAAAGCTGTCCAGCCGGAAGGTGTACCCGAAACACTGCCATATTTCTTTTGGTGAATAAGGAACATGAAGTCATTTTCTATCGCAGCATAGTTTACGGTTACAGAGGTACCACCGGAGCTGGCTATAAAAACGTCTTTTGGATATGCCATTATGCAGCCTCTCCTATATTTTCATACATTATACTGTCGTCGAGGTATCTCTTCATGACCTCGTGTTTCATATAACTTGTGTCAAACTCGTGTCTAACAGATGTATTCTCTTTGGTGATCTCTTTACCTGTTAATGATTTAATTACGCTACTCATGTTCTCCAACTTTATAAGTGTGTTATATTTATCAATAAACATTGACTGAGGTAGTAGGTGGTCATCACCGGATGTTATTGCAATATCAACAAACTGCTCATAACTACGAATAACCTTACCATCTAATGTATAATTGTTCTGTGTAATAAAATGGAAAGCACTTAGAAACCGGTCGAAAGGCTCCCTAATAAACGCTATACGTAGGGGGAACTGTAGAACCTTAAGCTCTGACACCATGCAGGTCTTATATTTAGCGAGGGTGTGTTGTCCACACTTAGGTATCGAAGCAAACGCAACGATACCTACACAAGTTTCTAGCAAGAACGCGTCACGCATTTAAACTCCTTACGGTGGGGTCACTGTAATGTTGTTAGTACCTGCTGTACCTGATTCATCATTAATATATATGATATGCTCTTTCCTAGGAGGGGGTAAGAAGATCTCCACATCCCCATTGAAGTCAATACCAAAGATATTAATACCTGCTTTTAACTCGTTATTGTTAATCCTATAAGAGTCAGTAGTTATCTTCTTATAGTGTACAGGCTGCTTGATGGAGACGTAAGGAGAAGAAGGCCCTTGAGACGTTAGCCTCTTAAGTTCCTTAATCTTCTCCTCAAACTCTTCTTTAGTCATGAATGAGTCAGTAGGTACGTCTGTCTTATGGACAACAGTTGTTACCCCGTCCCTACCATCTCTCCCATCCTGACCCCTCTCCCCTGGTACTAGCTTAAGCTTGACCTCTTTCTTCTTCTTAGATAGGGAAAGGGCCCTTGCCTTCTGCTCTGCTGTAGCCATTAGTTATCCTCATCAGGGTTTATGACACCTCCATCTACCATCTCCTGAAATGTCAAGTTAGGGTTGTCGGAGAAGAGCTTTAAGTTAGAACGTTGTCGTTCAATAGTTGCCAGGTTCTTATCGGTCTTAGCAAACTGTAACAACCTGTTAGACAGCCTCTTAGCTCTTGCAGGGGAATCTTTACGAGCCCACTTACTCTTCAACATCTCCTTACTAGCTTCTGAATACCTCTCACCCTTTATAAGTTTGATTGTCTTATCAAAACCTTTTAAACCGTCACGTCCTAATTGGAACGCCATGTTTGTAAAGATCTCTTTAACCTCTTCAGGTGCATCAGGTATTAATGATTGAGAGTCTACTTTAGCTTCTGCTACGTCCTCTAAGAACCAAGACTCTACTACCTTCCTAGGGATAACTGTACCTTCAGGGTACTTTGTTTTCTCCTCCTCCGTAAGTAGATGACCTATCCCCCCTGTAGGGTTCTTATTAGTATCTAGATAGGATATGTCCAGTCCTTCAGTGTTTGTTCTTTGTCCCTCATCAGAGAGTATATCCCCCTCTACTCCGTCCTTACTAATTTCAGGTACAGGTATAGGTTCATCTGATTCTTGAGGAGGGGTTACGGGTGGAGGCGTTGGCATTATAACTTCCGGTGTTGCCTCAGGAGCAGGGGGAGGAGCAGTAGCAGGGCTGCCAAACTCCTTACTAAGTACTTCGTTGATATCTTCATCACTCATCTCCGAGGGAAACTCTAGTTCTTCATCTCCCACTTGGACTATTTGAAAGGAACTCATTCAAAAGCTCCTGTTGCAATGTTCCACCTTCGCCTCTTAGTGGTACTGGAGGTCGCTTCTTTAGGCGTAGTCTCCTCGTCCTCTGTGAGTCCTTTTGGTGGAGCTTCTCCTCCGAGTGTATACAAGCTTGTAATCCAATCATCAATAGTATCGAACTCCGCATTCCAGAGGGTAGGCTGTGCCGTACCTAGTTTATGGGTGTTTAATATTGAACTCTTATACTGATCTGTAACAGGTACACCGAAAGTATTAATTTCAATGCCTGTAGTCTGTCTAACTCGTCCACTAGTACGAGGACTAATCTCTATCTTAGAAGGTACACCTGCTTGTACAGAGACAGTACGTGTAGTAGGTCTACCACCTCTACCTCGTCCCTTTACAATGTTATCCTTCCTTGCATTAGAAAACTGAAAGGTTTGAGCCCTAGCAGCAGCTCCTTCGATAATAGCTGAGACAGCCTTAACACCCTCAGGGGTCTTTAGGTTAGACATCCATTGCCTACTGTCTGTAATATCTCTTAAGGCTATAGGGGCGTCTTGTAGCTTAGATACGGTGTCTTCAGGACTCCTCTTGACTGAATCAATGATAGCATTAGATCCTCCTTTACTAATAGTCATAAGAGCATACGCTCCTGATTCATCACTGTCTAAAGGAGTTCCGTTAGTTATCTTCTCAGCCATACTCTTATGTACCGATGTTTTAAGTCGGATGTTAAGAGCAAGAAGCCTACCTATAGAGGAGTTAGTATTCGCTGTGAAAGTATTCAATAACTCATCGTCATTTAACCCTAAAGACCTATCTATAAGAACCTTTGATAACTCAGGGGCAGAAGTACCTAGTCTCGCGTATACGGGTGCTGCATTGAATATTTCTACATCTACCGCTAAACCTCTTAAGTTTAAGGCTGCCTGGCCCTCTGCGAGTACATCTGTTATTCGTTTAGTGTTAGACTGCTCATCTAGCATACCCATGAGGTCTTCAAAACCCTTAACAGCATCGGCTTCTAGTTTATCTGCATCCTTCTTAAGGATTACAGGAGTAACCCCGTCTTGTCCGAACCTAGCCTTTCTAAGTTTCCTCAGAGTATTGTCTAAACTAGCCCTCAAAGAAAGCTGTGCATTCTGTTTATCTTTAGCATTGGCTCCTGACTCTAACCACTTACTGACAATTCCAAATCCAGTAGTACTCGATTGTGTAATATACTCTCGTTGTAAAGCAGCAGACTGTTGAGAGTTGTAGTTAAGAGTCTTCTGGGAAAGCTCTAACCTACTAATCTTCTCTACCCTCTGAGACTGCCTCTCAACAATTATTTGAGCCCCTTGCCTGTTAGTCTTAAACTGGAGTTGAACCTCTGTAAGAGCTTCCTCGTGCTTCTCAGTAGCCTCTAATACACCCTTACGTCTAGCAGCAGCATCTTGCTCTGCTGGTGTAGGGCCAAAGAAAGTACTTCCTGTTCCTGCCCTACCTCCTGTAGATGTAAAGAAGGCATCGTCCAGCTCACTCTGAAACATAGAGATGAGTGGGTTAGAAAGAGCTTCATTACGTAAGGTATTGAGTCGGGCATTAGCCTCTGTAGAACTCATCAACCCTCGATCTAAAGCACTCTTAATACGTTTCTGATTGGTTAATACATCGTTAAACCTTTCAGATCGGAAGTCCTCTATCTGAGCCTTGCTTAAGGGCCCTGTAAATCCTACATCCTGAGAAGAGAGAGCTGACTCTAGCTGGTTAACGGTCTTGTTGACTGATACAGCATTCTCATCTGACCCTGCTATCTCCTCTCCTGAACTACGTGCTAAGGCAGTCCCTCCTGCTTGGAGGGCAATCTTACCTACGTCTACTATAGCCTTAGCTGTTGAAGCCCTTGAGTTAGACCCTCTACTAGCAGTGACTCCTGGGATATTAAGATTAGGCTCCCCTACTCCTCTTTTAAACTCTGCCATTATTTAACTCCTGCCTTCTCAAGCTCTCTGGCAATCTTAGGGCTTGTTCTTAATTTAGAATGATTATGTATAGCCGCTAGTCCTTCTTGTGCTTCTGATTGGAAGTCTTCAAGGGCTTTCCTCATTTGTTTGTCCCAAGCGTTAACCGGCTTCTTTAGGTTAGCCTTAACTTGACTGATTAGAGCTACCCTGTCCGACTGTCTAGCGTACTTAGATTTAATAGAGTTTATAGCCATTCCTAAGAACCGCTGTTGTGTCTCATCTGACTCATTAGCCATCTCGTTCATGAGCCAAGTTATACGTCCTGCCTCTACATTCTTAACCTGGCCAGGAATCATACCTCCATCCCTGTTGTTAAGCTCGTACCAGTCAGTTACTTCTTGAGGACTAAATCCTAATGACTGAGCAACGATAGTACTTGTATTCATATCAGCCCATTCAAATATAGCCTTACCCTTACGGTTCTTATAGAACTTGCTGTGGGTCATGTCGTAAGCTTTAACTAGGTTAGCAGTGGAGCTAGGGAACTGAGCTAAACTCTTAGCCAGTACCTTACCAACTGCTGCAAGATCTTCAATCTCTACCTCATCTGCATAGGCTATAGTTGAGAACGTAGTCATCCACTTCTGAGCTATACCCTGTGTACCTAGTGTCCTAGCCCATACTTCTCCGAAAGGCCCTAGAGCTACGTCTGAAAGAACCATAGGCTCTACAGTTGAAGCTACTAGGTTTTCTATGAAGTCTTGACCTAGAGTCATACGTCCGGTAATAACAGAGTTAATATCGAACTGATCCTGTATAAGCCAACCTAATACACCATTCTGCATAGCTTGTAGTGCTTCTGAATCGGTATTAGTAGCATCTACACCTACAGCATCTAGGAGATGGGGAGCTAAAGCACCGATTAAAGGAATACCTGCTGCTCCAAATAAAGCAGTCTGACCCCCTATCAACCTAGCCTTCTCAGCACCAGTGAAGTCTTTACCTACTAGCTTCTCAAAGAACTTAGTGTTAACTTGTTGGAACTGTGTAGGAACGCTTCTAAGCCCTGTTTGGAACTTAGCTGAGTTAGCCCTACTCATATTCAACCTGTACTCCTCAGCCCTTCCTATAATGTCTGAGAGGTCATTATCATCAGGAGTCTTACCTTTGTTAAGGTCTTTCCATCGATTAAACGCAGTGAAGAAAGAGATACGTGAGTTAACTAGCTCTCCTTGTCGGAAGAACATGTCACCGTTACCTAATACCTTCCTAAGAATACCTGCATCATAAGGAGCATCATTCCATAGACTGTGGTAGTCTAAGTTAGAATGTGTAACAGCTTCTCTCATGCCACTCTTGTCCCAAGCATCATATGCCTCTACATCTAATAGCCCCTTGTCTCCTAAACTCTTCTTAAGAGCTTTTAACTTAGCAGGAGTACCTATGGCAAGGTCAGCTATAGAAGCTCCCATAGCCGTTCCTATGGCCTTAGCTCCGTGTATAGGGTTAATAGATAAAGCTACAAACGAACCTGAAGCCTGTATAGCAAACTGAGCAGGGTTGTACATTCCTAGCATCATATGGAAGGTAAGACCTCTAGCCGCACCTGACATATTGTTTATAGAGGTATTATTCAACCGTCTAGCTAGAGGACGACCAAACACAGGAAACTTCTCTAAAGACTTACTGAAGTTTCTCTGCCTTTCAGCCATCTCCTTCTCAGCTTTAGAAGGTATACCTGATATAAAACCTATCTGATTGTGGCTGTCTTTCAAGAACTTAGTCGAGTCTGTTTCAATCAACTCCTCTGCTGCTCTAGAGAAACCTCCTTTATATCCACCAGGAAGGGCTCCTAACTCTTTAGCATGGTTAAGCCATCTCTGTTGAGTACCGATCCTGTATAATGAAAGAGGCATGTTACGAGCTATATTAGATATATACCTCTGTAAACTTCCTAGTGCATCTACACGCTCACCTACATCACCAGGGAGTCCAAAAGGAATATCTGTACTCTTACGAGATCCTGTAAACAAACCTCCTGATACGTTTATGTATTCGTTGTTAAGATCTGAAGAAGAAAGTTCCCTATCCGCTATAACGGAGTAAGTCTCTCTGTCAGGATCGATATCGTCTAGATACTTCTGAGCATCAATGTTATTATCAAAGTAACGTACTGTCTTGAGCTGCTCTACTGAAGCACCCCCAATGTTGACTGCTACACGCTCCTTTACGAAGTAGTGAGCGTCTTTACGTATCTTAGGCATATAGCCTTCACGTCTATTAAGAACCATCCCACTAGGTTCTCTTAGAGAGTCACCCTTAAGGAAGGCCCATTCAACATTAGTGTTACCATTAGCAAACAAGCCCTGTCCGTCTACTTTATTTAGAGTGTAACCCTTAGCATACATCTCTTCTAAGAAGTCGTCAGTAAGCTCTCCTGGGCCTCCATAAGGCTTTATCTGCTTAACATCCTCACCTCCATCAATAACTACATGATGGCTCTTTGTAGAGGACTGCAAAAACCCTTGCTTAGCATCGGAAGGTGTTCTATAAGACTTAACAGGAAGCCGTACGCCATCCCAGTCTGCCAGCTTAACCCCTTTAACTTTCCACTCATCAATAACTTCTTTGTTCTTAGCCCAATACATGTGCTCTACAACTTGACGAACACCTTGGTATGCCTCAAACTCTTTAGCTGTAGCTCGCCCTGACCCTACAGCTTCTTCGAAAGTAAACTCCTTACCTACCATATTACCTATGTCGTCAGTGAACTCGTCACCAGCCTGTAGGAGATCGTTAACCTTAGACATCTCTTTACTGTTTAAAGGGCCTAAAGTGTTACGTATAGCGGAGTCATACAACTTCTTTATCTTAGCCGACTGTAAGATCATCTGCTCGGGTAGTTGTACCAAGGTACGTCCGTCTGCATTGAATCTAAGTTTAGGGCTAGTAACCCCTAAGTCAACCCCTGTGTACCCTACTGTACCATCACTGATAAACTCACCTACATCTGTCTGGAGGTATAGCCTTGTCTGTGTAGCCTTACCTGTAAGGTTACCTTGGGCATCACGTATCTCGTATGATAGTTTAAATTCTCTTTCATTAGTAGGAGTAACGGTAACATTAGATATACCAGGCTGCTCTTCTAGACCGTGTATAGCACGTTCCCTTGAAGCATTCTTCTCAACACTGTTAAGAGCTAATCCGAAGTTATTCACTTCATCAATCTCATCTAAGAAGATACGGTTTTGACCTTGTATCTGTCTTATACCTTCTGCTACCGAGTTATCAGCTCCTTTATTAAGCTGGTTAACACTGTCCATAGGGTCAATAGAACCTACTGCATCTAAAGGAGTAACACCTATATCTGAAAGCTCTCCTTTAGACCCTGCCTCTACAATATCAGACACAGCCTCTAGGTTGTTAAGTTTAGATGCCATCCTAAGGCCATTAGAAGCCTTCAGAGCCCCTTTAATGATCTTACCCAGGCCAAAGCCTAGGGTAGCTTGATCAAGCCTCTCAATGGCGTTCTCGGCCCTCTTGATGTCTTCGTTATAGTCACCGGATATATCGTTAAGGAAAGAGACTAGAGCAAGTCTGTTGTTACCTTTAATCTCAGGCCAACTGTTAATTACGTGTTCAATCAACTTAACACGTTGTTCAGGCTCTTCTGAAAGCATCTGGTTAGTCAATCTACCATAGAAATCAGTAGTGTCAACTAGATCCATACCTTTGAAGTCTGCACCTAATACTTCAGCTATCTCTTGTACACGGAAGTTCTCTTGAGGTAATAATACCTGAGAGGCAAAGTCAGAAGCTAGTTCTAAGTAAGTTGCCTCATCCATAACCTTAGCAGCCATTCCTTTCAAGTAATGAAGGAAAGCTGCATCTTCCTTCTGATCTTCTGATAAGAACTTAGAAGAGGGGTTAGACATAACGTAAGTGCGAGACTCTGCCAACTGTCCTTGAGACGTATCAACTATACTCTGGAATAACTGTGCTTCTGCTTGAGGGTCTACAGGGAAGCCTTCTGACATCTGGTTCTGTATTCTTTCTTCTTCACTAGTAACCGTGTTAGATATGTTATCTAATATCCTAGATGCTCTGTCATCTGCATCATAGCTCTGTGAGGACATCATGCTTTCAAAGATAGGACGAGGATCTTCACCTACTCCAGAAGACTGGATAGATACGTCTAGTGCATCATTCTTTCTACGGTTATCACTAGGGAGTTTTAAAGCTTCTTCCTCGTAGAGTTCAAACCCTACCTCAACAGGAGTCTCTTCCTCAAACAGTTCAGGAGTATTAAGTTCATCTGCCATATTATTTTCCTGTGCTTGCAGAAGGTATTGAGAAAATACTTGCCCCTGACTGTACTACGCCTAGTGCGAGTTGTGTACTAGAAGTCTGTTGGGCTTTAAAGATATCTTGATTAGCATCAGTCAAGGCTCTTTGTCCTGCCACTCTAGCGTTAATAGCTCCTATATTAGAAGCCGACTGTGTCTGTACGGAGGAAATACTTTGGGTGGCTGCTGTGCCCCCTGCACCTCCAGTCTGTGCTGCTACGTTCTCTATCTGGCCTACAGCCGTCAAACGCTTCCTTACTTCGGCTCTTCTTGAACGAGCTGCTGACTCCCCCTGAATACCTTTTTCAATGGTAGCTCTCTTCTCTTCTGCACGCTCTACTCTTTTACCTTGTTGTCTTGTTTCATTCGCCTGGGCGGCTGTTGCTGCAATTAGTATTACTGCTGCTGTCACTGCTGCCATTTCTATTCCTCTTCATAAATATATTCTCAACATGACAATAGCCTGTAACGGATATTAATCTCTCATGAGGGAACTCTGTTTTCAAAGTAAAAAATAAATAAGACTCTTCAGGGGTTACTTCTTCCCATTCAGAAAGAAGACCTAGTGCCACATTACCATTACGATATTCTCTAGTGACGAAGAACAGTTCTGCTGAAGCTTTAGCTATGTCCGTGTGAATACAGGTAGTTACCGTATAAAGTATAAAACCTACCATATTACCTTCGTCATTCCTAGCCGTAAGTATATAAGCCAAAGAAGACTCTTCTAACCGTAAGTAGGTTTCTACATCTATCTTACCGTCATCTATATTTCTTCTTTCATCTGATTCTTTCCAGTAAGAAGCTACAAGATTAAGTATTTCAGTAAGATTATCTTTTATACTTTCTAACTTATATATCACATTCAATCCTTATTAGTATCTTTTTATTTAGAAGAAAGTAAAAGAAGTATTCAGTACTTCTAACATACTTACTAATGAATATTTTATAATATACTTATATTGACTGACTTTTCAGCAAACTGTTACCCCTAAATTACAAATTATTTTATTTATTTTCAATATTCAAGGTGTGACCCCATCCGTATAGGTGAAGATCCTTATCTTCTTCGGTCTCAAACAATAAGCTGAGAGCCCTTCCTTTACCACGTAACTTACTCTTTGTGGTTACTACGGTGAACCCGTAGTCGAAGGGATCAGAAGCTCCTGTAGGACCAAAATAACGAGGTAGACGGTAGGCTTCAAACTTAGGACCCCACCTTCCAGCGGAATCATTGTTAGTCCACTCCCACTGAGCCTGTACTTTACAACTACTCGGCCCTATAGGTGTTAGGTTACCTAATCCGTCGTCAGTAAACCCTTCCTCTGTAAGTCTGCAATGAGTTACCAAGTAAGGTGTCTTCTTATCTTTAGAAGCCACTCCTGCTGTAAGAAAGCCTGTTAATAGGGACCCCTTAGCATCTACCCCTACACTATCGTAACTCTTCCAGTCGTGAAAAGAGGCGTCCCTATAGTTAGCGAATGAGAAGTACCACTTACCATCGGATATGTCCTTCTCGAAAGCAAGATACTTAGCTGAGCCCTTAGCTCCTTCAAGTATAGTACGTCCTGACGACACTACTGTATCTACCCCTATAACTACGGTGTCCCCTCCTACCACTACATTGTCGCTAGTGTCATTATAGATAGTTGAGGACAGTAGTGTCCCATCTACCAAGAAAGGCCCTAATGAAGAAGGGGTACCTAGATCCGAAGTATAGAACGCCTGTAGGTCGATATCTAGTATAAGCTCCCTGTTACGGAAATGGGGGTTTATCTCTCCAAAACCATATTGCCACCTAACTTGTCGTGATACAGGGTCATATAGTGATTGGCTTCGAGATCTACTGTCGTTATCTATACCTTCGTAGAATCCTTGTATAGTCCCTTTCGTTATATTGGTAGCCTTACCTCTTAAAGACACCTCGTCCTTACTAATAGCGTATATACCTGACTCCGCCCAATATAATACAGTCCCCTCTGCAACCACTATTGATCTTGATGACAGACAGCCTACCTCCGTAACCTTATCGACTGTTTGGTTGGTAGCGCTGAAAGGACTCTCACCTCCTCCGTGTACTTCCCATACACCGTTAGTGGAAAGTATAAACAAGCTGTTACCTATAGTCTTTAATCCTATAAGTAAACCCATATCAGGTATAGATACGAATCCTCCATCAGAGTCTACAACACCTACGGTATCTTCTGATGTAGGATCAGCTACGGAATGACATACGTTTACGTCCTCTCTTCCTGAGACAACCTTACTGAAGAAGACCATAGTTCCTAGTTTAGGAGCTAAGTTATCTACTTCGACAACCTTGTCTTCTCGTAATCCATACCACACCCGTCCAGCATAAGACTCAAGAGCGACTATAGCTCCTTCAGTCCTATCTATAAGACCCCCAGGAAGTACACTACCCCCGTCCTCACCTCTTCGAAATACGTCGTCAAGAATAAACTTCCCTTTAGGAGCAGGGGTTGTACCTTGGACTTGTTTCCTAAAAGCATCAACAGTAATTACTCCTGCTGAGTCTTTACTGGCCCACATTATATCCGAAGGAGAAGGATAGGTACCTGTACCCGATAGAATAGTCTGTATAGCTCCTCCAAATAAGTTGGGTTCGGCTGTAGGTTTGTTACGAGTACCGCTCCATCCCTGATTAGCTATGTTATATTTATAAGTCTCTACTTGAGCGGGAGAGATGGATGTTAGGTCCGCAGGTGTAGGCCTTTGATCTACATCTATAGAGGGTATCTCAATACCCCATATATCTCTTACTTCTATTGTCAAAGTATCTTTTACAATACTATCTGTCTCTTTATCATAAGTGAGTCTATGGAAGTGTGACTCATCCTCACTTATTATTAGGTTTCCCTGGATAGATGTGAAAGCGAAGTAAGAGAATGCACCATCAGGTACGAAGGGGATATACTGTATAACCTGAGGAGAACCATTCTGATCTGTCCAACCCCCTGTAAGTAGTAAGCTGTCAGATATGGTTGGCCTGTCTTTATCAAAGAAAAATAGATTACGTCCTACTTGCACTACGAGTATATCAAGTGAACCGTCGTTAGCTGCATTCTCCCATACAAAAGACTGTATAGCAGTGCTCACGTCCGTATCTAAGTCGGCCTGAGAGTCTATCAGTGTTTTAGAGTCCTCATAGTCCATTCCTAACCTTCGCTGACGTGAACCATCCCTATTTAGTACGAAGTTAGATTCACTAAGAGATGCATTCTCAGGAAAGGTTAAAGGGCCTGCTTCTGTAATCAACCCTCTAATGAAGGTTGTTATTTCAACATCAACCGATCTTCTGCCCATCTTTACTGTCCTTCTTAGTTCGCTTCACAGGCTTATATTGTGAGATAGCATGTAAGGCATAGGTTACTTTGTTATACAGCCCTGAGAGCGATTCAGGGACTTGTCCGCCCCCTTCATAGTATATCTCATGCATAGAGCCTTGATTGGCTGCTACTCTAACTCTTAATTCTTTAGTCATTACCACCTCTAGGTCTGTTGTTCAAACCTCTACTACCTTTACGTCCGTAGTCGAAATATCGAATACCTCCTTTGGCAGTGAAAGCTTTGGTAGACATTCTTCTACGTTGTCTTTTAGATTGTTGTTCTGCTTTCTCATCAGCTACCTGATTTAACTTCAAGGAAGCTATAGATTTAGCCTCAGAGAGTAAGAAAGAGAAGGCTTCTCCTGGTAAGTCTGGAATGAAAGCATCGCTCACAGACCAAGCAGGAGTCCTGTAGGCATATGCCTGGGACTTACTTGCCTGAGTTGTAGTGTCTACCTCTGAATCATAAGAGTCAAAGACAATATGTTCATCATCGAAACTAGTCCAGAAAGTAGGAGCAGAGTTATTCTTAATCAAATACTCTACACCGTCTTCATTAGTCATAACTTCTACGGTGTCGCTATCTGAGTTACGTTGGTTAGTCTCTCGTATAAACTCATCAGGATATTTATAATCTACAGGGAGCCATCTACGTTTAGTCTCACCATCCTTAATCTTATTATAGTTTAGCCATATAAGTTCTGTAACCTCCTCAGGAAGCTTTAGAGTGGTCTTACGAGTAAGATCCCCCACAGCATCAAGATTGATTACACTCTTCAGGTGGGGCCAGTCTCGTCCTGCTAAGATCTCATAGTAAGCAGTCTTAACTATCTGAGCCACTTGTATAGCTTCTGTAGTATCTGATATACTGTTTACTTCGTCAGAGTCCAGGTCATTAAGTATATCTTGTACTAGCTCTAGCAGTGTAAGTTTCATATCTCTCCTTTAAGTGTTAGTATGTAACACTTTTACGAACCAACCATTCACTTTAAGAGTACACCCTGCTTTATCAGCAGAAGCTAGTACACGGCCTTCATTAGTGAGGGTGTTGGTATCCCCCATGTATATTCCAGTCCATTCTAAAACTTTGTGGACACCTGATGACTTCTTACCTGTTGCACTGATAACGGGGAGGTGGTAAGGAGAGCCTCCTGTCCCTAATTCCAACCATAAAAATACATCCG
The DNA here is from genome assembly GCA_016765685.1 of Colwellia sp. Classification (GTDB taxonomy): domain Bacteria; phylum Pseudomonadota; class Gammaproteobacteria; order Enterobacterales; family Alteromonadaceae; genus Colwellia. The sequence goes on along the minus strand of JAESPR010000021.1, from coordinate 4,303 downwards.
TATCGTTAGTGGTTGTTGTGAACTCTACGTCAAAGCGGATACTTACCGTATCTCCGAGGGCTAGTTTATCACTTACTTGCCAATCGAACCTGTCAGTATCCGACAGCCATACATCATCCAAGCCCTCTAAGGAATAGAGGGTGTTAGTACTAGCCCCAGCAGCATCGTTGGTTACCTCCGTAGCTCCTGCTGGTGTCGAAGATATGGCAAGAGTGATGGGGGTAGAGGCTGTAGCGAGATCGTTGTAGTCATATACGCCTTGGCTTACCGACCCGGCTATTGTTGAGGTCGTTGTCCAAGCACCCCCACCTGCACCATCAGCTATATAGGTCTGACCTGCTGTTGCACTAGACACCCCTTTAGGCTCGTGTATACTAGGATCAGCTATATTCTTATGTTCTATATCTGCCAATTTATATTCTCCTCATACAGAAAAAGGAGAAGGCTATTAACCCTCTCCTCCTTAAGTTTATACTGATTTATATTGAACTACAATCCGTGCCTTACCTGTAGCTGACGCAATAGCGTTTGCATTTGGAACACAAACAATATCTACTGCACCTGCACCCGAGGTATTACCGAGCCCTGTAAGAACTACTGAGACGATAGGAGCTGCTGATGACAGTACGAAGTCAGTAGTAAGACCTGCACCTCCATCAATAGCTAAATCGGCTGTAGAGGAAGCTGCAAAGGCTTCTTCCACTTCCAGATATAGCGACTCTACCCGGTAGTTAGTTAGTAAAGGAACTGTAAGTGTTGCACCACCACCAGCGAAGATCTCGCCTGCGATTAATTCAAACACAATCTCTTTCTGTGAACCTACACTAGGAAGGTCTCCTGAAACACCACCGACCCCTAAAGGGCCGTAACGCTTGCCAACACCAAGTCCTGCTGGATCTGCTTCATATGTACTCATTTATTCTATACTCCGATTATGCGATTGCTGATGCAGAAGTTACGATAACACCTAGCGTATCTGAACGCTGGATACCGTAGCCCCAACGAGCTGATTGTGAGAACTGGTCTCGTCGTTTAGTCTGGTTACGTTCACCTTCAACTTGAGGTTGTTGTCTCCATGCTGACATCAGAGGTTTAGTCTGGTCGTCTGCAATGTTCATGAAGATGTTAGCAACACCGTCTGTAACAGACAATGCACCAATAGTCTCTGAGGCTACAGTAGGTAGTCGGTTAGAAGACATGATCGTCCAACCAAACAAGTCCATGATGTAGTCATGATCTCGGCTAAAGCCTGAAGTCAAGATTGTCTGCATCATAGGGTTGCTGTCTACGTTAACATTTGCTTGATACAACGTGTTAAGAGTAGCACCTACTACCGGGTCTACAATACAGATACGTCCACCAGCAGGTACTTCTGCCTTATCAAACGCAAGCTTCATAGCGATCAAATCAACTAGTGCCAATGTATCGTTAGCTCCACTACCAATAGCTCTGTGAGCAAAACCATTGATTGAGTTGACATTACCTGCTGTCTGACCAGCATTCAATGTAGCCAAGGCTTGTGTCTCTCGACGCTCCTGGATAGCTCGAATAGCTTCACGGGCACGAGCCTGCTTCAACTGTTCAATCTGAGCACCATCTTGACGCATAACGTCAGTGATATACCAAGCGTCACCAACATAGTCAGTGATTGCGAGGGTTACATTACCTGTCTCGATAGGAGTGTAGATAATGTCTTCGTTCTCTTCTAGCTCTTGGATCTGAGCTTCACCGACGGTCTTGATGTTTAGAATGTCGCCATTACCAAAATCAGATACATCACGGAAGAAGTTTTCTGGCAGTAAGCCATCATGCATGTTCTCTAAGATAAAGGTAGAATACTGCGTTGCCTCTACAAAAGAACGGTTACTTTGGGAAGTAATCATTTATTTAATACCTAGTTGGATGTTGGTCTTAGTTACAGCAGAGTCCCAAGCGGATTGCTTCTCAGCGTTAGACCCATACATTCCGTTTACCGGGGCTGCTGGTGGCTTCTGCTGAAAGGTTTCTGTGTTGATTCCCACGGGTTGTACATCTGATGCGGGTTTATCAGTAAGACCGAGGATATTGTAAACAGCTTTCGGGTTAGACATAGCTAGCGTATTAATAGCTACCTTATCAAAACCAAATTCGGCTGCTTTGCTATAGAAGAGTTCACTAGCTTTGTCTCCGTAGGCTTCCTGGGTACGGGTAACCACTTCGGCAATGTTAGCTTTCTCTGTCTTCTCTTGTTCAATAACACCCAATGATTGGGCTACAAGAGCTGGGATGTCAGGCTGTTCTGCTGGAACAACAGGTTCAGGTGTTACCACCGGATCTGCTACTGCCCCTTTAGCCCTCATAGCTTCCAGAATATCCTCCATCGCTGCACCCTTGGTAGAGTCGCCACGAAGCTGCTTCAATTCACCTTCCAGTTTTGCGATGTAGGCTTGGCCTGACGCAGCTCCTTCAAGTGCTTTCTCAACAGTAGAGTATTTCTGTTCGCCTTGTGCATTAGTAATAGTTCCGAGTAAATGGTCGTATACAGGAGCTGCTTCTTGCACAGGTTTTGCCTCAGGAGTTGCTGGTGGCGTCTCTTGAGGTGGTGTAAATAAGTTTTGATCAGGCATGGTCTACCTTTATATTGTTAATAGTTGTTTGATTTCTTCTAAAGCTCTTTGGTAGCCATTCAGGTCAGACTGGCGTTCACTCCACGAAGGAGAGTCATAAGAGCCTAGTGCTAATTGTTTCTTTCTTGCATCTTTAATCCAGGTCTCTACAAGAGAGACCGGCCTTTCAAATAACTCACTATTCGCTTCAATACGTCTACGAAGAGCTTCACTTTCTCCCTTATCCTTGAGGTGGCTGTACAGTTGCTTGCTGATCATTCACATCCTCCCCAGGAGCAGGTGTACCTTGTTCTACTTCGGTGTTCTCTTGAGCTGCCATGGCTAGTTTTTGTGTTTCCATCTGCTCCATAACACCGACGTTAGGACGTACAATATTTAAGTTGTTAATCTGTAAGGAGTCAGCTATTAGTTCTGCTAACCCAATACCAGAGAAGTGAGGTGTTACCTTAGCTCCTAGTTCTCCTGACATCGCTATCTGAATACTCTGAAGTAACTGTGCTTGCTGTGCGAAGTGTCTAGCCCCTATAGGTCTCAGCTTACCTCTTGCAGTTATATCCGCTTTAGAGATAGATAGGAAGCTTTCAACTCCTAAATCATCATCTAATACCCGAGCTATATCTACACCATCAAGTTTTCTTCTGCCTTCTTCTAACATAGCGTTAAGAGAGGGTTCTAGTATATTGATCTCAAAGTTGACTGTCTTCTCTTGGAAGATACGTCCAGCAGCGTTGTCTAAGCTCTGTACTTCAAAGGCGGTCTTCTCTCCTGGGGTTCTAATACCCATTGCTTGTTTAGGAGCACCTGCCATCTCTTCCATAAGAGCCATGAGTTCGTTGATTTCGTTCTGAGCAGCTATTACCCCGTTAAGGTTCTTACCTAGCTCACTAACATCACCGTCCCCTGGTATAACAATCTCAGCATTAGGGCCCCACTCAAAAGCATCCACGTCCCCTTTAATAACTAGAGGAGGATGTACAATGAGATCCATAGCATCTGCTTTAAGGTTCTGTAGATGGTCAATACGATACTGCATACCTATGAGGTTATCTAAAGGCCCCATAGCGTATAAGTTATCTGTACGCTTACGCCAGCCTACATGCCCTTTGTGGCTCTTACCGAGCCAGCTCTTAATCTTACCTTGACTTACTGTTATAGACCTGTCTACAACGACAATCTCCATATCAGTAACAAGTTTATTAGTTGTTGTGTCATAGTAGTCCCCTTCAAAGAATAAGACCTCTATTACCTCACTTCCGTAATAGTCCTTCATTCCTCCGAAGCCATCCATCTGTAAGCCAATAGCTTTATCTACATCGGCTAGATGGTGCATACCTGACACTGTACGTCTAATCTCATCAGACTTATCGGCAGCTAGTGCCCAGTCTGTGTTATTCTCTGCAAGCTTCCTAACTTCCCCTCTTGTAAACAAACGTCTTACAATCTTAGGAGATTTAGCGAAGGAAGGTGCTATAGGGTTGAATACAATATCTAGTGGGCTAACCCGCTGTATAACCGGCCCAGTATAGCCTTGAATAAATTCTCCATCGTCATTGATGAAATTATTGTTCTCATAAGTGACATCATAAAATGCATTACCATAATCAATATAGTCGTAGACTAATTCAGAGACCGTATCCCTGTAGTTACTCTCTCTTACCTTGTTAGACATATAGCCAGTGATGGCCTTCTGCTTATCC
>JAESPR010000004.1 GCA_016765685.1 Colwellia sp. | reverse complement strand
TTCGTCAGCAGTTAGATTTAGTTCTCCCAGTGTCAAATAGAAAGACATGCCAATTGTCTTTGCAATGAACTTGGCGTCGCCATGCATTAACTTCACGAAAACGGCCGTTTTTTCATGATTTTGATTCGAGTCCTTAACAACCGAGACTTGCACATACTGTTCTTGGGCTAGCGCTGGAGCTTGGCAGGATCCCAGAATGGTTGAAAAAGAGGCAATCGTGAAGAAGGCAATTGAGGTTCTTGTGAAGGTTAATCTCATTCCATCGGTGGGGAGCAAATCCCATTCCACAGGAGTAGCTCTGTTTGGATTGATTTACTGATAATGCCGGGACCGCATTGAGCGATTTCACTCACGGAGTGTGCGAAAAATCAGGCAAGATGTAGTTTACCTGGCCAGCAAGTCGCTGCAGATAGTGCTGGAACTATCCAGTTGACCAATCCTCTTACCGATTCACGCTTGATGCTCTAATCCCAGGACTTGCAGGCCTCTTTTTAGTAATTGCCCCAGGTGCCTTGGTCAAAGACGAAGGGGAGGAAGGAGAAAAGAAGAAAGTAAAATTTGGGAACCGGGGTGGCTCGCACTTGCAATCGCTGGTCTCTACGTGCTCCTGGATATTTTGCCGCTATCGGGATGGGACAACTGCGATAAGTTAATCGTAGTAAGGTAGCTGCCCAACAAGCCGTTGCAGACAGACCTTCGTTTCGCTTCGCTACACTACGGCTGCTGAACGGCAAAACCGTTGGGCAGGCAGTGGGGTTATAGTAGATGGTGGTGAAATGAAATGAATTCAGATCAGTACATTGAGGAGAGGTTGGATCCACAAATCGAGTGGTACGACCAAAAAAGCATGCGTAATCAGAAAAATTTCAAGCGCTTGCGAACGATTGAAATAGGCTTAGCTGGAAGCATTCCTTTTTTGATTGGTTACGTTACGGATGAGAGACCCGCAATGGGCTTCATTGTCGGGGTGACAGGAGTTGCAGTAGCATTCGTAAGTGGAATACTGGCACTCTATCAATATCAGGAGCATTGGATTCAATATCGAACGACTTGTGAAACTCTTAGGCATCAGAAAATCAGATTCCAAACAAAAGCGCCACCGTATACTGGCAGCGACGCCTTCCATATCCTCGTAGAAAATGTCGAGGCAATCATTTCGAAGGAAAACACAAGCTGGTCCAAAAAGAGCCAGACTCAACAAAAGGAGAACCCCCATGGCTAAGAAGATTTTTATAAGTTACGACTATGATAGCGACAAGCACTGGAAGAACCTTCTTGTCGCCTGGGACAAGAACAGTGCATTCGATTTTTCTTTCTACGACTCATCTGTTGATGTGTCCGTTGATAGCACCGACGCGGCCACAATCAAACGGGCAATCTCCGCAAAGATCTCTAGCGCTTCCTACTTCCTATGTATTATCGGAAAGGACACACATAAAAGCGCTTGGGTCAAATGGGAAATAGAGAAGGCAGTAGAGAAAGGGAAGAGGATCATCGCTGTGAAGACAGATTCTGGGAATACTTCACCGTCTGCGATCCTTGGCGTTGGCGCTACATGGGCAATGTCGTTCACATTTGATTCAATCAAAAGTGCCGTTGATAGCGCGTAGCTGCCCAACAAGCCGTTGCAGACAGACCTTCGTTTCGCTTCGCTACACTTCGGCTGCTGAACGGCAAAACCGTTATGCAGAACCACCGAGTGTTCAATTCGTCGGTAGCTTTGAAGAGTCATCTGTTTTGGGTTCTTCTTTTTTCTTCATAACGGAATCCCTGTTTGTGCATATCTGTTCTTGAGCTTTACGGGGCCAGCACAGCAAGAGATTGAAAGAGAAGGGCTTGGAAGCCATTCTAGACACAAAAGAAGAGTCAATTGGTTGCCGGGTTGTTTGTGTAGAAATATTTAGAAGGTGAATTTCGCTGCCCTTCCTACAAACTTATCGTCAGCTTGAGAACTTCTTGACAGCCGAACATTTTTTGAGTTTTAGAGAATGGAATTAGGGATAGTTGTAAATCGAAGAGGAATGCTCACCGGTTTTGTTGCACAACGGGTTTACGGAGCCGCCAACCCGAGTCGGGCTTGTTTTCCTCTGGGTTGGATCATCAAAATAAGGGTTGGATCGAATTCCAGGCATTTTGAGTGGGTAACTCTGTCGCATAACCAGCCGTTGCAGACAGACCTCCGTTTCGCTTCGCTACACTACGGCTGCTGAACGGCAAAACCGTTAGCTTGGCAGGCTCAAAACAGATATGGCATCGACAAATCATCTGAAGGCGATTCAGGTAGCTCAAGAAGAAGTGTTGAACAAGCGCTGGGGTATCACTCAACAAGTTCTTGAAGTTCACTCTGTTGTTTTTTGCCAAGATGGCAATCCGGAAGTGAAGCGGGTTTATGAGAAGGAACCCGGAGAAGACATTTCGGTATTTTTCGCGATCCAAGACCAGCCATACTTTTACGTCGTCGTGGTGACTGTTAAAGAAAACGATTTCGCTGTCGGTGGAGGATACATTGAAGCGAAAGTAAGGGTCTATCTCGGAATTTACAGCGAAGAATTGACTCGTGATGAGATCACGAAACGTTTGGGCATAGAACCTTTTCGCAGTTGGAGGAAAGGGCAACCTTTTCGGGCGAGCTTCCCTCAGCGAAAGCACGAAGAGCATGCATGCCAGTTCCATGCCCACCCCGAAACTCCCGGATCAGTGGAGGAGAAATTGGATGAACTTGTTCGTCAGTTGACCCCGGTAAAAGATGAAATACGGCAACTAGGCGAATCTTGCCGTTTGGAGGTCACAATCGTGTATGAAAACTGGGGTGGCGATCCCCAGTTCGGGGGCTTCAACCTCAATGCTGGCCACATCAAATTTATTTCAACCATTGGGGCAGAAGTCGACTGCGATCTCTATAGTTTCGGCCCAAAAATGCTTGGAGAAGAAAAGTGAACGCATTCTCCAATGTGTGGCAAGCTAACCAGCCGTTGCAGACAGACCTCCGTTTCGCTTCGCTACACTGCGGCTGCTGAACGGCAAAACCGTTATACGGAGACGAGCATAGAGATTTAGCGGCTTGGAAAGAGTGGGGCGCTGCGCGCAAAAAAAGAGAGCGGACTGGAAAGAGCTTTAGAAAAAGGGCGAGCATCCCAGTTGGCGGCGAAGCTAGCCAAACAGCAAACGGATTGGAAACATTCA
>JAESPR010000020.1 GCA_016765685.1 Colwellia sp. | reverse complement strand
GGGCGTTATTATCTTGGCGCTGCACCATCAACAAAATCTTTTTAAAATGGGCGGTTTGTTAAAACGTTTGCCTGTTGAAACAGCGTTATTTGTTATTGGTTTAGTTTGTTTGATGGCTTTACCGGGCAGTTCAGGTTTTTTCTCAAAAGAAGCGATTATTGCTGAGCTTTGGTCGTCAAATACCGCCGGACCACTATTGTGGTTTTGCGCTATTTTAGGCGCATTATTAACCAGTATTTATAGTTGTCGATTATTTTTCTTGGCCTTTATGGGCGAAAGGCGTTTTGACCATGAATTGCAGCCCACATCAAGTAAATTAATAAAATTGTCCTTGCTCATTTTAGCGGTGTTGTCGCTTATTGGCGGTTTATTTGCTAATACCCTTGAAGAGAGTTTGTCGGTTGTATTTCCTAGCGTTTTATCGGTCAATTTACATGAACCTCATTGGTTACACAGTGTTGCTATTGCCACGCCTTTTGTTGGTATTGTCTTTTCTTGGTTTTATTTTGCTGATTATCGTCATAGTTCAAATAAGTTAGTGTTTGAAGAAAAACCGAGTGCTCTGGTAATGTTTTGTCGGCAAGGCTTGGGTTTTGACAGACTTTATGATTGGTTATTAGTGAAACCTTATTGCTTTTTAGCCAGGGTAAATCGGGCTGATATTTTTGATCAATTAATCATGCTTAATGCTTGGTACGTTAGCATGTGTCATGACGTACTTAAAAGTAGCCAAACAGGAAAGTTACGTTGGTATGCCGCGGCAATTGGCTTGGCTACGTTGCTATTATTGTTAACGCTAAATATTGAGTTACTTGCACGGGAGGTAAGTTAATGAATATAACTTATGTTATGTGCAGCTTACTTTTGGGGGGCGCTTTAGCTTGGTACTTAGAAGGGGTAAAAGTGCAGAGTGCTCGTTGGATCGCTTTGTTGACTGTGTTAGTGGTTGCTTTATATTTTGCGGTATCAGTTATTACTTCAGGACTTGATTTTACCGAGTTGCAACTGGTGGTACGTTTGCCTTGGATAACTAGTTTTAATATAGAATATGCCCTAGCGTTGGATTATTTAAGCTTAGTGCTGGTATCGTTAACCTTATTTTTAGCATTGGTTTGCGTGTTAGTGTCTTGGCAAGAAATTCAAAGTAAAAGTGGTTTTTATTATTTTAATCTACTGGCTACAATTGCCGGAATTATTGGTGTATTTACTGCTGTAGATATGTTTTTGTTTTTCTTCTTCTGGGAAGTAATGTTACTGCCAATGACGGCATTAATTGCCATATGGGGACATGAAAATAAGCACTTTGCCGCCATTAAGTTTTTCATTTTCACTCAAGTCAGCAGTTTATTAATGTTAGTGGCGATAATCGCGATGGCAGCGATACATTTTCAACAAACGGGGCGCGTGAGTTTTTTTTATGCAGACTGGTTAATTCTTGAATTGCCTTTGTCGACAAGTTTTTATTTAATGTTGGGCTTCTTTATTGCCTTTGCGGTGAAACTTCCTTCCGTCCCCGTACATTCATGGTTGCCTGATGCCCACACCCAAGCACCAACCGCCGGTAGTGTGCTACTTGCCGGTGTATTATTGAAAACGGGCGCTTATGGCCTTATTCGTTTTGTACTGCATTTATTTCCACAAGCAAGTATGGAGTTTGCGCCTGTTGCGGCAACATTGGGTGTATTCAGCATTTTATATGGTGCAAAAATGGCGTTTGCTCAACAAGATCTTAAACGGTTAATAGCCTATAGCAGTATTAGCCATATGGGTTTTGTCATGCTGGCGTTATTTTCTTTTAATGCTATTGCTTATCAGGGCGCAGTATTAACTTTAGTGGCTCACGGTTTAAGCAGTGCCGCTTTGTTTGCTTTAGCCGGTATGGTTTATAGTCGTGTTCATTCTCGTGATTTGAATGATATGGGCGGTTTTTGGCACAGTGCACCACGTATGGGCGGCTTTGCCTTAGCTTTTGCGGCGGCGGCTTTTGGTTTGCCGGGATTAGCTAACTTTGTCGCTGAATTTTTATCCTTAGTGGGCGCTTATCAACGTTTTCCGTTGTTGACTATACTCGCTGCGCTGGGGCTTATCGGCTCGGCTGTTTATGGTATGGTATTTTTTCAAGGTGCTTTCCATGGTAAAGAGCATGGTAAAGAGCAAGGTAAGAAGCAAAATGAAGCGAGCACTATTGCTGATTTATCAAAACGGGAGTTATTGATATTTTCTTCGTTATTAGTTTTGTTGATTGTTATCGGCTTTTATCCCAATGTAGTCTTAGTGTTCTTTCAAAAAACAGACTTGATAACAACAATAACCAGCGCAGCAGGAGGGCAATAGCATGACTCAATTAATGATGTTTAGTTTATCTCCGTTATTGATTATTGCGTTTGGGCTGGTTTTATCGTTATTACTTATTGCATGGCGTCGTTCGCAAAAATTAATTTTAATATTTACGCTAACAATATTTGTCCTAGCCTTGTTAGCGAGCCTTTCTTCCGTGATGAATTTAACTGATGCGGTACAAGTAACCACATTAGTTAAGGTTGATAATTACGGCAACTTTGCTTTTATGTTGGTATTAGTGGCAAGTATTACGGTGGGTTTATTAAGCTCTACTTGGTTAACTCATAGCGTTGAAGTGCATGATGAGTTTTTTCTATTATTACAGCTTGTGGTATTAGGTGCAGGCATTTTAGTGATGAGTGATCATTTTGCTGCACTATTTTTAGGCTTTGAATTACTCAGTATAGCTTTGGTAGGCATGGTGGGTTACAGCCGAGATAGTCAGTACAGCGTTGAAAGCTCTTTCAAATACTTAATTTTAAGTGCTTGTGCTTCAAGTTTTATGTTGTTGGGTATCGCCTTTATCTATAGTCAAAGTGGTAGTTTAAGCTTTGCTACTGAGCTCTTTGTTTATGAACAGACGAGCCCTACCATTAGTGTGTTTTATCATGCCGGTATTTTACTTTTTTTGGTGGGTATAGCGTTTAAGTTATCACTAGCTCCTTTTCATTTATGGACGCCTGATGTTTATCAAGGTGCACCAACGCCAGTAACGTTATTACTGGCGACGGTATCAAAAGTGGCGATGTTTGTGGTATTGATGAAATTTTGGTTTAGTCAGCCACAACTTTTTGTTCAACCTTTGGATCAGCCTTTGATAAGTAATGGTAATGCACTAAGTGCTCTTAATTTAATGAGTGTTTTTGCTGTTTTATCTATGCTCGTCGGCAATGCTTTAGCATTAAAACAGCAAAATATTAAACGTTTGTTAGCTTACTCTTCTATTGCCCATATGGGCTATTTACTTATTGTGCTAATGGTACTTTCGCCGCACAGTGTTGCGCTTGCTTGGCAAAGCGCGCTGTTTTATTTATCTGCTTATGTGTTAGCCACACTATCGCTGTTTATGGTGTTGCAGTTAACTCAAGCTAAGCGTGGTGATATAGAGCTAGAGATTAATGATTGGCAAGGGCTGTTTTGGCAAAACCGCTCGTTAGCTTTGTTAGTTATTGTTGGTATATTAAGCTTGGCTGGCATTCCGCTCACTATGGGTTTTATTGGCAAGTTTTACTTGCTTAATGTGGCGGTGCAAGCGCAGCAGTGGTGGTTAATAGCGACATTAATTATTGGTAGTGGCATTGGCCTGTTTTATTATTTGCGTATTATTTTTATTTTGTTTGGCGAGGAAAATATAGGGAAAATCGCAGGTATTAAGAACTCAGCTGTTGATTATAAATTAACTACTGTGGTGAGCTTTTCAGCGAGCATGTTGATTTTTGTTGGTCTAATATTGGGTTTGTATCCTGATTTGCTGGGGAATATACTGGTTAACCTCTAACAAGGAAATATTATCTTGTATCTTTGGGTAGATTCTGTATAATGCGCGCCTCGATGAAGGGATGTTGGTTTTTTAAACAAACCACAATTAGCGTAGAGAAACGCGCTGTTTATTGTAGATAATAAACATATCGAAAATGAGTAGGGGTTTTCCGCCCAATAGACTTGCCCAGCTGAACATTTCGTTTTCAGCAGAAATATAGCGTGACAGTACGCTATGCGCTTTAAGTCTTCCTGGTGGTTTCCTCGTATGATGTACGCAGGTTAAGACTTAGCAATTTAAAATTTATTAATTCAGTGCGCTTTCCGTACCCTTCCCATGTGAAGAGTTATGTTTGAAGGTGAGTTAGTTTTGTGCTGTTTTTTTTACTTTTTTTGTTAAAAATTCTTTATTAGATGTTCTCTATACCTGCCTTAAAGAAGATGTAATTAACATGACTGAACAGAAAAACACAGAACAAAACAGTACAGAACAAAATAATACTCAAAATGATAAAGCGACTACAGGCTTTGACTCGTTAGGTTTACCAAGTAACTTATTAACCGCTATTACCTCAATAGGTTTTACCTCGGCAACCGATATTCAAGCACAAACTATTCCGCTGCTGTTAGCAGGCAAAGACGTTTTAGGTGAAGCACAAACTGGTACCGGTAAAACTGCCGCTTTTGGTTTACCTGCGTTAGCAAAAATTGATACTTCAATTAAAAAGCCACAATTAATGGTGTTGGCACCAACCCGTGAATTAGCAATGCAAGTAGCTGAAGCGATTGAATCCTTCGGTAAAAACATGAAAGGTTTACGTGTGGCTACCTTATATGGTGGTCAGTCTTACGGGCCACAATTTCAACAATTAGAGCGTGGTGCTCAAGTGGTTGTTGGTACACCGGGTCGTTTAATGGATCACTTACGTCGTAAAAGCCTTAAATTAGGTGACCTAAGAGTCTGTGTACTTGATGAAGCCGATGAAATGTTAAACATGGGCTTTTTGGAAGATATTCAATGGATTTTAGATCATTTACCAAAAACCACGCAAATGTGTTTGTTTTCAGCCACTATGCCAGCCGCAATTCGTAAAATTGCTAACCGTTTCTTAAAAGATCCTGAGCATATTAAAATTGCTGCGGTTAAAAAATCTAAAGCGAATATTACTCAATACGCATGGAAAGTGAGCGGCATTACTAAAATGACTGCCTTAGAGCGTATTGCTGAAATTGTCGATTATGACGCAATGATTATTTTTGTCCGTACGCGTAACGATACTGTTGATATAGCCGAAAAATTAGAACGTGCTGGTTATCCTGCATTAGCGCTTAATGGTGATCTGAACCAAGCACAACGTGAACGTTGTATTGAGCAAATGAAATCAGGTCAATCCTCTATTTTAGTGGCAACTGATGTAGTTGCACGTGGTTTAGATATTCCGCGTATTTCTCTTGTTATTAACTATGACTTACCTGGCGATCACGAAGCTTATGTGCATCGCATTGGTCGTACGGGTCGTGCAGGTCGTGAAGGCATGTCAATTGCTTTTGTTCGTCCACGTGAAATGTATTCATTGCGCCATTATGAACGTTTAACCTCCGGCACAGTAAATATGTATGAATTACCCAATATTCAAGAGTTGGGGCAAAAACGTATTGAACGTGCTCGCGATGAAATAGCGAAAGTTGTTGAGTCGAAAGACTTATCTAGCATGCGCGAAATTATTGAAGCAATGGCTAATGAATCAGAAATGTCGATGCTTGATTTAGCTGCTGCTTTGTTGTTCCAAAAACAATTAAAACAGCCGCTACAGCCGAAAGAAGATCCCAAGCCGCGTCGTGACTCCCGTGAGCGTAACGATCGTAATGATCGTAACAGCCGAGATCGAAATGATCGCGGCAGAGATTCTCGTCGTGGTTCACGTGATGAGAGTCGTGCAGACAGTCGAGGCGATCGTGGTGGTCGTGGTTCACGTGATGAACGACCACGCAAAGCTAAAGTAAATCGCAATGATGTTGATTGGCAGACTTATCGTTTAGAAGTAGGTAAAGAGCATGGCGCTCGTCCGGGTGATATTGTTGGCGCTATTGCCAATGAAATTTCACTAGATAGCAGTTATATTGGCGCCATTAACTTGCATGAAAAACACAGCTTTGTGCAATTGCCTAAAGGTATTCCTGCCGAGTTATTTCAACAGTTAAAAGGTGTGCGTGTCCGTCGTCAACCATTAGCGATTAGTACGTCTGATGAACAAGTGGTTAAGCAAGCACCACGTCGTCGCAGTGAACGTCCACAACGTAATAACTAATACGGCTATAATAGTTAATCATAGAAAGGCGCTTTTAAGCGCCTTTTTTTTTGCCTGTAAATAATTTTATACATCTTGCTGCTAGCCACTATATAGGCTTGCTTTCTATCGGTGCAGTTTTGACTAAATGAAATGTACATATTCATTTACATACCCTTGGTCAGCACTATTGGCTTAGCTCTTTCGTAATAGTTAAATCCGCTAGATAATGAAGTTATACCGAATAACATCTCGATTTTTGAGATGTGAAGTTTTCAGCAATAAGAGAGATGAAATGACAGACGTTACTGCGGCAAGTGAGAAAAACCCGTTAAAATTATGTGGTATTGAATTTACCGAATATGCTAGCCCTGATTCTGACTTTATGGAACAGGCGTTTTATGGTTTTGGTTTTTCAAAAACTAAAAAATTTAAAGGCCGTGATATTGATTATTTTAATCAAAATGATATTCACTTTTTACTTAATAAAGAAACCACGGGTTTTTCAAAAGAATTTGCTAAAATTCATGGCCCGGCTATTTGTTCTATGGGCTGGCGTGTGGAAAATGCCGACTTTGCCTTTGAACACGCAATAAAACGTGGTGCAAAATCAGCAGCAAATGAAGCAAACAAGCTACCTTACCCAGCAATTTTTGGTATTGGTGATAGTTTAATTTACTTTATTGATAACTTTAAAGCAGAGGGTAAAAACAAAGGTGTTATTTATGATACCGACTTTGTTGCCCATGATGTTCCTGTGATTGTTGAAGATAAGGGCTTTTTAGCGGTAGATCATTTAACCAATAATGTTTATCAAGGCACAATGGGTAAGTGGGCTGACTTTTATAAAGATGTTTTTGGCTTTACTGAAGTGCGCTACTTTGACATTAAAGGGATTAAAACCGCATTGATTTCTTATGCCTTACAATCACCTTGTGGGAAATTTTGTATTCCTATTAATGAAGGCAAAGGCAGTAAAGATAACCAAATTGATGAATATTTAAAAGAATACAATGGTCCAGGTGTTCAACATTTAGCATTTATCACTGACGATCTAGTAGCATCTTTAGATAAATTAGATCGCAGTATAGTAGATACCCTTGATATTGTGCCGGAATACTATGATGAAATTTTTGACCGCGTACCTTGGGTTAAAGAAGACAAAGATAAAATTAGAGAACATCAAATTTTAGTAGATAGCCAAGCTGAAAATACCTATTTATTGCAAATATTTACTAAAAACTTATTTGGCCCTATCTTTATAGAAATGATCCAACGAGTGAACGATCAAGGTTTTGGTGAAGGTAATTTCTCAACTTTATTTAAGTCAATTGAGTTAAACCAAATGGAACGTGGCGTACTTTAGCTTAAATTCAAGTCGCTAAAAGTTTTAATAATAAAGCTACAAGATGGGGAATACTATCTTGTAGCTTGAAACGTTGAGCTACGAGCTACTCGCTGATACATTTAAGTCATTTAAAATACCGTCACGTAAGTTGTAAACTAAGCCATGCACGGTAACATTTTGTTTGGCAAGCCAAGCGTTTTGTAACGTTGTGGTTTTACACACATTGGCTACTTGCTCAATAACATTCAATTCACATAGTAAGTTAACGCGCTCTTTTTCATCGCTAAGTTTATCCATTGCTTCCTTATGGAAACGATAAACATCTTCAATGTGATGCAGCCAGTTATCAATTAAGCCGTGACTCTTATCATCAAGAGAGGCCATTACCCCACCGCAGCCATAATGCCCACAGACAATGATGTGTTCAACTTTTAGTACTTCGACCGCAAATTGAATAACGGATAAACAATTAAGATCCGTATGAATGACTTGATTGGCAATATTACGGTGAACGAATACTTCGCCTGGTTGCATACCTAGTAATTCATTAGCGGGTACACGAGAATCTGAGCAACCAATCCATAAATATTTAGGTGATTGCTGCTCTGACAGTGATTTAAAAAAAGTAGGGTTTTCTTTGTTTACTCTGTCAGCCCACTGTCGGTTTTTTTCAAATAAGTGTTGTATTGTGCTCATAAATTAAATTTCATATTGTGAAAAAGGATAATGACATTTTATGTCAATAATGAAATAAGTAAAAGTAAAATATGGTATTACCAGTTATCATTATCTCGGTATAATGCGCATTAACAAAACATTAGATGAAATGAAAACTATGGCAAACGCGGCGGCAATTCATATTTTAGTAAAAACTGAAAAAGAAGCATTAGTATTAAAATCAAAATTAGACAAAGGTGCAGACTTTGCACAACTAGCAAAAAAATTCTCAATTTGCCCGTCAAAAAAGAAAGGTGGTGATTTAGGCGAATTTCGTCGTGGTCAAATGGTAAAAGCGTTTGACGATGTGGTGTTTAAAAAGGAATTGTTAACAGTTCATGGGCCAATAAAAACTAAATTTGGTTATCATTTAATTAAAACCCTATATCGTAATTAAAAGCACCGTAATTGATACACCGTAACTAAAAAGTATTCGTTGGTAAAACTATGCCACATAGAGGCATTATTAGACCGTGCAGACGTCACATGGATGAGAATATGACAATTTTTGTGTGATGATTGAACTAGATGAGTATTTTTAGTAAAAAGCTCATTATTTTACTACACTTACAAAATTGCTTAAAAAAATATTTTCAAAAGGATTTTATCTAATGACTAGGCGTGGACAAACGATTATTGATGAAGAAGTTTTTTTTGATGAATCTCAGCAGTTAGTTTCCATCACCGATACTCGCGGCATTATCACCTACGCCAATGATGATTTTTGCACCATTGCGGGTTATAGCCTAACAGAGTTATACCGGAAAAATCACAATGTTGTTCGCCATCCAGATATGCCAAAAGCCGCTTTTAAGGATTTATGGACTGAGCTTGAGGCAGGTAATCATTGGCAAGGGCTGGTTAAAAACCGTTGTAAAGATGGTCGCTATTATTGGGTTAACGCTTATGTTACCCCTATGCTTGAAAAAGGTGTGTTAACGGGTTATCAATCGGTTCGTGTTAAACCGACCAATGAACAAAAACAAAAAGCGATAAGAGTTTATCAAGCCCTCAACAATAACCAGTTGGGCATGTCTGAACAGAAAATTTTAAAAATAAAAAAACTTATTTCGTTCATTGCTGCTATCGTTATTCTCAGCAGCGCTTTTTATTTTTCTGGATTGATAGCCGGTATTATCACCTTAGTTGCTTTTGTGGTGATGTTCTTTTCACTGTTCGATGAGTTGATAATTTTACCACGGTATATTGCGGAGCAAAAATCAAAATATGCTAGCATTTGTCGGGCTATCTACACTAACGGCGGACCTGCCTCAATTTTAGTGTTTCGGCAAAGTTTATATAATGCAAGAATTCGAGCCATTTTAGGGCGAACCAACGATTCTCTTAACGTTATTGGTAAAGTTATTGGAGAGTTAAATAATGCCATTGCAGAGACTGATGTCAAAATTCAACAGCAAAATAGCGAAACAACGCAAATTGCAACTTCAATGAATGAAATGTCAGCGACTATCGCTGATGTTAGTCAAAATGTAGTGCTTACTTCTGAGCGTGTTAATGACGTTAGCAGTGAGTGCGAATTAACTAAAAATTTAATGGCTAGTTCGGTTAGCGATAATTGTACCTTAAAAGACAAAGTGGGAATTGCTAGTACCACGGTTGAAGAACTTGTTAGTATTGTCGCCTCTATTAATGACCAAATAACTGAAATTCAAGGCATAGCAGATCAAACTAATCTGTTAGCGCTCAATGCCGCTATTGAAGCGGCAAGAGCTGGTGAGCAAGGTCGTGGTTTTGCCGTGGTTGCTGATGAGGTACGCTCATTAAGTGGTAGAACTCACAGCGTCTCCGAAGGCATCAATGAATCGGTTCATCAAGTAACTAAAATGTTGTCAGATGTTGCTAAATTAATGGCTGAAAACATTGTGATTAGTAATGCTTGTGTTGAGTCTGGCGAAAAAGTGCAGCATTCATCTGATAATATTTATCAACAAATGTTAACCATCACTGATATTACCACGCAAGTTTCGACTGCTGCCGAACAGCAAAATGTTGTTGCTGAAGAAGTCAATAAAAATGTGCAACGCGTCGCTGAACTTGCACAAGGTTTAGAAGACTCTGATGTATTATCAAAAAATATCGCTATATTAAATCAAGAAGTAAAAAACTTAACTAGCTTAGCTAATACCTTTACTGAAAAAGAACGTTAGTCTTTTTTTTGAGTTTCTTGATCTCTTTGTTTGGCTAACAATTGTAATTGCTTAGATTGCTGATGCAAACTGGTGCGAACTAATACTTCTCTGTCATCTTCACGAATGAAATGGAAGATAACTTTATGTAAATAAATATCCAATTTTTGCTGTATTTCAATTACTTCACCGTAACAGTATACGGCGCAGTTTTCATTGGCTAAGAAGACTTTCATTTCTAATAACTGTGCTAACTTAAATGTTTGGGTAGCGCTAAATAACAAACCGCCACCGCCAAATTTTAGGCCTTGATATCGATGTTGTTCATCATCTTGTTGACTTAAAATATATCCGATCAGTAAATCTATTTTTGTTGATTGATGATTTAAAAAATCCACCAACTGACTAGCTACGCCAGAAAGAGCTTGCAAGGGACGTAATGCTGCTTGATCTATGCTGGACATATCGCTAGCCATTTTAAAGGGTATTGGCATGTCAGATAAAAATTGTTCAAAGCTTACCCCTTTGTCTGCTGCAATCGGTAATATATTAATTGAAAAATTATCTTCAATTGAAAAGAATTCATGATATTTAGCCAGTTTTTGCTCGGTTGTCTCGTTGTTCATTGTTGTCACTTTTATTGTTTCTTGACGATTGTCTGATAAAATTATTGTAATAACAAACTTATAACAGGTAAATTGTTTTTTAAGTATCTTTAATTCAAACAATTGCACTGATTATGTTATGCTAATGTTCTGATATTAACTCGCAATTTTTAGTCACTATTTTTACTTACTATTTTTACTTACTATTTTTAGTAGCTATTCTTAGTAGCTATTCTTAGTAGCTATTCTTAGTAGCTATTTTTAGTAACGATAATTAAATGTTTCAACCTGTTAGCCTATTCATTGGTTTACGTTATAGCCGCAGTAAAAAACGCACAGGCTTTATCTCTTTTATTACTTTTTTCTCTACCGTGGGTATTTTACTTGGCGTCGCTTCATTGATCACGGTTGTGTCAGTAATGAATGGTTTTGAAGGCGAATTAAAAAAACGTATTCTAGGTGTTGTTCCACATGTTATTGTTTCAAAAGAATTTAATAATTCAAATCAAGACAATTTTAAAACATGGTCTGCTTTGAGGGAACAATTGTTACAACAGCAGCATGTTGAGCAAGTAACGCCTTTTTTAAGTAGTGAAGCACTTATTCAATCGGCTCAAAGTTTACAAGTGGTTTTGTTACAAGGCATTATCCCTGAATTTGAACAAGACAATATCATCAATAAAAATATCATATATGGTTCGTTAAATAGTTTGTCAGAGCAGGCTTATGCCGTAGTGCTTGGTCGCTCGTTAGCGAACAAATTAAAAGTATCTTTACATGATACTGTGCGCTTAGTATTACCTAATAAAACCATTTTCACGCCCATGGGTAGAATTCCGGTGCAGCGCCAATTTGTGGTTAGTGGTATTTTTGATGTGGGCTCGCAAGTTGACGATGTTATGGTGTACATGCATAGCCAATATGGCGCTAAATTACTGCGCCGTAAAGGTGATGGTATTGATCAATTACGCTTGTATTTAGATGATGCTTTCAACGCCAACAAAGTGGTTGATAGGTTAACTACCCTCAAGAAAAATAAAATATCGATGAATAAACTGACCTTTACCACTTGGAGCGATAGCCAAGGGGCGCTTTTTTCTGCGGTTAATATGGAAAAGAAAATGATGTGGTTAATGCTCAGTTTAATTGTTGCGGTAGCTGCTTTTAATATTGTTTCAGCCTTGGTTATGGTAGTGATTGAAAAACAAGGCGAAATCGGTATTTTACAAACATTAGGCTTGTCTAGAGTAGGCGTTATTAAGATATTTATTACCCAAGGTATGGTTAATGGCTTGTGGGGGGTAACACTGGGCAGTATTTTTGGGGTGTTAATTGCGTTGAATATCAATGAAATATTAGCTGTTTTGGGCGTTAATATTTTAGGTGGCGGTTATGCCGTGCAAGTTCTGCCAGTGCAACTTGACCCTAACAATGTGGTTGTTATTATTTTATCAGCCTTAATGATGAGTTTTGTCGCGACTTTATACCCCGCTTTTCAGGCATCAAAAACTCAACCAGCAGAGGTTTTACGTAATGAGTAACGTTTTACATTGTCATCAATTATCTAAGTCATATCAGCAAGGTGATATAACAACTAAAGTATTAGATAACTTAACATTGACGGTTGCCAAGGGAGAATTACTTGCCATTGTCGGTAGTTCAGGTTGTGGTAAAAGTACTTTTTTACATCTTGCGGGGGCATTAGAACTACCTAGCTCAGGTGACGTGTTTATTAATGATGTTAATATTCTCACGCTCTCAGATAAAGAAAGAGCGGTTTTTCGAAATCAGCATATTGGTTTTATTTACCAGTTCCACCATCTAATGATGGAATTTACCGCGCTTGAAAATGTAGCTATGCCGTTATTAATTCGAGGTGATAAACCTAAAAGTGCTATAACTGCGGCAACACAAGTGTTAACAGACGTTGGCTTAGCGCATCGTCTTCATCACCGGCCAAGTGAGTTATCGGGTGGTGAAAGGCAACGCACCGCTATTGCTCGAGCTTTAGTCACTAAACCGGCGTTAATTTTAGCAGATGAACCAACAGGTAATTTAGATAGCGATACCGCAGAGCAAATTTACCAATTAATACGCAGTTTAAATAAGAATGTACAAACCAGCTTCGTCGTGGTTACTCACGATATATCGCTAGCGATGCGCATGGACAGGCAATTAAAACTGGCTCATGGCAAGCTCGCGCCTTTTGTTGAACCTGAGCGGTTTGTTAATAACGAAAGTTTGAGTTACTAAACAATGTCGAATGTAACACTTCCGAATACCAGTTCTGCTAAAAACAATATACTCAATTCGGCTACTAAATTATCAGTATTCAAACCCCTGAGTGTGTTTTTAGCGTTGCGTTATGTTCGTAGCCGTCATGGCAATGGTTTTTCTACTTTTATTTCTGCCTCTTCTACCATCGGTATTGCTTTAGGCACTATGGTACTCATTATTGCCTTGAGCACCATGAATGGTTTTGAACGCGAGCTTGCCCATAAGTTATTGTCTATTGTGCCTCATGCAGAGTTAATGTCAGTAGCTAAACCTATACCCAATTGGCCCTTGAGAGTTAAAGAAGTTGAAGATAACCCGCAAGTGATTGCCGCAGCACCCGTGATTACATTAACCGGTATGATGCAACATAAAACCCAGTTAAAAGCATTAGAGATTAGAGGCGTTGATGCTCATTTAGAAACGCTTGTTTCGGACATTGAAAACTATATGGTTGAAGGCAACTGGCAAGCACTGGATAACAATAGTACTAATAACGGCATTATTATCGGTATGGGGGTCGCGAAAAAATTATCGGTAAATTTAGGTGATAAAGTGCAAATATTGCTGCCGTCAACAAATATTGTTGACAATAACAGCAAAAAAAATATTTTTGCAGCACCTTTAAAGCGTAATGTGAAAATTGTCGGTATTTTTAAATTTGGCGGTACTATTGATGAAACTCTTGCTTATATTTCATTAACACAGGCGGCAAAAATTAAAGGTTATCAACCCGGTGAAACACAAGGTATTCGGTTAAAGTTTGACAATGTTTTTGCGGCTCCAAGTATAACCCGCGCCATTGCTTACAATTTTAACCACTATGTTTATATTTTAGATTGGACTCGTAGCCAGGGGGCTGTGTTTAACGACATTCAAATGGTTCGCATGGTGATGTTTATTGTCTTGGTATTGGTTATTGCGGTGGCAAGTTTTAATATTGTTTCTACCTTGATCATGGCTGTTAATGACAAAAAGGGCGATATCGCAATTCTTAAAACCATGGGCGCTAGTGGTAAATTAATTATGTTAACTTTTATTTATCAAGGTTTAGTTAATGGCTTATTAGGTAGTGTTATTGGAGGTGCGTTGGGGGTTGTATTAGCGTTGAATCTTGCCGATATGATTGCCTTTGTTGAACGTTTATTTACGTTAAAACTACTCTCCGCAGATGTCTATTTTATTGACCATATCCCCAGTCAGTTAAATATGTCCGACGTTTATATCACCATGATAACCGCACTTACCATGTCATTTTTGGCCACACTTTACCCTGCTTGGCGAGCAACTAAAGTTGAACCCGCACAAGTATTAGGTCAGTTATAATACCATTTGAAAATGATCACTTACTTAGTGCAATTGGTATAATTTTATTCATCAAGTTTTAGGCAAAAAAAAGCCCGCAAAATTTGCGGGCCAACTTAAATATCAAGTTGTTAGAAGGAAGTCTTTTTCAAAGAGAAAGTTCCATGAAACATGTCAGAGAGAAAAGATAACAAATTCATCAATATAAAAACCATATATTAAAGAGCATCAATTTCAAATTATCTGGTAAATGATGCTCTTTAGGGAAGAGTAAATCATCATTGCGCTAGCTCAGTAAGCCAATTCAGAAAACAAGCGTAGTTTAGTCATAATATTCTCTAGTGACAAACTAAAAAAAATACACTATAGCATTAGAAAAACTAATCCGAACTGTTTGCTTATTTACAATATCGATAAAATAGATTTATACGTGTTTGAACCGGTTTCTATTGAAGGGTTTTGTTAGTTTACTAAATCAACACTCTGTCGTAGGTGCTTTTATTAATTAGTAGGTGCTTTTATTAGTTATTTTATTTTAATTTAATTAAAAAACCGAAAGTTTATTCGTACCTTTCGTTTATCATCGTAAATATCAGCTTTTTTGTATGAAAATGTAATTATTCACTAACTTCATCTTGTTTGTCGGTTAGGTTATCTATTACTATAGGTTCACCAGAATAAATTACCTTAGAAACCTTGTTATAAATGCCCAATACAGTGCTCAATGCAAGCCATAATTATTCCTTGAGAGTTTATTACGAAGACACTGACGCAGGTGGAATTGTTTATTATGCCAACTATTTAAAATTTTTTGAGCGTGCTCGTACTGAATGGCTTAGAGAACTTGGCATTAATCAAGCAAACTTTTTAGAACAAAACATAGGTTTTGTGGTCTCAAAGGTTGAAATGGACAATGTTGCTGCGGCTAAGTTAGATGATTTACTGAATGTTAACTCGACTATAATGGTGTTAAAACGCGCTAGTTTAGTTTTTCATCAACAAATAACCAACCAAGCACAACAAATAATATGTACAGCGACAGTACGGGTTGCTTGTGTTAATTTTCAAGGTAATAATTTTCAAAGTCATGACTCTCAAAGAGTAAAACCTATGGCTATCCCAGAATCTATATTAGGAGCGTTTAAACGTGTCTGCTGAACTTTCAATTTTTGATCTTGTATTAGAAGCCAGTTTATTAGTTAAATTTGTTATGTTGGTGTTATTGGGTTTTTCTGTGGCTTGTTGGGCAATGATTTTTCAACGTCGACACGCATTAAATTTGGCTAAAAAGCAATTGAAAAGTTTTGAGGATAAATTTTGGAGCGGTGCTGATTTAAGCAAACTTTATAGTGAAATATCGGTTAAAAACCAAATTCAAGGTATTGAAAGTTTATTCGTTGCTGGTTTTAAAGAGTTTGCTCGTTTACGCAAGAGTAAAATTACTAACCCTCAAGTTATTGTTGACGGCACTCACCGTGCTATGCGTGTTGCATTATCGCGTGAGGTAGATAGCCTAGAAATCCATTTGCCTTTCATGGCCACTGTTGGCTCTATTAGCCCTTATATTGGTTTGTTTGGTACTGTGTGGGGTATTATGAATTCATTCATTGGTTTAGGATCTGTACAACAAGCAACCTTAGCGACAGTAGCACCCGGTATTGCTGAAGCACTGATTGCCACCGCCATGGGCTTGTTTGCGGCCATTCCTGCGGTAATGGCCTTTAACCGTTTTAGCCATAAAGTTGAAAAGCTTGAAAATAGCTACGGTAATTTTATGGAAGAATTTTCTAGTATTTTGCAACGTCAAACTGCCATTGAGCAACAAACGTAAAGTAAGGGCGTAACCTATGTATCAAAGAGTTAGACGCCGTAAAGTCGCTGAAATTAACGTGGTGCCTTATATCGATGTGATGTTGGTATTGTTAATCATTTTTATGGTCACTGCGCCATTAGTAACACAAGGGGTAAAAGTTGATTTACCTCATGGACAAGCTGAGCCGTTAGACAAAGATAGTAAACCACCACTGGTGGCCTCGGTTGATGCGCAAGGACGTTATTACATTACCCTAGGGGCAGATGATAAAGAACCACTTTCAGCTGAAGAAGTGGCTACTTTAGTTAAAGCGCACTTATTGGTAGAACCCGATACTCCGGTGGTTGTTAATGCTGATGGCGCTGTTTCGTATAATGCAGTTATCCAATTAATGGTTTTATTGCAAAAGGTTGCTGGCGTACCTTCCGTGGGATTAATGACTGATCCTGTGGAGAATTAAAGTGATTGAGAAGTATGATCGCACCTTGTTGATAAAAACGATTTGGCTAAGTGTTATATTGCATGTTGGCTTAATCGCAGGGCTTCTTTATGGGGATTTTACGGAAGCAACTAAGCCGAAGAAAAACACTTCAGTTGCTCAACAAACCAAACCAATTGAAGCAACAATGGTTGATGCAGCTAAACTGCAAAAAGCAATTAACAAAATTAAAAAGCAAAAAGCAGATGCAAAAACAGCAGAAAAAAAACGTATTGAAGCGATTGAAAAACGTGCCAGCGATGCTAAAAAACGTCGTACGAGAGAAGAAGCGCGCATTAAAAAATTAGAAAAACAACGCAAGCAAAAAGAGCAAGAAAAAATACGGGCCGATAAAGCGGCGAAAGTATCTAATGCCAAAGCAGCAAAAGCTGACAAAGTAAGAAAGCAAAAAGAACAAGAGCAGCAAAAAGCAGAAGATGCTGCTGCACAAGCGCGTTCAAAAAGATTAAAAGCAGAAGCCGCAGCGAAGCAGGCTGACGATCTTCGTAAAAAACAAATAACAGAACGAAAACGCAAAGAAAAAGCGGCGGCCGATAAAGCGATACAAGAAAAGCTAATAGCAGAACAAATGGCGGCTGAAATGGCAACACGCAATAAAGCCAGAAAACAACAAATGATGTCTGAAATCCAACGTTTTGCTGCCTTGATAACCAATGTTATTGATCAAAATATGATTAATGATCGTTCTACTATGGAAGGAAAGTCTTGTAAATTGTTGATAAGTCTTGCACCATCAGGCTTTGTTACTCAGGTACGGGTTGTTAGTGGCGATGGTGTTGTTTGCGATGCCGCGCAACGAGCTGTGTATAAAGCGGGTACTTTACCAGTTTCAAAAGACCCTGAAATATTTAAAGAAATGCGCAATATTGATGTTACCGTCATACCTGAATTTTAGTATCAAATTTTTAGTGGTTAAACTTTACATTTGCATAAAGCAAAACGTGTTTGAGAACTTATATTCAAGATAAACAGAAGTGAATTAAAATAGAAGAAAATATGAAAATTAAATTACTACTTGTACTTTTTATAACCTTACTTTCTACCTCAGTTATGGCAACACTTGAAATCGTGATTACTGGCGGTATTGACAGCGCACGCCCTATTGCCGTAGTTCCTTTTCAGTGGCAAGGTACAGGTGAATTGCCTGAACAAGTTGCAAAGGTTATTAGTGATGACTTATTACGTAGTGGCAAGTTTAGCCCGATTAGCGAAGACAAGTTTCCTCAACTTCCCAGCTCATCAACAAATATTGACTATACCGCATGGGCCAGTACTGGCGTGGAAGCCATTGTTATTGGCACTATTGAAGAAACTGCTCTTGGGCAGTATCGCGTTAGTTATCAATTAGTGGATGTTATTCGCGGGCAAATTATTGGTGGACAAACATCTATGCTCAGCAACGGTGAGCTAGTACAAACACAAGACCATATCTTAAGTCAAAGCAGCGCGCAAATTGGTAGCGAACAGTTTCGCCGTTACGCTCACACTATTAGTAATGCTGTTTATGAGTCACTTACCGGTAATAAAGGCGCTTTTTTAACGCAAATAGCGTACGTTATTGTTCGAGATCAAGGCAAGTTCCCTTATCAGTTAGCTTTTGCCGATTATGATGGTTTTAACGAACAAGTATTACTAAGTTCTAATGAGCCATTAATGTCACCAACGTGGCATCCTGACGGTGAACAATTGGCATATGTGTCTTTTGAAAATCGTCAAGCACAAATTCATATCATGAATATTTATACCGGCCAACGCCAGTTAGTTAGTTCGTTCAATGGCATCAACAGCGCACCGCGTTTTTCTCCTGATGGTAGTAAAATGGCTATGGTATTATCCAAAGATGGCAACCCAGATCTGTACGTAATGACACTTGCCACGAAGAAATTGCGTCGTGTGACCCGTAACAGGGCAATAGATACTGAGCCAAGTTGGTTACCCAGTGGTAATTCTTTGGTATTTAGTTCAGAACGGGGTGGTAAACCGCAGCTTTATCGCGTAGATTTAATCGATGGTAAAGTTAGACGATTAACTTTTGACGGTGAAATGAATTTAGGTGGCTCTATTACACCTGACGGCAAACAATTAATCATGGTTAATAGAACTCGGGGTCAGTATCGTTTAGCAAAGCAAGAATTGGATTCAGGTCTATTTCAAGTGTTAACGAAAACTCGCTTAGATGAATCACCTAGTATTTCACCTAATGGCGGTATGATAATCTACAGCACTTTATATAATAACAGACAGGTGCTAGGGTTAGTCTCGGTAGATGGTCGCTTCAAAGCGCGTTTACCTGCACTTGATGGGCAAGTTAAGTCACCGGCTTGGTCGCCATTTTTGTAAACAAGCTAATCTATTATCGGTATAAGCTATTTACTTTTTATAAAAAATAAATAAAATGATTTTTAAAATACACTTTTGCAAAATAAGGAAAAATAACATGCGCTTAAATAAAACTCTTAAAAATGTAGTGATTGCTTTACCACTATTAGCATTAGCAGCTTGTAGCTCTAATGACAACACTGAAGAAGATAGCAATGTTGCTACTAATACCGAAGTCACTCAGCAAGTTACTGAAGATAGTGTACAAGTAACAGCAGCTAAGCGTGCAGCTGAAATTGAAGAGAAAAAACGCCAAAAATTAGCGAAGTTACGTTCTGAACATATCATTTACTTTGGTTTTGATGTTTCAAATGTAAGTGAAGAATTCGCTAATGTGTTAGAAGCCCATGCTGAATTTTTAAATGCTAATTCAAATGTTAAAGTATTAATTGAAGGTCATGCTGATGAACGTGGTACACCTGAATACAACATAGCTTTGGGCGAACGTCGTGCTAAAGCCATTGTTACCTATTTAGAAAATATGGGTGTTTCGGCGAGTCAACTTTCTTCTGTTAGTTATGGCGAAGAAAAACCAATGGTTAAAGATCGTTCAGAAAACGCTTTCTCTAAGAACCGTCGTGCAGTAATTGTTTACTAAGAACTGTAAACAAATAATATCGGAAAAAAAATGGAACTAACCCTTTCTAATAGAACAGTTTTATTTGGCCTTGTTTTGACTGTTAGCACTTCTGTTGTGCTAGCGGATCAAGC
Organism: Colwellia sp.; assembly: GCA_016765685.1. Lineage (GTDB taxonomy): Bacteria > Pseudomonadota > Gammaproteobacteria > Enterobacterales > Alteromonadaceae > Colwellia. Next base: position 1,062 of record JAESPR010000020.1, on the reverse strand, counting down.
GCCAGTTATAGACGTAAGTTCAGCATCTATCATCAAACAAAGTTCTGGTTCACTAACCCAGCAGTTGACCAATGTAGAGCGTAAACTTGATTCTCGCAACCGAGCCCAAGTTAACATTCAACGTCAACTTGATGATCTGCAAACACAAGTTAACGAATTACGGGGTGTTACTGAACTCCACACCCACCAGTTATCTCAAGTATTAGAACGTCAACGTGAGCTCTATCAAGAGCTTGATAGGCGAGTAACCGAAGCATTAAAACCCACGATTCAAGTGCCTAGTGCTATTGCGGTTAATTCGGCTACAGTCTCAACAAACTACAGCGATAATTTAACCGAAAATGAAGCGTATGATAAAGCGCTAAACTTAGTGCTTAAAGATAAACGGTATGAACTTGCTATTCCGGCATTTCGCAGCTTTAATCAAAACTATCCACAATCAACGTATGCACCCAATGCTCACTACTGGCTAGGACAGCTGTTGTTTAATAAAGGAGAGTTAAGTGCAGCTGAGCAAGAATTTGCTGCGGTAGTTCAACAATTTAAAGACTCAAGTAAGCGACCTGATGCATTGTTAAAATTAGCTATGGTTGCGCAACAGCAAAAAAGTGTTAATAAAGCAATCAAACTATATCAACAGTTATTAAATGAATACCCGGACTCTACCTCAGCGCAGTTAGCTAAACCGCGTTTAGAAAGCTTAATTCCATAAGTTTCACTATCGGCACTGTTTTTATTGCCGACAAAACTAGCGCTTTGTTGGGTTTTTAATCAAACAATAAATAATAGTGAAAAAAGTGAAAATTGTTGTTGCACTAAATTTTTATATCAGTATTATATGCGGCGCGTTGAAGCACCAACTTTAACGCAATGTCGGCCGTTAGCTCAGTTGGTAGAGCAGTTGGCTTTTAACCAATTTGTCGAAGGTTCAAATCCTTCACGGCCGACCACTTTATATTTTTGAATGAAACCGGATTATACTAATTTATATAAAAGCCAAGGCTTTTAACCGTTAATCCAAGTTGGTCGAAGGTTCAAATCCTTCACGGCCGACCACTTTAT
>JAESPR010000019.1 GCA_016765685.1 Colwellia sp. | reverse complement strand
ATATTTACTATGCAACTCGATGTACAAGGCTTAGCTTATCGAACACCACCAATAGAGAAAACATTACAAAAAATTGGTGTTTTAGGGGTAATGATCAAAAAATATGAACTAGTAGCACAAGCTTCTCTACGCACCCTTGCTGGCATTATGATGACTAGTGATATTAAAACACCGGTGATTAATAAAATCATTAAAAAAGTAATTAAAAACAAAAAAGAGCGAACAGAGGTTAGTTATTATTGGTGTGAATTTAACGAGAATGTACCTTTAGCACAGCAACAACTAATCGCAGGCTGCCCACCAGAAGAAGTGACTAGCGAATATCAGCTTGCAGGCAAAATACAACAACATAAGCTTATCCCTTTATCACATCAAGCAACATTAGCTGAAGCCTATTTAGCACTGGTCAATGAACGCCGCGGTGGTGTTTACATTTATCAAGAGAATGTTGATGACATTATTGGCATGGTAACATTTGAACAAATTAGGCAGTATCTAGTTAATGGCAAACTTATCACTGGCGTATTACCAACAACTGAATTAGCCAGAGAATGTGTGATTGAAGGAAAAGCAAAATAATGAATGATTTTTTAATGAGCAATATCTTATGGATTAAGGCTCTACATGTGTTTTTTATGGTCGCTTGGTTTGCCGGAATTTTTTATCTGCCGCGTTTATTTGTTAATCATGCTGAAACGAACTCAATAGAAGTTGCTCAACACTTAAAAGGAATGGAAAAACGTTTACTATATTTTATCACGCCTTTTGCGGTGTTAACCGTACTATTGGGTATATTACTAATTTATACCTATGGCTCCGCTTGGTTTATCGCAGCTAAATGGTTACACATAAAACTAAGCTTGGTTATTTTACTACTGATATATCATGGTTATTGTTTTAAACTGGTCAATGACTTTGAGCAAGATAACAATACCCGCTCAGGGAAGTTTTATCGTGTTTTTAATGAATTACCGGTATTGATCCAATTAGCCGTGATTGTTTTAGCGTATGTAAAACCTTTCTGAAGGTTTTTTACCATCCTTTTACCCATACTGTTTATCTACTTTCTATAAATTCTAACAAATTAATCAGTTAACCCATTAATTAACTATGGGCTAACTTTTTGCAAACATAAATTATTAATTTCGTAATCTTACTACACAAATGTACAAATACTGACCAAACAGCTAAGAAAAAGTCTTTTTTTAGCTGTTTTTACCACATTTTATAAAAATTAAAACCTTCCATAATGCCATGGTGAAAAAATTATTCAACAAAAAATTCATGCATACGTATTCAGTCAAATCAAAAATGACAGCGTACGAATTTTAAGCAATTATTCAATTAGCCCTCATATGAAGAAAACCTACTAAAACAAAAACAATAGGATCTGAAATGAAACATAAAATGACCAAGAGTTTAATTACTACAAGCTTAGCACTCGCTTTACCTTTGTTGGCAAGCACCTCAGTACAAGCAGCTCCAACCACCTTTGTACATCTCTTCGAATGGAATTGGCAAGATATTGCCCAAGAATGTGAAGATTATCTTGGCCCTAAAGGTTACGCCGCGGTGCAAGTATCACCGCCCAATGAACATATTCAAGGCTCACAATGGTGGACTCGTTATCAACCGGTTAGCTATCAATTAGAAAGTCGCGGTGGCACACGTGCACAGTTCATTGATATGGTACAGCGCTGTAATGCTGTTGATGTTGAAATTTATGCCGACACTCTAATTAACCATATGGCCTTTGGTAGCGGTACGGGTGTTGCGGGCAGTAGTTTTGGTAATAAAAGTTACTCTATTTACAGCCCACAAGATTTTCACAATACCTGTGAAATCACCGATTACAATAATCGCTGGGAAGTACAAAATTGCGAATTAGTAGGCTTACCTGACTTAAATACCAGTGCCACTTATGTGCAAGACACCTTAGCCGGATTTTTAAATGATTTAACCGCTATTGGTGTCGCTGGTTTTCGTTTTGACGCCTCTAAACACATAGCGGTAGAAGATATTCAAGGGGTTTTATCAAAAGTTAATGGCACACCGTTAATATTCCAAGAAGTAATTGATCTAGGTGGTGAAGCCATCGGCTCAGGTGAATATACTAGCGCTGGTTTAGTGACAGAGTTCAAATACTCGACCAAATTAGGTGAAACGTTTAAAACCGGTAAATTGTCTTGGTTAAGCAACTTTGGCGAAGGTTGGGGTTTTATGGCTAGCAGCTCAGCAGTGGTCTTTGTTGATAATCATGATAACCAACGTGGGCACGGTCCTGGCGGCGCAAACATTATTACTTTCCAAGATGGCCGCTTATACGATTTAGCCAATGTATTTATGTTGGCTTACCCCTATGGTTACCCTAAAGTAATGTCGAGTTACAACTTTAATGGCGATACCGATGCCGGTGGCCCTAGTGTGCCCGTACACAATAACGGCACTTTAGAATGTTTTGGCAGTAATTGGCAGTGTGAGCACCGTTGGTCTTATATTGCCGGCGCGGTTGATTTTAGAAATAATACCGCCGACAACTGGAATACCACTAACTGGTGGGATAACGGTAACAATCAAATCTCTTTTGGTCGTGGTAGTTCAGGCCATATGGTGCTTAACAAAGAAAGTGGCCAAATGACCGCCACAGTCGCCACCAGTATGGCTGCAGGACAATACTGTAATGTTTTAAAAGGTGAAATGGCCGCCGATGCAGAATCTTGTTCAGGTGAAGTTATTACCGTAAACGCTGACGGCAGCATCAATACCAATATCCCTTCATGGGATGCTATTGCTATCCATCAAGGAGCAAAATTAGCAAGTTCGCCGCCACCAGTAGGTGATTGGCAACGCACGGTGATCTTTATTCAAGCCAATACTTCTAACGGGCAAAACATGTTTATTCGTGGTGGTATTGATCATGATTATGCCAACAATAACTTAGGCAGAAACTGTCAAACCACAAACTTTGACTGTGCAATGCCAATACAGCATAACAATTTACTTAACAGTACTACCGCGCCATGGAAAGCTAATGAAAATTATTTAGATTGGTATGGCAGTGAATCAGGCCAAAGCAATGACGCAGAAGGCACACCACTTGATTGGACCACAGATATTTGGCCAAGCAGCTGGGGCACTAAACGCACTACCGCTGCTGACGGTTATGGTGAAGACCCGTTCAATATTTGGGGACAACATTACTGGATGTTAGACGTTGATATGGACTGTAGCAAAGCCGTTAATGGTCAATTTGAAGTGAAAGCTTTTATGAAAAATGGTCAAGGCTGGGAAGGCAACATCTCTCAAGCAGGTTCGCCATATAGCACAAACAACCATTTTGCCCAATGCGGTAAAATCAATAAGTTCGACTTCAACGGCAATAGCGTTGTCATTCAAAACTTTTAATGGCTTTAACCAAGCTCACCATTCAATAGCGCTATAACTGAATACTACTCGACAAAATCTAAAGTTAAGCAATGTTAATTTTTGCCTAAGCAACATAACGTTGCTTAGGCACTTATGGACGAGATAACCAACAACTTATTCATAAGTTGACAATAAAAAAGGTAGAAAAAATGATAAAAAACAAACTACTTAAAAACTTGATTTTACCAACCATGTTATCAATAGGAGCACTAGCATCAACGTCTGTATTGGCCAATGCTTGGCTTGATAATGATGCTAACGCCATCTGGGAGCGATCGCCAGGTGTCTATCAAGAAGGTAATGACTGGTATGTTATTTTTCACGCGCAAGCAGGTGATACTGACGTAAAAATTTATGGTGACTTCACCAATGGTCAAGCCGGTGCTGTTGCGCTAACACGAACGCCTGATGGCAAATTTTGGTGGTTTAAAGGCACCGATGCTAGTTTTGCTTTAGCACCACAACATGGCGACAATTATCGTTTTAGTGTTATGCGTGATGGGGTGTTAACCACCTTTTCAGATCCAGCGGCACGTTGGGTAACCACCTCTAACCTTGATACGGGTATGTCACGTATTCATAAAAGTGATGACTACCAATGGCAGAGTACTAGTTGGGTGCGCCCTACCCAAGATAAACTCAACATTTATCAAGTGCATCCTTTACGTTTTACCGATCGTAATGGTGGCACGCCATTTGAAGAAGTAACCGAAGAACTTGATAATGATGGTACTAATGATTACATCAATAATTTGGGCGTAACCGCTTTACAATTACTACCTGTTAATGAATTTGCTGGGGATTTAAGTTGGGGTTACAACCCCTCTTTTTTCTATGCCGTTGAAGCCTCTTATGGCGGACCAGATCAGTTAAAAGCCTTAGTTGATAAAGCACATCAAAACGGTATTGCCGTTATTCTTGATTTAGAGTTCAACCACGTTGCTACTGGCGACAATATTTTATGGGCAGTCGCTAAAGATACCTACGTAGACGGTGATACTGTTTGGGGTGGACTGCTTAACTTTGATAATGATGTGCTCAAGCATTTTTTAATTCAAAACGTTTTATACCTAGCAGAAGAATTTAAAATTGATGGCTTTCGTTTCGATCACACCAATACCATACATAACGTCGATAGCGGATTTGTTAGAATAAAAGGCAGTGGTGGTGGTTGGCAATTATTGCGTGAAATATACGGAAAAACCAAACAGTTAGATAACAAAATTTGGTTTACCGCCGAAGAACTACCCGATTGGTGGGGTATTACCGCAGACAATATAGGCAGTACTGTTGAGGGTAGCAACCATGCGCCTATGGATAGTCAATGGGTTGATACTTTCCATGATAACTTTAAAGAAGTGCTAACCGGCGGTCATTTAGATAAGTTATGGCCGGTATTTGGTCACTTTGGTGACGGTTGGCAAGATGCTACAACGTATACTGAATCGCATGATGAAGTAGGTAATACTGACGACAGAATTGCTAAACGTGGTCGTGATGGCAAAGGATGGGAAATGAACCAACTATCACTTACGGGCACAATTCTATCTCGTGGTACCCCAATGTCGTTCATGGGACAAGAAGCGGGTGAAACGACTCAGTTTCATATTGATTGGTGGACTGATCGACTGCCACTTGATGATTATGAAACCAATACTTCACGTTTGAAAGTATTGAATTGGGCACAAAAAATGAATGAAATTCGTGCTAATGATTTAAGTACGTTAGCACAAGGTGATAGTTTGGTTACTCATATCCATAACAATAATGGTGTTGCTGCCTTCACACGCGCTAACAGCAAATATGTTATTGTGATGAATTTTGGGCCAACCACTTGGAATAACTACGATGTTGGTATATCTGGTAACTACCGCGAATTAGCCAATACTAGTTGGTCGCAGTACAACCTAAGCGGTACAGCTTGGGCGAGTCGTGGTGGTGATCAAGCGTTTAACATCAATAATGTCCACATTCCCGCTTACGGTGTAGTGGTATTGATGAAAGAAGATGCTACAGTTGACGTTAACTTTACTTGTCAAAATGGCACTACCGTTATGGGACAAAATGTCTATGTAGTCGGTAGCATTAGCGAGCTTGGCAACTGGGATACCGCTAATGCGGTAAAATTAAACCCAACTAGTTACCCAACGTGGACAGGTACCATTAACAGCTTACCTGCTAGCACTAATATCCAATGGAAATGTATCAAACGTGATGTTGGCTCAGTTGTTTGGCAGGGTGGTGGTAATAACTCAGTCACTACTGGCACCAACGGTACTAACAATAGTAATGGTAGTTTTTAAACACTAGGTCATTTAGTAAAGCTCGACTTATACTAAAAATCAAATGCCAGCCTTATCTTATAATAAGTGCTGGCATTTTTATATTGGTTGTTTTGATCAAAGTATCTTTGGTATTATGATTCAAGGAAAGTCTAATAAATGGAAATAATTGACAATGTATATCAAAAAAATTTCGAGAAAATATTCTCTATTTTTAACCTTATTACTGCCAATAACCTTGTTATCATCGTGCGGTGGCTCAAATAATCAAGTAGCAGCAATGCTAACACCTCCCCCTATTAGCATCGCACCAAATTGGATAAAAGATCAATTCAAACCCTCTACTAGCTTTGTTGCACAATGCGAAAACCCACGTATGGGAAGCAGCCCTATTACCGGTATAATTTACCCCGATAGACCGGGCAGCGAGTTAGTAGAAAAACACTGGCAACGTGCTTTTACCAATGAAACATACCTTTGGTAT
>JAESPR010000082.1 GCA_016765685.1 Colwellia sp. | reverse complement strand
TTTAGAACAAGTGATTATTGAGGCGATTGCGCTCGCAAAAGAGTACGATACCCGTTTGTTTATTAATGATTATTGGCAATTAGCAATAAAACACGGCGCTTATGGTGTGCATATTGGTCAAGAAGACTTGGTTCATGCTGATTTACTGAAAATACAACAATCGGGTTTGCGATTAGGCATTAGCACCCATGGCTGTTATGAGTTTTTGTTAGCACAACAATTGCAGCCGTCTTATTTAGCCATTGGCGCCATTTTTGCCACTAAAACTAAAAACATGAACGGACAAATTCAAGGCATAAAAAATTTAAAGCAGTTGTTAACATTACGTCCTAACAATACCGCTCAACAAATTCCCGTGGTTGCCATTGGCGGTATCAGCCTTGAACGAGCACCACAAGTATTAGCAACCGGTGTTGACAGCGTTGCCGTGGTTACGGCCATTACTCAGGCTGAGCAGCCTGAACTTGTAGTTAAAAAATTTAAGCAGCTAATGAATAAAAACTAATGTATTGGCGGTAAACCTAATTCTTTAAAGGCATTGAAAAAGTTTGAATCTGAATTTATTTGCAGAACTCGCTCGGCATCGTTGGCTAAATCATTATCCCAATGAAATAGATCTTCGGTATAAGCGTTAAAGTAAAGGGTATCTCTCGCTATATCCTCTTCTCGTTTTCCTGCCTCTTTAAATTCCATTGAAAGGCGGGTTTTACCTGTGCCGTTATAGGCATAAAGTAAAATAAAATCCTGACTATTTAAGTCATCGCGCAATCGTTGCGATAAACGCTGCATACTGGTGAATTCATATATCTTAGGCTTATCGTTCATCCATTACCTCATTAGCCAATAGGGTGTTATTTTTACTTTTATCACTTGCTACCCTCAATTAAGCGCTTTTCTCGTTCAATTTCGGCGATTAATTCCTCTTCGGTGGGCAGTATACGTTGATATTTAGACGCAAACAGTTGTGGGTTTTCTTTGATCACAGAGTATTTAACGATGGTTTCATCTTTGCTGTCACAAAGAATAATACCAATGGTCGGGTTATCGTCTTCACCCCGTTTAAGGTCGTCAAACATGCGCACATACATATCCATTTGACCAATGTCTTGGTGAGTGAGTTTGCCTGTTTTTAAATCGATAATAACAAAGCATTTAAGTAGGTAATTATAAAATACCAAATCGAGATAAAAATGACTGGTTTCAGTGCTGATACGCATTTGTCTGGCAACAAATGAAAAGCCTTTACCCATTTCTAACAAAAATTTTTGTAATTCATCAATAATGGCTTGCTCTAATTTACTTTCTTTTAATTCGCTTTGTTCTGGTAGCTGCAAAAATTCAAGCACGTAAGGGTCTTTGATAAAATCTTTAATATTGTGTGGTAGTTTCACGCCTACCGTGGTGTTGGAATTTTCTTGAGAGGGAGCCGTTTTTTCTTGCGAAGAAAGCAAACGTTGATAGCTTTGGCTTTTAATGTTGCGTTCTAACTGGCGTACCGACCAATTTTGTTCTCGGGTTTCTTGGCAATAATAATCAATAGCGGGGGCTGAATTAAGCCGCATGATCAGGCGTAAATGACTCCAACTTAATTCTCTACACACTGTGTAGAGAATGTCTCGCTTTGGAAATTTAAGATAAAATTGACGACAGTTATACAAATTAGCATAAGAAAACCCCTTGCCAAAATCCGCCGTTAACGCCGTAGCAAGATCTTCAATCAAACGTTTACCATACTTTGCTTTGTGTTGCCCTTGTTGTTGCTCCTCAACAATGCGTTGCCCAATCAACCAATACGCTTCTACCATGGCAGAATTTACCGCAGAGCGTGCCTTGCTACGCGCTTGGGCAAGAATGGTTTTTATTTCACTGTGAAAGGCGGTTAATTCATTCATATACTTACCTTTTTTACCACTGATGGACACGGATAAACACAGATAATAATCGGTGTGCATTTGAGTGTATCTGTGGTTAGATTACTCATACGTTTAATTCATCATTATTTGATGGAAATAACTGCTGCATCAAGCCTTTTTTATGAGTTTTAAGTAACTCGACTTTTTTTGATTGTATTTTTACCAAATCGTCGATAGTAGAAATAAAATCAGCAATTTTTTGTTGCTCACTAAGTTTGGGAACTGCAACTTCAATTTTTCCAATATTTGCTTTCGACAAACTAGGAACACCGCCAGCTTCATTATGACTAAGCCAATTAATATTTTGAAAAATTAAATATATAAATTTAGGCAAACAACCTTTGAAAGAGTGAGTATAGAAAAGAGTGTCAACTGTCCAAAACTTACCAGTTAAGAACATTGGACGATTAATAGTGCCTTTTCTACCAATACAGGCACTTTCCCCGTCATATAAATAGCTATCAACTGAGCGCATATAGCCACCTGAACCATAAATAGGTACATCTCCATCTGAAAGGTGTTTATAGTCTTTACCATTTCCTATAGTCAATAATTTATTAAATGGCTTAATTTTCCATTTCTCTACATTAATAAACTCAGGAAAGCGTAGTTTGGGTACGGTTTCGCCACCACTAGGGAATAACTGTTGCATCAAACCTTTTTTATGGGTTTTGAGTGCTTTGATTTTTTGGCTTTGTGCGCTGATCAGTTCATCGAGTGAAGCAAGGCAGTTAGCAATTTTTTGTTGTTCTTTGGTTTTTATATCTGGATATACAAATGGAATTGCTTTGATCAGAGTTCCACTTAAATTTTCTTGGCCACCTTGATTACTTATTTTTCGTAATTCATCATAACGCGCAGCTAGATTTTGGAACACAAAATTAGTATTCATTCCTTTTTTCAAAGTTATTGCTGCACAAGCTTGATTGATAGCAGCTTCAATACCCAATACTGCTACCTTTCCTCTAGTTTTCCCTTGCCCATACATAGCCATCAGGATTGTATTTTTTGGAAAAATCTTGGTTGATGAATTATTTAGCCCAGTCCCAGTAATATACTCGTTTGCAGAATGTATAGTATTGAAATCAATTAATGTTGTTGAAACCCATGGAATATTACCATTCCAATACTCAGTTTTTGCGCGGCTAGGTGTACCACCAGAAGAAACAGAACTTATTTCCGCTATAGTTGATAAATTCCACTCAACATCATCCCTAAACTCAGGAAAACGCAATTGAGGCGTGTTTTTTCTGTGTTCATCTGTGTTTATCTGTGGTTCATTTAACTGGCTCATTTATCCACCAATCCATCAGGATTTTTAAGCGCTTTTTTTTGTGCAGAAGCCAAACGACGCTCTACTTTTTTAACATCTTCCGCGGGTGTTAAACTTTCAGGGCGAATACCTCGGCTTAATAAAGTATCTCGTACTGCTTGGTTATTGGTTACATGTTCATTGGAAATTTCTGCTTCACAGCTCATGCTTTGTTCACGGGCATTATGTATGGTGATTTCCGTGGCAAAATCTTTCGCTTTTAAAATAATTGTTGGGATAGTCCCTGATTTTTCACCGCAGATGGACGCAGATAAACACGGATTGGAAAACCCAATAAATTTTCTGTGTGCACCTGTGTTTATCTGTGGTTCTCTTTCTTTATTCATAGCACCACCCTTTTCCATTCCAGCTTAGGATGCTTAAAATTAATAATAAGCCCCACTTTAAGCCCTGTTATTTTCAAATAATTAATCATTTGCCCTATTTCTATATTACCAATATGCTCTACTGTTTTGGTATCAATGATAATCTTATCAAACGCAATGAGATCTGGAATATATTCACCGATACGAACTGTTTTATAAAATACAGGAAAACGAGGTTGCTGCTGAAAAGGTATACTCTGAATCTGAAATTCTACTACTAGCGCATTTTCGTAAGGTTTTTCTAATAAGCCCTGCCCTAACGCATTAATCACTTCCATTGCGCAACCAATTAAACAATGTGTATCCTCTTTATATAAAAATTCATTTTTATCTGTGTTCAACTGCGTGCATCTGTGGTTTTCATTATTCATACGCGGTTAATCCTGAAATTTCACGCCCTTGCGCCAGTTTATTAAGGTGTGGCACTAAGTCGTCCATCAGTGTTAGTTCGGCAACACGACGAGCCTTCCATCCCAGTGCTAGCAGCGCCATTAAATCCGTTAATTGTTCACCGTCAAATATCATGCGTTCCATAATGGCATCAACAAAGTGCTGTAACAGCTCACTACTAAGCCCGTGTTTTTGTGCTAATGCAGTAAGCGCTTTAGCTGATTTTTGTGCTTTAAAGCTTTGGTAGCCGTGGTGGATATCTTTTACGTCAAGCTTTTCGCCTGCGGGCAAACTATTAATATAATCAATAATGTCATCGCGTTCCTCCATAAATTTGGCATCGCTCATAATTAAACTGATCAATTGTTGGCGAGTCATCTTTTGCTTGCTTGCCCCCTCTTCCGTGCTATCGGCAATAAGTTCCATTATGTAGTCGTAGTCGATAATACTTGACGAAAATAGCACTAGTTCAAAATCAAGCTGTTGCACTTTTTGGTGTTCATATTCATAATCGGGATCATCAATATGAGCACTGCCTTGGTCTTGCTGAGCTTTAAGGCGCTGGGCGGTTTCTAAATACATGCCTCTAAAACCACGTAACTGTTCTTCGGGTAATAGTGTGGTTACACTTTCCTTTTGGTCGTCATTGAGATCGGTATATTGATCAAGCTGAGTTTTAAGTCGTTGTACTTCTTTAAAGTGATTAATAAATTCGCTACGGGCAGCATCTCCTTTAAGGTTGTTAACGGCTTCGGGTGTATATTCTACCCTTTGTGATTGCATGAACTCTTCAAGAGCCGTTACGGCACGGTCTAATTGTTGAATAACTTCGGGCGCGGGGTCGACTAACCAAATTTCTTTGGCTTTGTTTTTATTAGCACCTGAAAATAAGGCAATAGCCTCGTTAACGGCTTTTTCTTGATAACGAAAATCAAGAATTTTACCGTGGGGTTTAGTATCATTTAACACGCGGTTAGTGCGCGAAAAAGCTTGTATTAAACCATGGTGTTTTAGGTTTTTATCAACATATAAGGTATTAAGGTATTTAGAGTCAAAACCGGTTAGTAACATATCGACCACAATAATAATGTCAATTTTGTTTTTATGGGCATAATCCGCATTGCTGTACTTTTGATCTTTAATGCGTTGCTGTATATCTTGATAATATAAATCAAAGTCGTTAATACTATGATTAGTACCGTATTGGTTGTTGTAATCACTAATAATGGTTTTAAGCGCGGCTTTCTTTTCATCTGGCGCGTCAATGTTATCTGCTTTTTCTTGTGGCAAATCTTCTTGTAATTGTTGTACGTCTTTATTGCCCTCAGCAGGCGGTGAAAAAACACAGGCAATATTTAGCAGCTGATAACTTTTGTCATCTTCGTGGCGTTGCTGTTGTGCCTGTTTAAATAACTGGTAGTATTTAATGGCATGATTAATAGAGGCTGTTGCTAATACAGCGTTAAAACGGTACTGATTGGTGGCTGCACTATGTTTGTTAAGTATCTCTTCTACTACGGCTTTTGGCGCAGGTAATTTACTTTTTAATGAGGGGATCTTTACCTTGCTTTTGGCAACCTCTTTAGGCTTCTCACCAAAATAGTCGATGGCAAAACGTAGTACGTTACGATCTTCAATCGCGTTGGTAATGGTATAGGCGTGTAGCTGTTTTTGAAAAATATCTTCCGTGGTTTTAAACGAGCCTACCGTGCCATCAATTTGTTTGTAGGTGGCATTATCTTCAAAAATAGGCGTACCCGTAAAACCAAATAATTGCGCATTAGGAAAGAATGATTTAATAGCTTGGTGATTATCGCCAAATTGTGAGCGGTGACATTCATCAAAAATAAAGACTATGCGCTGCTCACGAAGTGGTGCTAATCGTTCTTTATAGGTTTGTTTACCTTGTTGCTTATTCTCTTGGCTCTTAATTAATTGACTGCGCTTGCTGGTTTCATCTAATGCTAATCCCAACTTTTGAATGGTGGTAACAATGACTTTGTTGGCGTAATCGTCTGAAAGCATACGACGCACCAGTGCTTCTGTATTGGTATTTTCTTCAACACAGCCCTCTTGAAATTTATTAAATTCTTCACGGGTTTGGCGATCAAGATCTTTACGGTCAACCACAAACAGACATTTATCAATATCAGGATTATCTTTTAATAAGGTTGACGCTTTAAATGAGGTCAGCGTTTTACCACTACCTGTAGTGTGCCAAATGTAGCCATTACCTCTATTTTGATGAATACAGTCAACAATCGCTTTAACCGCATAAATTTGATACGGGCGCATGATCATCATTTTTTGTTCACTAGCCACTAACACCATATAGTGACTGAGCATTTGCCCCAGTGTACATTTAGCAAGAAAGTGATCAGCAAAGTCATGCAGATGGTGAATTTTTTTATTGTCTTCACTGGCAAGCTCATAAACAGGTAAAAAACGTTCGTCGGCATTAAAGCTAAAATGCTGATTGTGGTTATTAGCAAAATACCGAGTGTGGTTTTCATTACTGATAATAAATAGTTGCAGAAAACACAGTAATGTATTGCTATAGCCGTTGCCTATATCATTTTTATAATCAACAATTTGCTCCATAGCGCGGCGTGGCGTAACATCAAGTGCTTTAAGTTCAATTTGCACTACGGGTACACCGTTAATCAATAAAATAACATCGTACCTATGATGACTATTATCGGTGTTGATGCGTAACTGATTGATTACTTCAAATTCGTTTTTACACCAGTCTTTAATGTTAACCAGCGTATACTGCAAAGGTGTGCCATCTTCACGTTGAAAAGTATTACGCTCGCGTAACGTTTTGGCGGCAGTAAATACGTCAGCATTAACAATTTCATCACGCAAACGCGCAAATTCAGCATCAGTTAGCTGTACGCGATTAAGCGCTTCAAATTTTTCACGGAAATTTTGCTCAAGCGAATTTTTATCTCGTATGTCGGGGCGATAAGTGTATTTGAGATCTTGTAGTTTACCAATGAGGCTTTTTTCTATTTGTTGCTCTTTTGTTGTCATCTTTATGATTCTTTTTGTCCAGACGTATAGCCATGCAATGAGTTGTTATTAGAGGGGTTACCGCAAAGACTACTTTAATGGTTTTATAGTTATTTGTATACTCTGAGTAGCTCATGCGTGAGTGCTTTGGCTTTTGATTATTTATTGATCAATAACAATTTTAGGCTGCCACTCTAACCAATCACTATCAAGATTTTGATGAAGAATAAAATCTTCAAGCGGTGTTTGCTTGTCTGAGTCAGCAAGTTCAGGTGTGGCAAAAGCAATGCCACCGGCAACTAAGGTTTCTATGGATTCTGAATCAATATTTATTCCTGAGAAAATACCCGCTTCAATGTTAATGCCACTGGTATTCCAAAAATTACTGCCACTATTCACTAATGGCGCATAACGCTTAGCGATATTGATAAAAATATCAACGGTATCAGCGGTTGGTGATAAATCAATGCCTATCACTTTGCCCACTTTAACCTGACGGTACAAAATGGGATTACCAACACGTATTGAACCTAATCGCTCTGCCGTTAATTTAATGTTCAAACCAAAAGGCAACTGCTTAACGGTTGGTGCTAACTCAAGGGCTTCAAATACAGTTTGTTGCTCACTAGCATTCAAATTAGGTAATAATCCTATAAAAGCTCCACTAAGTAATGACGCGACATTTTTAGAGCCAACGAGACCAATTTCAGGCTCTACCAGCCAAAATTTACTACCCTGTTTAGCAAACTTTTTACCTAGATCGTTTAGCAAAACAACTACCGTAGCACCAATGTCATTATCATTAAAAATTAAACGCGTTACTGCACCTAACTCTTGCTGTTGATAAACCACTTTAGTATTAACTTTTAAACCGGCAAAATCATTAAAATGAATACTGATGGCTAAACCTGCGTTTTGTGCTTGTTCAAAATGCTCGAATAATTCAAAACTGTCCAATTCTTTTACAGTGACTTTCGACGGCTCTATACCGACGGGATTATAAAAACTAACACCGCCACGTAAAATGGCATCGATGGATTCTGTTTTAACAATAAAATCACCTAAACCACCACTTATCATGACGCCACTGGCATTATAAAAACGTGTATCTGCCTTGATCAACGACTTATGTTCATCATCAATGGTAATATTCACTCGCACTTTATCAGCAGCTTTATCTAGCGCCACATTATCCACTTGACCAACAACAACACCTCGATAACTAACACTGCTACCTGCGGTTGCCACACTGGCACTATTGGTTATTAAACTTAACTGTAAACCCGAAGCGCTCGCCGGTTTTGCTGGTGGTGAAGTTAATAAAACAAACTCCGTTTTAACGGTACTATTTTCTTTATCTATTTCTTCATCCAAGTTAAAGGTGATATAAGCCCCGCCCAATAAAGCGTCGGTATCCGTTGCGCCAGACAAACTCAAATTAGGTTTTGCTAACCAAAACTGAGTTCCCTCACGTAAAATCATTTCAAATTTAGGCAATAACCCCAGATGCAACTTACTCTGATTTCCTTGGTGCTCAATCTTATGGATAGCGCCAATCTCTTCGCCACGATATAAAACACGGGTATTTTCATTGATTTGTTCATTGATGTTAATAGACAAAACAAAGCTAGTGCGTTGCTCGGCTAACTGTTGATTAGCAAACAAGCTAAACTGATCGCCATTAACCACAGACTCAGCTGAACTTTCATTGTCAATATTAATAAATGAAATGCCACCTGTTAAAATACTTTGCAGCGATTGAGCTTGTATATCAACCCCTTGAAAATTAGCCTTGATGCTGATGCCTGAGTTATTATAAAAATGGCTGCTCAAGGCAACATAGTGTTGATATTCTGGCTTAATGTGAATATAGATAAGGTGTTGTTCTGCACTAACCGTTTCAATAGCTTGCACATTACCGACAGCTTGTTGTTTATAAAAAACCTGACTACCCACTTGTAATGACTGGCGATCATTCGTTTTTATAATTAAATGTAAACCCGGCTCAGTGTACTTGTAAGGTGGTTTACTACTATAAACGGTAAATTTATTTAATGGCTTACCTTGCAAC
Source organism: Colwellia sp. (assembly GCA_016765685.1). Lineage (GTDB taxonomy): Bacteria > Pseudomonadota > Gammaproteobacteria > Enterobacterales > Alteromonadaceae > Colwellia. Next base: position 771 of record JAESPR010000082.1, on the reverse strand, counting down.
GAAGGACGAAGGCTAATGTAAGTGCCGGTTAGTAATGTTTTAGCATTAGAAATTCCGGTCAGACCAATGCGCGGAGACACAAGGTAGAACTGTGATTGGTCAGTCAAATAAGGCACAACCCGTGGATTAACTTTAGCCTTGGCTATTATTTTTCTGATTTTAGGATCGATTTTAACAATAGACGTAATGGTTCCTATTGTTAACCCTTGATAGAGAATAGCGGCATTATTATCTATACCTGAATTCCAATCTAAGGTTAATTCAATTTCATGACCAGTCTCTGCTGACTGAAAATCCGCATGCAGTTGAAAGACTCTACCGTTTGTAGCCGGGGACAACTTTTCTTGATAACTCAAGGTATCAACGGCAATGCCGCCGGCAATAATTGATGCTAAAGAGTCGGTATTCACCTTAATACCCGAAGCAATAGAAGCGGTGAATTGCACACCACTAGTATTCCAAAACAGTGAGTTTTCTTTGACTAAATGAGCATGTTCTTGCTCAATAAAAATATTGATATTGATGGCTTGGTTTTGTTCAACGTAATGATAACCGGTAACGTAGCCTATCGGAATTTGCTTAAAGGTAATGGGGGAGTTTTCATTGATAGAGCCTAACACACGGGTTTGTAAGGTTAAATGTAAACCCGGCGTACTCATATCTAATTGCGGCGCTTCTTTAAGGGCAATAAAGCTATCTTGATTATCCCCGTTCTTGCCACTATCAGGCAAAATATTAATATAACTACCTGAAATTAACGTATCTAAACCA
>JAESPR010000018.1 GCA_016765685.1 Colwellia sp. | reverse complement strand
TTTTGAGTTTGAAACAGGGTTAGCCATTGTTGTTGGGTTCGTCGCATGGTGATCTCCTTAAAAAGTTAAAGTGATCATACGCAAATGTTGTTTATGAAGGAATTAGGGGGTTGGTTAGGAGCTTACAATGAAATAAACTTTCTGTCCGGGGTTGGGTGGCTGCACTTTACAACAATATGTGGCGTTTCTTCATTACGACCATTAAATACAAAATCAGAATATAAAGGAAGGCGCATATAAAATTGATAACCTGCCCGAGGGTGTAGTATTTGACTGGGTTTTATACCTGTCTTGTCTGCCATTTTGCAAGCAAGTTCTTGTATATTACGCTTAATAAGTTTTTGTTGATTCGCATCATCAACAGCTATTGTTAAACGAATGTAATCTGCTGTGCATGATTTAATGTAATTGTTCATTCTTATTACTGCCTATTGAAGAATTGAATGGAAAGGCGCAGCTTGTACGCCTTTATGAAGCTAGAACGTAGAACTACCTTTTGAGCTTTTTAATCATTCCTTCTATTTCTTCAATGACGTGGTCGTTTTTATATGACTTGAGAACGAATTTACAAATTCTCAATACTTTTATAGGCTCAATAGTTGCTTCAATTGCGATTGCTATTCGTCTGGCAAAATGCCTAGATTCTGCTTCACTTAAAGCGTTATTAAAGTCCCGATCTTCCTTACTATGATCAGATTCAGACTCATCGTTATCATCAGACTCTTCATCATCACTATCAGATTCAACAGCTTTCGCATCAATAAACTCAAGTTCAATCATAAATTGATTAATGTTGGGATGAGTAAGGTGGGTGTCATCAAGATCCTCAACGTCTTCTAACTCAAAGTGCTCTACTGCATGCTCAGCCACTTCTTTACGTTCTTCCGCTGAAAGGTTCTTCATTTGAAGCAGTGGATAAGAGCAAAATGTTCCAATAAGCTCTTCGCCACACATGTCAACGGTAATACACGCAGTATGATAATCGTTATTGATGGAATCATAGCTTCGGCCTAATGCTTCTCTATTAGCTACAGCCCAATCTTTCTTAGTGTTATGACCAAGATCTAAGTAGTACTTTTTCTTACAGAACTCATAAATAGGGTTCTGGTTAGCTCGTGAATTACTAAAGATTTGACACTCCAATTCTCTTGCTTTTTTCTGTGCAGCGGTTTTACGTTTAGGGACAGCCATGTTTATTTCCTCTATTAAATATTGTTTAGTGTGGTCTCTTGACCACATGACCATTATTAAGTAAATAGGTGCTTGAACCCGGCACCATCCGAACCTTCGTACCAGTTTTTAACTCAATGTCACGTTGATAAATGCTCTGGTAGTTTTGACATGTAGAGCCTATTATTGGACTTTGGGGTTTTGTAGAAGAAAGGCTGAGATGGTAAAAGAGATAGAAGATATAAGGGAAATTTTGATTCGCCACATTAATCATAGATTTACAGTGGCAAGTGTGGAAAGTTTATTAGCCTATCAGGTTGCGTTATTCCTAATATTTGAGCCAAACCCCAAAAGATTACTTCGACATAACTACTTATTAGTTGAATATGAATCATCAACAGATTTCATAAATCGTTTTCAGAAGTTTGAAGGCAGGGAGTCCCCACGTTCTAGGTCTTCATTGATATCGGCGTTGAATAAGCTAGAAGAAGCCGCTGTACTAATGTCGGCATCGACTAAGTCAACCCAAGAAGAAGTTGAAATACTAGGACTTAAAAAGAAACAATACCTACAACTTTATATAGATCTAAAATCTTTACGTGATGAATATCCTGATGATGTTATTCAATATAGCGTAACACGGCATTACTTCTTCGATGAAAAATACCTACCTCTTATTATGGAATTAAATAGTTTAGTTTCAGACGAGAAAATGTCTTTACTTGCCTATCAAATGGGGTTGTATTTCATTTTTCAATTAACGAAGGATCACTTTGAAGAGGGGGATGCGGAGTTTTTACTTAAATCTTACGATGATTTTTCTAGGTACTTTTCAACCTTTGTTGATGTGATTAATGTGCCTCAAAGTACTATTTCAGACAATCTTGATAAATTACATGAGACTGGTTTCATAAATGCGACATTTGTGAATCCAAGGCAAGAGTTTGAGCTACTAGAATATGAAGATAAAGATCATTTATATATTTTAATGCCCCTCGACTAAAAATATGAGTTGAAACTCCCAACTAATTACTATCGAAAGATTTGAGACCCATCACTTTGATATAAAGCTTGGTTGATAAATACCATAGCAAATTTAGCGTTGTCCTTATTATCGATAATGCAATCTAAGTAGCCTTTGGTGGCTCAAATTTTAGTCGTGTATATAGTGTATCAATAACATATGAACAGGTGTTTTTTACATAAATTTAATATTAGGTTTAAATTCTGAAAGGCTAAAAAAATATGAACTATTGTTGTTCATTTTGAGTGTAGCCTAAACCAACGTCTAATACTTGCCAGAATAGTGTAGGTTTTAAGTTGTTTTAGAATAAGTAGTCACATTAATTGACAGGTTCTAGAGCCTAAATATACATTTCCTGTTAAGGGCGCGTTGCTGACGGTAGCGTTTGCTTTACTAACGGCAGCTCCAAGACTTAAAGCGGTCGTAAGCATCAATGATTCTCTTATGACTTCAGATCCGACATTGCTGACATAACTTAAACGACCAATATATGACTATTTCAAATGATATTTAGACGTTGATTAAGCCTATTCTAGCTGAAGATAAATACCTCAATATTTTACCAGGATGTTGCTATTTTGGGAAATGATGTACAATTCTGCTTAGCTGTGCCATTTGTAGAGCTATTACGATACCATTAAGAGTTAATCTTCCTCCCCTTGATAACCATCAAAACGTTTCCTCGCTAGAAGTAATTGGTAAAGGTGACTTTGATGTTCTACCATTGAATTAATGGGCAAGCCGTAGTCTCTTGTTATTGAATTCAGGAATGAATCATTCAATGTTTCTTTAAAATGAAGCTAAAGCTTTTTATGGTAACTACTGAAACATGTGGTGATTGAATTATCACGATACTTTAATAAAGGATAATATCCAACTATTGAGGTCTAAAAATGACTAAACGTATAAACAAGGTTATAAATGCTCATCATGGCAAACCGAAACGCATTAATTATTATATCGGCACTTTACCTCTCATGCGCTTCATTGGTTGTAAGCGCTGACCCCACTTGTAAATCTGTTGGCAGTGACTGGATGTGGTTTGGTGACCACGCCGTCACATCCATTAAATACAACATAGCGATCGAGTACGGCAAAAAAGTCGAAGTAGGCACGGGAATTATGATTTTAAAAAAGCCCAGAGGCAGCATTAAGACTATGCAAAATATCGATGAGGTAGTGGCTTTGGGAATTGGCGCTATTCACGTAAGACACAAGGATAGCGGACAAGCCAAAGTATGCATAGACTCAAAAAGTCCGGTGTCAATCACGATAATAGATGAGAATTTCTAACATCCTAAGAACTACAGATATCGTTAATAAGCTGTTCGTTAAAACATTTAGGAGGATAAATACTGTAAGCTCCTAACCAACCCCCTAATTCCTTCATAAACAACATTTGCGTATGATCACTTTAACTTTTTAAGGAGATCACCATGCGACGAACCCAACAACAAT
>JAESPR010000081.1 GCA_016765685.1 Colwellia sp. | reverse complement strand
TTAATTTCAGGACAAGCTTTAGATTTAAAAGAATATAATGAAACAGATTTTAGTTTTTTCGAAATTGATCAAATCATTGATCGACAACATGAAAATTTTCAGCTGCATTTTGCTGATGATGTCGAAAATTTCACTGATTTTCCTATTGGCACAGTGCTCGCAACTGACGGTGAGCAAGAAATTAAAACTCGAAAGCAAGGAGAAGCCATTATTTTCCCTAATGCTCAAGTAGCAATAGGTCAGCGGGCGTTATTGACGGTAATACCGGTTGAAGTTAACCCAGAGTAAGTTAAATGACCTCCGGCAGAGCCGGAGGCTTATTTGATGACGTCCTAAAGGCTTAAAGTAAGCGCCTAAGATGTGTTAAATTCCAAACTTTAGCTGAACTCGCCTTGGTGAGTAGTTTTTGAATACCACCAACGCTAATTTTGGTACTGGCACTGATTTTTCTAACGGTAAGTTTGACTGCAAAACACAACCTCAACATTTCTCTAATTTTACGTATTGTGATCCTCTGGTTTGCCATTTGCCTTCCTCAGTCATGAAAAAGGATGTAGCATAACAAATAATGTTAATAATCAATGCATTGAATCGTACTGGTTAGGTGTTCACACTAAGCCAGTATGAGTGTTCACTTTGGACTGGAATATGCCTCGGGCAGATGTATACCCGTGATACTTCAAGATGCGAGTTTCAGGACGCCTGAGCGATTCATGATCAAGGCGCGTATTTTATTAATGGTTGTTCCCTTAATTACATACGCAACGACGAACATGATTTGCTCAGACGTCCCCGTAGGGCTGGTTTAGAAACGCTTTATGCTGCGTTATTGATTTCGACAATAGAATACTATTCTTATCAATCAATCAATGCCTTGCCTAAAGCGTTTCTAATTCCAGCTGAATCCTGCATCTTGAGGTAACACGGGTATAAACAGTAATTGCTGACAAAACTCTCGGTTAAAAATAGTTAAACCTTACTTAAGCCTGTAAGTATATTAAAACTTTCCATTGTTATTTTTCCATTCAGTGCGAGGCGGAATTGATTCAATAGTATCCCAATGCTCAACAATTTTACCTTCTGCTACACGAAATAAATCATAAAATGAACTGTGCTGACCTTCAAATAACCCCTCGCATATACTCAAGACGAAATTTCCTTCCGCTAAAACACGGTGAATTTTAGCGTATATTATTTTGTATTCTCCATTCAATTTACCCTTTAGTGCTGAGCGCAGAGCAGCAATGCCATCAGCAAACAATGGACTATGCTGGATAAAATTATCGTTACAAATATAGTCTGTTAATAAATCTAATTTTCGTTTGATGTAAATATCATTCACAAATGAAAAGGTTTTGTCGCGATTCAATTCAGTCAGTGCATGGTCTTCTACAGCGACAGAGCCGTCCAACATATTTCTCCCAGAGAAATTACTTTCTTGCATGGGTTGCATATTATCCCAATGCTCCACAGCAAAGCCCTCTTCAAAACGAAATACTTCAAACGCAACTTTTAAACTCGAAAAGTTATACTCCATATGTGCAAAGACAAAATCTTTATCTTCAAATACCCGAATCATATTTACTCGTGGACCCGTTTTTGCTATTTGCTTAAAGAGTTCTGCTAACCCTATATTTCCTTCTCGTGTATGGGGGTTATGCTGAATGTACTTGTGCTCATTTACAATCAATACTGCTTCAGGATCACCCGTTTCTATCCCTTTAAGCAGTTTTCTAATTTTTTCTTTATTCGACCGCATTAGGTGTCCTTAAAAATGGCATAATGTACTTGATCATAGTTAATAAAAAGTTACCAATTGAGGTTTTTGATCTGTTATCGAAAAAATTAATGAGCCATCTTTTTATATTTCGTACTTATGCTATTTAGTTTCTGGTCGCCATGGAAACGGCCCCATAAATTCATCTGTTAACACTCGCCAAACATTCATTGCTAACCAGTCATTATAACCAACCCAGTTTTCATACTTAGGCAGTTTAATTATGCCTGGAATGAGTATTGGGTTAGTCCCTTTTTTTAACTCTGCATAAAAGGCAAATCTTAAGTCTCTCAAATATTCTAGTTGGCTTTGAACGTCAGCTTTATTGCCTTGATGTAATGGTTTTTTATGTTCATTGTGTGAATACACAGCTTGATCAAAATCGAGTTTCAATACCTCGGTTAAGCTACGTTCCCATTCTCTTAAGTTAAAATCAGGAGCTACCGTGAAAATAATGCGCTTGGGGGTAACAATATCGGCAATATAAGCAATTTTACTTTGAGGAAGGTAAAATACCGTCATACCTAAACCATGATTCATTCCAAAATAATGCAACTCTACTTGAACACCACCTAAGTCAAACTTTTTTAAATTTCCAGACCAAATTTTAGTTGGCGCAACCATATCCTTATAGGGGTTAGCTTTCATCCATGCGGCAGCTTCTGCATGTGCGACAGTACTCGCTCCTTCGTCTAAAAAGACTTTTCCTCCACTTGAGTGATCCCAATGATTGTGACTATGAAAAGCAAATTTAATCGGCTTTTTGGTGATTTGTTTTATTTTACTTACCATTGCTTTTGCATGATGGGAATTCATGGTTTCAAAAACTAATACGCTATTATTTGTAATAACAAACATAGAGATGTATTCGCCGTTAGTACTAAACGAATAAATATCATCCGCAATTTCAACCACTGATTGGTCAAGATTTTTAGCGTTCGAAATCGTAGATAATAGAATTAAAGTTAAACAAAAAAATTTAATTAATCGAAAACAAGTCAACATTTTATATTTCCTAGTCTAGTTAAAATTTATAAACAGTTTTAATACTTGAAACACTGCAATGAAGAACACTATAGCTTATTGCATTTATAACTGTAAACAGTTAATCTAGCAAACCTTAAGTGTTAAAATTGCAATTAATATGAATACTCCAGAAGCATTGTTTGTCTATGTTGTTGAATATGGAAGTTTTAAAAAAGCAGCAGCCTATTTAAAAATTGAACCCTCTACTTTAAGTAGAAAAATCGTTAAACTTGAACAACGATTGCAAACAAAGCTTTTACATCGCTCTACAACAAAAACGTTTCCTACTGAAATTGGCAGAACATACTATGACGGGCTTCGCAAAGTAATAAGCGACCAGTTAGCCCTTGAAGAGGCAGTATTTAGCAGCAATAACGAAATAAAGGGCTTGCTTAGAATAACGACTACTGTTGATCTTGGAGATAACTTTGTTATTCCTGTCATTCAAAAAATGCAACAACAAGCCCCTGAATTAAAAGTAGAGCTGATATTAGGTAGCCATTTAAGTGATTTAGTTGAAAATAATATCGATGTTGCTATTCGTATTGGCAACCTCGGCAATGCCAATATTTACGCAAAACACTTAGGCAATCCGCCACGAATTCTTGTCGCAAGCAAAGAGTACTTGCAGCGCCATGGAATACCAAGTCAACCCGCTGATCTTTCAAAACATAATTTCATACTATATTCAAACCAACAATCAAAGGCTGATATTCAATTTCAGAATGGAACGTGGTTTCCACATAAGAAAATTAACAGCGATATTATCGTCAATAGCTTACGTTCTATCTTATATATGGTAAAAAGCGGAGCTGGTATTAATTGGGGACCAAAATGGCTGTATGAAGAATACCTTAAATCTGGGGAGTTAATTGAAGTACTTCCTCTATACCCAGTAAAACCATTTATTATAAATGCCCTGTATACAACAAGTGAGTATCTTCCTTATAGGACTCGATGGTTCCTTAAACTTTTACAAGAAAAAATAAATTTCCCTTCTTAATAATGTTAACTCTACAATAGCTTTAATTGATGAAGAATAAGTCAAATGAAGCGTAATAACCTTAAGCAGATTACATATAACAAATTATCATAAAAAACGGTTATTTATTCCTTGCGGCTAAATTCGATAAACAGTAGGCTAACCCTATAAAGAAACTAACCAATATTTATTAAGTTTAAACATTATGACTTTTAACCTGAATGACCGACACCATCACCATCATATGGACTCGCCCGTTTAGGCTTTTACTTTTATTTAGAAAATAAGAAAAACTGCGATGGGCTACTGCCTTTTCGTGGAGTTAAACTAAGAAATGTTTTTTTAAACCCCCGAAAGAGCTAAAAATCTTTCGGGGGTTTTTCGCATTTTATGCCCCTGTAAATTGTATATACATATTTGAAAAATTAGGAATCAAGCAAATGACCACATCAGAGCCACGTTTACGCATAGCGATGCAAAAATCAGGACGCCTTAGTGATGATACCCAAAAGTTACTAAAACGTTGCGGACTAAAACTTAATGTGAGCGATCGCCGTTTGCTTGCCCATGTTAGCAATATGCCTATAGATATTATGCGAGTGCGCAGCAGCGATATACCCGGTCTTGTTATGGACGGTGTTTGTGATTTAGGCATTGTTGGCGACAATACCTTAGAAGAAGCAGCCTTAGAGCGAGAATTAATGGAGCAAAAATCAGCTTATGTGCGCACTACCGGCCTTGATTTTGGTGGTTGCCGTTTATCCCTAGCTATGCCAGAAGAGTTTGATTATCAGGGCATAAAAAGTTTAGACGGTTTACGTTTTGCCACCACTTATCCACAATTACTGAACCGTTTTGCTCGTAACAATGGTATTAATGTTGATTTTTGCTTGCTTAAAGGCTCGGTAGAAGTTGCTCCTCGTGTTGGCTTATCAGACGGTATTTGTGATCTAGTGTCGACAGGCGCGACCCTCGAAGCCAATGGTTTAAAAGAAATTGAAGTGATATTCAAATCGCAAGCATCCCTTATTCAAAATCCAGCGGTATTAACACCTGCAAAACAAAAAATTCTTGATACTTTACTACCACGTATTCAAGGGGTGATGAAAGCCAAAGAAAGCAAATACATTATGCTACACGCGCCAAAAGATAAAATTAGTCAAGTGAGTGCGTTAATGCCGGGCAAAGAAACGCCAACTATTTTACCACTCGCAGGACGGACAGATTTAGTGGCTGTGCATGTTGTCGCAACCGAGACCTTTTTTTGGGAAACC
>JAESPR010000080.1 GCA_016765685.1 Colwellia sp. | reverse complement strand
TTTGTTCGATATATAAATCGTAATCTCCGGGGTAGCTTTTTAGCTGACCACGGTCAAGATCTAAAATACGGGTAGATAAGCCACGAATAAACGCTCTGTCATGACTGATAAAAATAATGGTGCCAGCAAAGTCTTTTAAAAACTTTTCAAGCCATAACACACTTTCAATATCTAAATGGTTGGTTGGCTCATCAAGTAGTAAAATGTCGGGGTTAGTAACAAGTGCCTTGGCAAGCGCTAGTTTTCGTAGCCAACCACCGGATAAATCACAAATTTTTGCATCGGCATCTAAAGACAAAGTGCTCATTGCTTGTTCGATGCGTTGTTCGTCTTGCCATGCACCAGCTTGTTCAAGTTCATCTTGCACTTTAGCTAATTTGTTAAGGTTCTTTTCGCTAGGATCTTCGCCAATTAAGTGGATTAAACTATGATAACGGCTAAGGATATCAGCATTTTCTTTGACACCTTGGGCAACAAAGTCAAAAACCGTAGCGTCGGATGACTCGGGTGGATCTTGCTCTAACATGGATAATTGCATGGTGCTAGACTTTAGTATTTGGCCGTCATCTAGGTTTTGAAAACCCATTAATACTTTCATTAAGGTTGATTTACCCGCGCCATTTCGGCCAACTAAACAAATACGTTCGCCTGTTTGCACGCTTAAATCTGCTTTATCTAAAATTTTTTCTTCACCAAAGGCAAGTTCGCCATTGGCTATTCTTAATAATTCCATCAGGTTTTTAACTCTACTGTGTTAACTGGGTAAGTTGTTCTAAGGTAAAAGGCCAAAATAGTTTTTGGTTTACCGTTGAGCTATTTGGCTTATGTTGGTTTAGTTTCTCAATCACCGGAATATGCACGCCATACAATTCAACTAACGTTTTGCTCTCATGAGGCACTCTTTCTTGATCAACAATATCGATTTGATTAAGTTGTTTTTGAGATAATACCGATAAACAAATTGCCAAAGCTTGTTCACATAAATGACAGCCTTCGCTGCCATATAAATTATATTCTGTCATAGGAAATCCTTTCACTTTTAACTTATCGCTTCTATCTTGACGCTATCCTTTTAATCGACCAGCTGTTATGAATGTGCTTGTTACGAGCAAAGTCTTTATCTCGAGTGATATCGGATAGATTTTTCGCTTGCAGTCCTAATTTTTCTATTGCCTCAAAATCCATTTTGAAATTGCGTTTGTTGTTAGTGAAAAATATTTCACCACCCTCATTAAGTGATTTTAACGCATCAGTTAACAAAGTAATATAATCCCGCTGAACATCGAAGCTGTCTTCCATGCGTTTTGAGTTAGAAAACGTGGGTGGGTCAATAAAAATCAAATCATATCGATGAGTATTCTTTTTTAACCAGTCTAAACAATCAGCTTGCACAAACTGATACTTATGACCATTAAGTTTATTTAAAGCAAAGTTATCTTGTGCCCAATTTAGGTAAGTGTTCGACATATCTACAGTAGTAATTGAACTAGCGCCGTGTAAAGCCGCTTGCACTGAAACTGAACCGGTATAAGCGAATAAATTCAACAAGCTTTTGTTTTTCGCTTTTTTTGCAACAATTTGACGTGTTTTACGGTGATCTAAAAACAAGCCAGTATCTAGGTAATCCCACAAGTTAATTTTAAATAAAGCGCCATGTTCATTGATGGTGAGTGATTGTTTAGATTTATCAACTCGTTGGTATTGATTACTCCCTTTTTGCTTCGCTCGTGTTTTTAGCACCACTTTATCGGTTGGCACTGCTAGCACTTTAGGCGCCCAATAAATAACTTCTTGCAGACGTTTGGTTGCTTTATCACTATCAATGGTTTTTGGCGGCGCATATTCTTGAATAACTAAGTAATCTCCGTAGATATCTATCGCAACATTATATTCAGGAATGTCAGCGTCATATAATCGGTAACACTCTATCTGGCTCGATTTAAGCCACCCTTTTAGTGTTTTACGGTTTTTCTTCAAACGGTTGGCAAAAGCACTGTCTTGCTCAGTAAAAGACGATTGCGGATTGACGGCATCTTTTTCCAGTTGCTTTGCATCGACATTATACAGTGCTAATTGGCAGTCTAACGGACCATTTTTAAATTTATTACGCTTAAAACTAGATAACTTAAGCATAGCGAGCAGTTCAATGTTGGCGGTTAAAATAGCGACTCGCCAGTTAATAAATTGCGTTTTGAGTTTTTGACCAAATAAAACAAAATTTTCTACTAGCTCAGGCAATTCACCAATACGCTCACCATAAGGAGGATTAAATAAAATAGTTCCAGCTTGTGGTGAATTACTGGAACCATAGACATTATTCATGTCATTGGTATTTTGACATTTGAACTCAATAAAACGCTGTAAGTTAGCATTACGGGCATTTTGTTGCGCGGTTTTTAATACTCTGGCATCAATATCAATGCCAAATACTTTTAAACTGCTGATATTTGCTTGTTCTAACGAGTTTCCTGAGCTTTCAATAGCCTCATTTAACTGCTTTTGCCATAATTTTTCATCGTGCTGTAACCAAGCATCAAAGCCCCACGTTGCTCGATTAATACTCGGTGCTTGTTTGGTTGCCATCGAAACGGCTTCAATCAATATAGTGCCTGAGCCACACATAGGGTCAACTAATGGCTTAGTGGTGTCGGCTAACCAACCTGAGCGAATAATTAACGCTGCGGCTAAGTTTTCTTTTAACGGAGCAGCACCAGAATGCTCGCGATAGCCGCGTTGAAATAAACCACGACCTGAAAAGTCTAAATATAGGCTAACAATATCTTTTAATAAGCGAGCTTGAAAGCTTATTTGTGGAGATTTTTTGTCTACATTAGGGCGTTCAAAACCTTGTTCTCTAAATTGGTCGACAATGGCATCTTTAATCGTTAAGCCACCAAATTGGCTATTACGAATTTCTTCACTGTAACCAACAAAATCAACAGCAAAAGTAGTATCACTATTAAAGTGCTCAAGCCAATTAATGGTACTAGCCGTTTTGAAAAGCTCATCTTTATTTTGTGCTTCACCTTCACCTAGTTTTAACATCACTCGTGTTGCTAAACGTGTCCAAAGAGAAATTTTATAACCAAGCACCAATGACGCGGTAAAATAAACACCTTCTGGTTTTTGAGTTATTTGCTCTGCGCCAAGATTTTTAAGTTCGTCGACAAGTAAAACTTCAATACCGGGGGAAGTTAGGGCTAAAAATTGTTGCATGGATTCTGTCATAGTGTAGCTTAAGAAAAAACGATGGCGAGATTATAGCGAAAGTACGCTAACACATAAACAAAAGTTAGCTTTAAAGTAGATAAACAGCTTATAAATAGGCCATAACGAAGAACATTTCACCTAATGGTTAATTATTTGAAAAAAGCGCTTGCTTTATTTGAGTGCTATCCTTACTATACGCCTCGTTTTCAGGGACAAGAACTTTGAAACCTTCTTGCAGTATGAAGTAAAATTATTGTGGCTTGTTTTATCTTTTAATAGATAAAACCATTCGGACGCGGGATGGAGCAGCCTGGTAGCTCGTCGGGCTCATAACCCGAAGGTCGTAGGTTCAAATCCTGCTCCC